>CAKZQY010000329.1 GCA_937142015.1 uncultured Halobacteria archaeon
CGACAAGATCTCGTCGAACCTCCAGAACACGGTGATGGACATGCGGCTGATCCCGCTGTCCTCCGTCGTGGACACGTTCCCGCGGCTGGTGCGCGACCTCGCACGCGATCAGGACAAGGAGGTCGACTTCGAGATCGACGGGCGCGACATCGAACTCGACCGGACGATCCTCACCGAGATCCGGGACCCGCTCGTCCACGTCCTGCGCAACGCGGTCGATCACGGGATCGAGCCTCCGGACGAGCGGGAAGCCGCCGGCAAGCCGCGGACCGGCCACATCGAACTCCGTGCGGATCGCGAACGGGACCACGTCAACATCGTCGTCGAAGACGACGGCGCGGGGATCGACGCCGACGCCCTGCGGGAGAAGGCAGTCGCCGAGGGCGTGAAGACGCCGGACGAGGTCGAGGCGATGGACGACGACGAGGCACGAGAGCTCATCTTCCACCCCGGATTCTCCACGAACGAGGAGGTGACAGACGTCTCCGGTCGTGGCGTCGGGATGGACGTCGTTCGCACGACTGTCAAACAGCTAGACGGCACAGTCTCACTCGACTCCACCCCGGGAGAGGGGAGTCGGTTCGAGATCAGACTCCCGGTGACGGTCGCAATCGTCCGCGTGATGTTCGTGGAGGTGGACGGCACGGAGTACGGCATCCCGATCAAGAACATCGCGGAGGTGTCGCGTGCCGGCAACATCGAGACCGTCAACCAGGAGGAGGTCGTCCGTCACGACGGCGACATCTACCCGGTGATCCACCTCAGAGACGTGTTACAGGAGAACGCCAGCAGCCAGTCGACCGCTCCTGCCGCCGCAGACGGGGGGAGCAGCTTCGGCAGCGGTCTCGGCGACGACGGCGACGACGACGATCACGACGACGACAACGACGGATTCGGCTTCACCGAGGGGAGCCGAGACGACGGGATGTTGGTCCGCATCCGCGAGGAGAAGCGACCGGTCGCGCTCCACTGTGACGAAGTGCTCCACCAGGAGGAGGTCGTCGTGAAGCCGCTGGAGGGGATTCTCAGCGGCATCCCCGGCCTCTCCGGCACCGCAGTGTTGGGCGACGGCGACGTTGTCACCATCCTCGATGTCGAGACACTGGGGGAGACGTACTGATGTGCGTCGCGGGGGGAGGCGGACCGATGCGCGTCGCGGGGGGAGACGAGTCGAGCCAGTCCGAGTCGGCCTACGAGCAGCGTGCGGAGTCGAGCGATTCCGTGCGAGGTGCGGCGTCGAGCGATTCCGTGCGAGGTGCGGAGTCGAGCGATTCCGTGCGAGGTGCGGAGTCGAGCGATTCCGTGCGAGGTGCGGCGTCGAGCGATTCCGTGCGAGGTGCGGCGTCGAGCGGTCGTGTACGGACGGCACGGGGGAGGCGACACACACAAATCACCGGCGCGTGTAGCGTTGAACCGATGAGTCAGTCGACACGGTCGTCGGCCGGCCGCCCGGTCGGGAGGGGGGCAGAATGAGCGGGACGCGTCCGGACGACGAGGAGGCGTTCGACCGCGTCATCCGGCACATCGAAGACGAAGTTCCGTTCGAGCCGGGGTACTACAACGAGGCGTACCTCGGGCGGCGAATCTCCGCTCGGATGCAGCGACGAGACGCCGACGACCACACGGAGTATCTCGACATCCTCCGCAGTGACGAGTCGGAGCGCGAGGAGCTGCTCGACGCGCTCACGATCAACGTCACTGGGTTCTTCCGCGACCCGGACATGTGGGAGAACCTCGTGCCGGTGTTGCGGGAGTTGACCACAGACCACCGGCAGGTCGACGCGTGGAGCGCGCCGTGTGCCGACGGACGAGAGCCGTACTCGCTGGTGATGGTCGCGGAAGACGACCCGGAGATCACGGCTCGTCGCCTGAACGTGTTGGCGACAGACATCAGCGAGGAGGCGATCGCCGCCGCCCGTGCCGGAGCCTACGAGACCACGCGGACGACAGACATCGAGGACGAACTCGGTCCGCTCGACAGCTACGACCCGTACGTCGAGCAGGACGGAGACACGTTCAGAGTCCGCGACCGGGTGCGCGAGCAGGTCACCTTCGGCACACACGATCTGATCCGGGACGAGCCGGAGTCGGAGAAGGACCTGTTGTTGTGTCGGAACCTCCTCATCTACATCGACGCGGAGTACAAGACGCCGTTGTTCCAGACACTCAGAGCGTCGCTCCGTGACGGGGGGTACCTCGTGTTGGGGAAGACGGAGAGTGTCCCACCGGACTGTCGAGACGCGTTCGAGCCGGTGGCGAAGCGGAGCCGGATCTACCGGCACGTCGGTGACGGGGGTGGCTGATGTCACTCTACCAGTTGGCGAGGGACAACGACATCGAGGAACTCTCCGACCGCGCGAAGTCCAGCGAGAGCGACGCGGTCAGGCGACGCGCCGCGGAGATGCTCGGCGACGTCGGCGACGTCGACGACTCGCAGGTGATCGACACGCTGGCAGATCTCGCGCTGAACGACGACGACCCGGAGGTGCGGGCGATGGCGGTCGACGCCCTCAACGAACTCGGGCAGGAGGCGTTAGAACAGCTGATCGTCAAGGACGCCGACATCGATCCCGGGTCGACGGACTGGACCGCGATCAGAGCGTTCGGCGAGGCGCTGTCGGCCGACCGCCCGGAGTGTCGGATGGCTGCAGCCGGCGCGCTCGGACGGATCGGCGACGAGGACGCGATACGTCCGTTGGTCGAGCGGCTGTCGGACCCGGACCCACGCGTTCGCGAGCGGGTGTGTTACGCGCTGGGACAGGTCGGCCACCCGCGGGCGGTGAGTAACCTCGTCGACCGACTGGACGACGACCACGAGCGGGTGCGCTCTGCCGCGGCAGACGCTCTGGGGATCATCGCAACGGGACGGGCGCTGGCGGCGCTGTTGGAGATGCTGGACGACGAGAACGCGGCGATCAGACGAGTTGCAGCCAGCGCGCTTGGGAACGCCGGCAGTGCGGAACCGGTGCCGGACCTCGTGGGGGCTTTAGACGACCCGCACGACGCGGTCCGGCAGGCGGCAGTGTTCTCGATCATCCAGCTGCTCTCGACGGCCCCGACGGACCAGAGTCACCAGGTCCGCGAGGCCATCGTCGAGGAGCTGGAGGACGTGGACGACCAGACGGTCGTCGACCCGTTGTTGGAGGTGATGTCGGAGGCGTCGGAGGCGAGTCAGCGTCGCAACGCGGTGTGGTTCCTCGGTCGCGTGACGAGCGCGACAGACCCGCCGACAGAGGTGGTCGACGAGCTCGTGGCGACGCTGTCGGACGACGACAAGATGACCGCACAGTTCGCGTCGACAAGCGTCACCAACTTCGACTCGAAGTACGTCGAGTCGTCGTTGATCGACCTGTTGGAGGACGGTGACGCGCCGGCGAGCGCTCGGGCGCGGGCGGCGTACGCGCTCGGGGAGGTCGGCGGCGAGCGCGCCAAGGAGGTACTCGACCGGATGACGGACGAAGACGTGGAACCGGCTGTTCGAAAACGTGCGTTCTCGGCACTCTCGAAGCTCGGAGGGATTCGATAATGGCAGCACAAAACGATCAGGAGGAGTACATGCTCGCGGACACCAAGGGGCGGTTCGCTCAGGCTGTGAAGGACGGCCGCCCGGTCAACGACGTGTCGTGGACCCCCGGCCGGATCGTGCTCTCGAACCGGCGGCTGGTGCTCGTCGGCAACGAAGGCAAGCGAACCATCCCGCTGTCGGACGTGAGCAAGATCGGCGGCCGCCACGACGTGACACAGGAAGTCCAGCGCGTCTCGAACTACGTCAGTCTACGACTGGGTGAGGACGTGCTGTTGGTGGCCGCACAGAACCACGAGGAGTTCCAGACGAACGTCTACCAGGCGTTCTTGGACCGCCGTGTCGTCTACGCCCGCCACCCCGCGGTGGCTGGCGGCGTCGTCCAAGACACGGAGTGGGAGAAGGCGCGCCTGAAGATCGAAGCCGACGGCGTCTCCGTCGCGCTGGAGTCTGGCGACTTCGTCAGGCTGGAGCTCGACGACATCGGCACGCTCGACACCGCAGAGCGGACTGTCTTCGACGACAAGCGGAAAGTGATCGAGGCAGAACACACAAACGACGAGGGTGGGAGTGTCCAGACGTACCTCTCCGGTGAGGGGTGGCGGATGGCCGTCCTGAAGTCGTACCTCGGACAGAACCAGGAGCGGACCAGCGGCGGCGTCGAGCTGTCGGAGTCGGAACGCGAGGTGTTGATGGCGCTGTACTCTGGCGTCTCCTCGTTCGACGTGCCGGAGTTCCTCGACATGGACGTAGAGCGTGTCGAGGAGATCTTCGAACGCCTGATCGAGGTGAACGTGCTCGAAGAAGTTCGCAAGCGCCGCGAAGTGAATCTCAAACCCCGCGGCCGTAACATTGCCAGCGAGGCGATGAACGAACAGTAGCTGCTGCCGTCCCTCTTCCCTCCGAGCGGTGTCGCTCTCACCGCTCTCCGTGTTACCCTCTGTCACGACGACTGACAGACGGACGCGACGCTCTGACGTGTCATCTGTCCGCGCTCGTCTGTTCCGGATTCGACGGATCCTGACCGCCGGTATCGGCCGGTCGTTCACTCCTCGGGACTGTCCGAACGTGACCGAGCACCGTCGGTCCGGAGAGCGAGAGTTTTCGCGTTCTGTTTGTCGGACATCGTCGGGTCGTCCTCTTCGGATGAATCGCACGCTCCGGTCGAATTCCGATCGTCCTCGTCTCGACTCCCGCTGTTCGGAGAGCCAGTGTTGCGCGGCAGAACGACATCCTTCTTGTACGCTTCGATCTGTTCGATCTCTTCGGTGCGCTCCATCCGGCCGTACAGCGCGGACCAGATACTAAGTTCGTCACAGAGCCCTGCGTCCGACAACAGTTCTTTTCCGTGGCCAGACACAGTGAAGAACGTCGTCGGACGGTCGTCGACGCTGTCCCTCTCCGAAACCGTCACCTCGTCGAGGATGTCTCTCTCTTTCAGCTCCTCGAGTTCCTCTTCGAGGTCAGCTTCTGTCTCTTCGGGGTTGCGGTAGTGCAGTTCTGTGATAGAGAGATGTCCCGTCTCGGACGCGAGAATCTGCTGGAGAATTACGACTCGTGTCTCGTCGAGTACGAAGTCGAAGTCACTCGGCGGCATCGACTCCGGTGGGTCGTCGGATTGGGACATACTCACTCCTAGTCGTGAGTCAGTGGGCTGGGCATAAAACACTATTGATCAGGTCTGTCCGATGCCCCATCTATCACCACAATTTATCACTAGACGGCCTAGAGATGGACATTTCTGAACTCTAATGACCATTTTTGACCATCAAAGAACAAAATTATACACCTTAGAATTGTGATTTGTCTGTAATAGTTCGTCCCACCACACTGTGTAGTCCTCAACTCCGCGTATTTATTACTGTCGGTATCAGAAACAATGCAGAGAATTTATCAACTGGGAGTCGAACCGTTCTGCGTGGCTGAATCCGAAATTCAAAGCTTAGTTCAGGATATGCAGACACTGTTCCCAAATTCATCTCGCCAAATAAGGCGCGCACAATTCACGGCAGCTGTTCCGAGGAGGTCGGGAGACTCGCACGCGCGGAGCAAGTATTCTTCGTGGTTGGCAGCTACAACGACCCAGAGCAGAGACGACTCACCGCAGTCGAACAGATTCTGTCCGTTCCGGACTGTGACGAGGCGTTCAGGCTCGACGAAATCGATCCCGAGGAGGAGGTGTGGGAGAACTTCTACGTCAAGTTCCGAGTGTTGCTGCGGCGGACCGACTGTCTGATCGCCGTGTTCGAGAACAACGACGGCGGACACGAGCTGGAGATCGGCGAGGCGAGTATCGGCGACACGTACGTGCTGAAACGAGACTACGAGTCGATCTCCGTCGACCACGATGTCGAGTACGCGAAGTACGACGCAATGCTCGGCACGCTGTTCGACTTCCTCGACGAACATGATCGGCTCGTCGAGTGGGAGACGAAGCGTGAGCTGTACGCTGGAGCCGCCGAACTGTCTGCGAGACTGGGACACGGTGAGCCACCGTGAGAGACAGTG
>CAKZQY010000330.1 GCA_937142015.1 uncultured Halobacteria archaeon
GAGCGACCGGCTGTCTGCGGCGACCGACAGAGCGACTGGCTGTCTGTGGCGACCGACAGAGCGAAACCGTCGGCACGCGACCGCCTCCGTATGCGCGCGGCGTTGATCGTTCTCGACGGGTGGGCACTGGCGGATCACGACCACCGCGACGCGGTGCGGGCGGCGGAGACACCGACGTTCGACCGTATCCGAGAGCGCGGTGCGTTCGGCACACTCCGAACGCACGGTCGCCCGGTCGGCCTCCCGGACGGGCAGATGGGCAACAGCGAGGTCGGCCACCAGAATATCGGCGCGGGACGGACGGTGTATCAGGCGTACACCCGGATCAACGACGCCGTCGAGGCTGGCGGGTTCGGCGACGTCGACGCCATCGACCGCGTGCTCGACTCCGTCGGAGACGACGGCCGACTCCACCTGCTCGGGCTGGTCAGCGACGGCGGGGTCCACTCCGCACAGTCGCACTTCCACGCGCTGATCGAGACCGCGGCGGAACGCGGCGTCGAGGCCGTCACGCACGCGTTCACGGACGGTCGTGACACCCCGCCGCAGTCCGGCCGCGAGTACCTCGCGGAACTCGCCGAGGTCGCCGCGGAGCACGGCACTGGTCACGTCGCAACCGTCTCCGGACGCTACTACGCGATGGACCGCGATCAGAACTGGGAACGGACGGCCCGCGCGTACGACGCAATCGTCGACCGCGAGGCCGACCACACGGCTCCCGACGCTGTGACGGCTGTCGAACGATCCTACGAGCGCGGCGACACGGACGAGTTCGTCGAGCCGACGCTAGTCACTGGCGATACCACTGACGCGGAGCAGGCTGGCAGCGACACCGGCGAGAACCACACCGGCGGCGCAGTCGACCGCGGGGGAATCGAGGACGGCGACGCGGCAGTGTTCGTCAACTTCCGTGCAGACCGCGCGCGGCAGCTGACACGGATGCTCGCAGACATTCGGCCGGACGACTGGCACGCGGCGGGCGTCGAGACCAGCCCGCCCGCGGTGGATCTCGTCACGATGACGGAGTACGACGAGACGTTCGACCTGCCGGTCGCGTTCCCGCCGGAGGAGCCGGAGGCGACGCTGGGCGAGGTGGTCTCGGAAGCGGGACTGACACAGCTCCGGATCGCGGAGTCGGAAAAGTACGCCCACGTCACCTACTTCCTCAACGGCGGCCGCGAGGTGGAGTTCGACGGAGAGATCCGCCGAATCGTCTCCTCGCCCGACGTGCCGACCTACGAGGAGACGCCCGCGATGAGCGCCCCAGAAGTCACCGACACCGCGGTCGAAATTATCGACGCCGAAGACCCGGACGTCGTGGTGTTGAACTACGCGAACCCGGACATGGTCGGTCACACGGGCGACTTCGAGGCCGCGACCGCCGCCGTGGAGGCGGTGGACACACAACTCGACCGACTGCTGGAGGCCGTGTTCGCTGCGGGCGGTCACGCGTTCGTGACTGCCGATCACGGCAACGCCGACGACATGGGAACTGCGGACGATCCTCACACCGCACACACGTTCAATCCGGTCCCGTTCGTCTCTCTCACACCCGAGGAGACTGACGGCGGGCTGTCCGTGCGTGAGGGGGGGAGCCTCCCCGACATCGCGCCGACGCTGCTGTCCGTGATCGGTCTCGACCAGCCACCGCAGATGACTGGCGAGTCACTGTTGGTCGAAGACGCGTGATAGGGTCGTACGTAGAGATGTTCGAGTGGGTACGGAGTACCGGGTAGTACCGCGTTGTCATACTGTCGGTCACAAGTGTTGATAGATTGTTGCGCTTCAGTCGGGGTTCCAACGCGTCTCGTTCCGGTTCTGTCGACCCCGGGTTCGATGGCTTGTGACCGACAGTATACTGCACCTGTGGGTCGACTCAGCGGTACCGATCTACGCACGACCGTATCAGTGGTCGTCTTCCCGCCACTTGTGACCACACTCCGTACAGGTGAAGAACCGGGTTTCGGACTCGTCGGCGGCACGGATCTGCTTCATCTCGTAGCTCGCACGGTCGTTGCCACACTCCGGACAGTGAATCTCCGTCGTCGGGGCGACCTGTGCGTCGTCGACGCCCGAGACGTCGACAACCTCCGTCTCCTCTTGGCCCTCCGTGACCGACATTCCGGACTCCGAGGCGGTGTCGCGTGGCTCCTCTGCGCCACAGGAGCCGCAGACCCACACCTCCCCCTCCGTCTTCATCATCGAACCGCAGTCGTCGCAGAACTTCATGCCCGCCCGGTAGCGTGTCGACCCTGAAGGGTGTGACGATTGATCGTCTCCGTCGCGTGACACGCGGGAGCATCAGTACACTGTCGGTCACGAGCCGTCGAAACGACGTATCCCGGGGTCGACAACGAGACGCGTTGGATGCTGTAACTTCTAGGGTGCCGTTTCACTCAGTTCGGTAAGAACCGCCTTGGTGAATTGGAACGCCTTGGCTGTCCCAGTCTGTCACCGTGATCTCGTTGTCTCACAACGAAAGAAACGGGCCACCAAAGTGAGTCCCAGTCGTTCTCAGAGGACTACATCCGAGTGCATGTGTCTGTGCCGTATGCTCGATAGTAA
Source organism: uncultured Halobacteria archaeon (assembly GCA_937142015.1). Taxonomy (GTDB): domain Archaea; phylum Halobacteriota; class Halobacteria; order Halobacteriales; family Haloferacaceae; genus JAHENP01. The sequence goes on from CAKZQY010000330.1 coordinate 2,566, forward strand.
AACATAAATACTGCACCGAGCAACGTACGGAATGGACACACTACCCGAGGTGAACCGAATATGAATCTAACCTTCGAGAGCGAAGCGGTTGGTTATATACTTCCTGCATTTGGTGTAAAAATAGACGAGGAGGGATACGTCGTCGACAAGGAAAGTGGTGACCGTGTCGAGACGCCGCACGGAGAGCACGTGACAGCAGACGAACTTGCGATGGTGGAACACGGCTCTGACGTTTTCGTTGACGACAATTTTGCTTCGTTGGTTGAGCACGTCGAACGGCAGCGCAATAATTGAGACGTGATCGACACACTAATAGATCTTCTGTGCTCTTTCTCCAGATATAGACATTACTGGTGGAGATGACATCGAGATCAGTGTCGGTGACCTGTCAGACGATTGTAGTGTGAACGTAAGACAGGACGAACCAGACGACAAAAAAGCAGATATAGTATCACGAAGTGAGGTTGTGTTGTATCCTGGGACATTCAACAGTCAAGAGTGCAGCCAGTATCACTCATTTGTCCGAGAAGTGAAACGGGAAACTGGACGGGTCGCACGAACGGACGCGGAACAAGACACAGAGGCTATCGAATCTGTAAGTGAGGATACAGTTTCCGGTATCGACTTCTTCGACGGGATTGTTACCGACAGACGGTTTCAACTTCTCCAAACGTCACAGTACATCAGGCAACTGGCGGACAATCAAAGCCGAGCATTCGACGTGTACGGTGCCAAAGGCGACCTTGCAGAGCGATACGGCTACGAAGCGTACTACGTCGCAAACCTCGTTTCGTCGGGTTACTTCGATGAGGGAAGATTTTTTAGACAGTTATATTTCAGACTAGAGGAGAATAGTAGTGAGACGGATAGACAGTACCGCGACGCGTTGGACACTATCGTTGGGGAAAAACTCATTGCGGTCTTCGTGAGTGAAGACGACAGTGTCCACAACGTGACGTGTGATGCGAAATCGCGTCTGCTGAAATTCCACCGCTACGACACTCACTCTGAGTTTTTCGACATCTGTGGCCTCGGTGAAGAGTGTGGACAGACGATCGATGAGGCAGTGGCAAATCTTTGCGACGAGTATCCAGCACTCGATACACAACAAATGGACAGAGGGGAAGAGCGAGTCGAGCGACTGTATCCAGAGTCGGTAGACGACTTCAGTATCGTATAGTTTTTCACTCCTCGCCAGACTCGAAGTGATCACCCGCAGCCGCGGGAATACGCGTCTTGCCGAACAGCGCGAGTACGACGATCACAGTGACGAACGGGATCGTCCGGACGACAGGGCCCGGGATCGACAGCACGCCGCTGGCTTGGAGTTCGAGTTGGAGTTGAGTGAGCGAGGTGAACAGCATCGTCGACAGCAGCGCGCCGACGGGGTCGTAGTTGCCGAACAGGTAGGCGACGATAGCGATGAAGCCGCGGCCGTTCACCATCGTCGGGCCGTTGCCGGTGAACCCACGCAGCGAGATCGAGAGCGCAGCGCCGCCGAGTCCCGCGAGCACGCCGGACAGCGACACCGCGGCGTACCGCACACGCGAGACGTCGACACCCGCCGTGTCGAGTGCGTCCGGGTTCTCGCCGGAGGCACGCACCCACCGGCCGAACCTCGTCCGGTTGAGCACCCACCACGAGCCGATCACCGCGACGAACAGCAGGTAGACGTCCGGCGAGTTGTCGAACAGCGCCCCGAAGAACGGGAGCTCTGCGAGCACCGGGATCGTGATCCGGTCGAACGTGTCGATGGTGGGCGTGTTCTTCGAGCCGTAGATCACGACGGAGGCGAACGGCGCGAGCCCCAGCGCGATCAGCCAGATGGCGAGCCCCGCGATGATCTGGTCGGCACGGAACTCGATACAGGCGACTGCGAACAACAGCGCCAGCAGTGTCGAGGCCAACACGCCGCCGACGAGTCCGATCCAGACGCTCCCGGTAACCTGCGCGATTGCCGCCGCGCCGAACGCGGAGATGATCAACAGCCCTTCGAGTCCGATGTTGATGACGCCGGACTTCTCCGCGAAGATGCCGCCCAGCGCCGCGAAGGCAATCGGCACCGTCCGACGGAGGGTCGCCGCGAGCGTCCCCTTCGAGAACAGGATTGCGACGAACTGCCCGGGTGCCGAGCTCGGAGCCACGACGCCGACCGCGACGACGACGAGGAACACGGCGACCACTAACACGCCGAGATACTCCGCAATCCCCGCGTCCGAGAGCCACCGCGTGACGTAGCTCGCCGTGGCCGACTGCTCGTCGTCGGCTGTCGCCGGCGCGCCCCCGTCGGTCGTGAGAGTCGGCTGCTCGTCGCGGTCGACGACGACCTCGCCGTCTCCGCCCTCGTCTCCGTCGTCTGTCACGCTGGATCACCTCCACTCGACTCGGCAGTAGACGGCGGATCCGACGCCGTCGCCGTCTGTGAGGCCGCCGTCTCTCGGTCGTCACTTCCGTCACTCTCTCTGTCGCCACTGCTGCCGTCACCGAGAGACATCCCACTGTTATCACTGCTCTCGACACGTCCCCTGTCGGAACCGCTCTCGACGCGTCCGCTGTCGGAACCGCTCTCGACGCGTCTCCCGTCGGAACCGCTCTCGACGCGTCCGCCGTCAGTAGCGACAGCCTCGCCGCCGCCGGGTCGGCTCGCGGTGAACCGGGTGCCGATCATCCGGAAGAACTCCGGCATAGCGACGAACAGGACGATCAGCCCGCTGATCACGCCGACCAGCTCCGGCGGCACGTCGGTAGCGACGCTGACGTTGATGCTGCCGGACTTGAGCACGCCGAACAGCAGTCCGGCCGCGATCACGCCGATAGGGTTGTTTCCGGCCAGAATCGTGACAGTGATCCCGTCGAACCCGTAGGCTGGCACGTTCGTCTGGAAGTTGCCGAGTTTCATCATCACGTACACCGCGCCGCCGACGCCGCCGAGTGCGCCCGACAGCGTCATCGCCGCCACGACGGTGCGGGAGGCGTCAACGCCGCCGTACTCCGCGGCGGGCGGCTGGAGCCCGCTCGTCCGCACGTCGTAGCCGAACGCCGTCGCCGCGAGCAGGTACGCCGCAGCGACGGCGACGGTCACGGCCAACGCTAGCGCGACTAACGAGAAGTCTGCCGTGTCCGGGAAGACGACGGTGGGGAACTGCGCGTACGCCGGGAGGGTTCGGGTCTGGTTGGCGAAGCTCTCCGGGTCTTTGAACTCCGCTTGGACGAGAAACAGCGCGAGGTTCGTCGCCACGAAGTTGAGCATGATCGTCGTGATCACCTCGTTCGCGTCCGCGTACGCCTTCAGCGCTCCCGGAATCGCGGCGTACAACCCCCCGAAGACGGCACCAGTGAGCACACCCAGCGGCAGGAGCACCAGCGTGCCGACGACGCCGGACACCGCCTGTGAGGCGGTGTAGGTGACGACCGCCGTCGCCAGCCCGCCGATCACCATCTGGCCCTGTGTGCCGATGTTGAACACACCCGCTTTGAACGCGACTGCGACTGACAACCCGGTGAACACGAGAATCGTCGTCTCCCCCAGTGTCGTCGCCGCCTTCCCGTTCAGCGGGTCGGCCGCGAGGTTGCCGAACGACTTCAGGAACAGCTCGTCGTAGACTGTCAACGGATCGTAACAGGAGGCTGCGAACGCCGGTCGCGGACACTCCGCGATCAGTCCAGCGGTGTAGATCAACACCGCCCCCACGACGATGGAGAGCACGAGCGCCGACACGGAGATTGCCAGCCGCTCGCCGGCAGAGGCGCTCGTCAGCCTGTCGAAGATCGTCCGCAGCCGCGCTCCGAGACCACCGCCATCACTCACGCTGACTCACCTCCTCTCCGTCGGTGGCGGCTCGAACCGGTTCCGTCTCGTCGTCGGATCCGCGACCTCCGTCGTCGGGTCCACGACCTCCGTCGTCGGGTCCACGACCTCCGTCGCCGGGTCCGTCACCGGTATCGTCGTCGGTCGCCTCCGCACCGTCCGCCCCGGATGCCAGCCGGTCGGCACGCGGGACGCTCTCGGGTTCTTCCCCGGCCATCAGCAGTCCAAGCTGCTCTTCCGTGATCGCGTCGGGGTCGACGACATCGACGATTCGGCCGTCGTGCATCACGGCGAGTCGGTCGGACAGCTCCCGCACTTCATCGAGCTTCGAGGAGACGAGCAACACGGCGGTGCCCTCCGCACGGAGGTCGATCAGCCGGTCGTGGATGAACTCCGTCGAGCCGATGTCGACACCCCGCGTCGGGTGAGACGCGATCAGACACGTCGGGTCTCGGGCCACCTCGCGCCCGACGACGAACTTCTGTTGGTTCCCACCCGACAGCGACTTCGCCTGTGTCTCCGGCGTCGGCGGTCGCACGTCGTACTCTTCGATCACGGACTCGGTGTGCTCCCGAGTGTACCCCCAGTCGATCCGACCGCCCTCCGAGAACGGACTGTCGTGTTGACTGCCGAGCAGCCCGTTGCCAGTCAGGTCGAACTCCATCACCAGCCCTCGTTCCTGTCTGTCCTCGGGAACGTACGCCATTCCCGAGCGAGCGCGTTCACGCCGCGAGACCCCGCGGAGGTCCCGCCCGTCGAGTTCGATCTCCCCGGCTTCGGGCGTGCGGAGTCCCGTGACCGCCTCGATCAGCTCCGACTGGCCGTTGCCGTCGACGCCGGCGACACCGAGGATCTCCCCCTCTCGGACGGTCACGCTCACCTGATCGACGGCCCGAACACCGCGGTCGTCCTCGACGGTCACGTCCGAGACGGACAACACCGGGTCTCCCTGCTCGCGGTCGGGCGTCGTCGTCTCCAACACGACGCCGCGCCCGACCATCATCTCCGCCAACTCCTCGCGTGTCGTCGCGTCGGTGTCGACGGTGCCGACCTTCTCACCGTCGCGCAACACGGTCACCTCGTCGGCGGCCGCCGTCGCCTCGCCGAGCTTGTGGCTGATGAAGATGATCGTCTTGCCGGCCGCGGTGAGCTCCTCGAAGACGGCGAACAGATCCGTCACCTCCTGTGGCGTGAGCACCGCCGTCGGCTCGTCGAGGATCAACACGTCGGCCCCGCGGTACAGCGCTTTCAGGATCTCGACGCGTTGTTGCACGCCGACGGAGACGTCCGCAATCGTGGCGTCCGGGTCCACGTCGAACCCGTACCGTTCAGAGAGGTCACGCACCGCTTCGCGGGCCGCCTCGCGGTCGACCGACAGTCCGCCCCACTTCGTCGGCTCGCTGCCGAGCGTGATGTTCTCCGCCACGGTCATCGTGTCGACCAGCATGAAGTGCTGGTGGATCATCCCGATCCCGGCGTCGATAGCGTCACGCGGCGAGTCGAACGACCGCGGGTCGGCCGCCAACTCCCCCGTCTCGTCGCGTTCCAGTCCGTCGCTGTCGACGTACACCGCGCCGCTGGTCGGTTCGTAGAGGCCGTAGAGGACGTTCATCAGCGTCGTCTTCCCGGCTCCGTTCTCGCCCAACAGCGCGTGGACCGTGCCACGCTCGACGGAGAGTGTCACCTCGTCGTTGGCGACCACTCCGGGGAACCGTTTCGTGATCCGTTCGAGACGAACCGCTTCGACCATTCTGTCGCCCGTTTCGGCGGTCGGCGTATAAACCCCGTGTTTCGGGGGGTCGAGACGTTCTACGGCTCAGTCGGGACGGAGATGTCCCCGCCGACGATACCCTCGCGTGCGGCCGTGATTTCTGATTTCACGTCGTCCGGGAGCTCGCCGCCGAGCTGGTCGCCGTACGCGAGCTGCACACCGTCGTTGGCGAGGCCGAGCGTGACCGTGCTCCCGCCTTGGAAGCTGTCGTTCACGACGGACTCGATGGCGTTGAACACGGCCGTGTCCACCCGCTTGACCATCGACCCGAGGATCACGTCGGCGTACGACGACCGGGTGATCGACTGCTGCCGGTCGACACCGATAGCGAACCGGCCCTCGCTCTGTGCCGCTTGGAACACGCCGGTGCCGGTGTTTCCTGCCGCGTGGTACACCACGTCGGCACCGTTGTTGTACATCGACAGCGCCGCCTCCTTCCCGGCCTGTGGGTCGGAGAAGGAGCCGGTGTACGTCGACTGTGTCTCGATGCCGCTGTCGACGGACGCGACACCGGCGAGGTAGCCGGCCTCGAACTTCTTGATCAGCGAACTCTCGACCCCGCCGACGAAGCCGACGTTGGCGCTGTCCGGGTCGCTCTCTCCGCCGCCGGCAGCGAACTCCATCTGGGTCACCATTCCGGCGAGTACGCCGCCCAGATACGATCCTTCGTGTTCCTTGAACACGTAGGAGGCGACGTTGCCCTGGTCCACCACGGAGTCGACGATCATGAACTGCTGGTCCGAGAAGGAGTCCGCGGTCTCCTTCAGCGCGTCCGTCTGGAGGAACCCGATACAACAGACCAAATCGTAGTTGGGGTCCGTCGACTGGGCGAACTGCTGTTGGAAGTTCTTGAACTGCGACACCTCACTCGGCTGTGACCTGTCGGAGGCGACGCCGAACTCCTCTTTTGCCTGCTGGAGCCCCTGCTGTGCCTGGTCGTTGAACGAGCCGTCGTCGAGTCCGCCGGTCGCGTACACCATGCCGATTGTCGCCGGCGCGGCAGGCGTCGGTGTCGCCGTCTCCGTGTCGCCACCGCCGCCGCCGGTACAGCCTGCGAGCCCCGCGAGCCCCGCGAGGCCTGCCCCGCGGACGAACTGTCGTCTGTCGATGTCGTGCATGTCCGTCTCGTAGAGAGACGGTTATCGGCTTAAAACCCTCGCCTCCGACAGCCGGCTGTCGACGAAAACTGTGCGTAGACGGCGTGTGGTGGTGGTCTCTCGAACTGGGTGTCGCTCTCTAGCTGTTCGCCGGGTGGTTTTACTGTCGGTCACGCCGAGACAGCGTCGACAGCTCGCTCGACGACCGCGGCGGCCTCGCCGACCAGCGCGTCGACGTCGTCACTCTCGGCGTACACACGGACGTACGGCTCGGTCCCACTCGGTCGGACGAGGAGCCACGACTCGTCCGGGAACGTGAGTCGGACACCGTACTCCGTCTCGGCGTCCGTCGTCGGGAACGCGTCGGGGAGCGCCGTCTCCAGTCGTTCCATCACGGTCGTCTTCGCCTCGTCCGGGCACGGAACACTCTGTTTGCGGTACGGTCGTTCAGTCACCGGGGCACGGAGCGCGCCCAGTCCCTCCTCGGCGACGAGTCGCACGAGCACCGCCGCGCTGGTCACGCCGTCGATCCAGCCGCCGAACGCCGTGTGGACGTGTTTCCACGGCTCCGCCGCGAACGCCACCTCCCCGCCGTTCGCTCTGACCGCGGCAATCCCGTCGTGGAGGTAGCCGAGCGCGACTCGTTCCGTCCGTCCGCCAGCCGCCGCGACGCGCTCGTCGATCCGGCCGGAGGCGTTCGGCGTCGTCACGACGACCGGGTCCGACAGGTCCCGTTCCCGGACGTACGCCTCGGCGAGAATCGCCACCACCGTGTCCTCGTGGACGAGTTCCCCGTCGCTGTCGACGAGGACGATCCGGTCGGCGTCGCCGTCGTGACCGATTCCGACGTCCGCCCCGCCGTCGGCGACGAACGAACGGAGGTCGGTCAGACTCGCTGCTGTCGGCTTCGACTCCCGTCCGGGGAAGTGGCCGTCGACGTTGGCGTTCAACGCGACTACGTCGACGCCGAGTTCGCGCAACACCTGCGGCGTCGCGTGCGCCGCCATCCCGTTGCCACAGTCGACTGCGACGCGGAGTTCACTTCTCGGTCCCGCCTGCTCGGCACTGTCGTCTGCGGTCGGCGGCGCTGCCCCGAACTGTCGGGCGTAGGCTACGACGTCGCGTCGGTAGTCGTCCAACACGTCCGCCGTCGTCGACGTACCCCACGCGTCCCACGTGGCGTGGTCGGGGTCGGCGGCGACACGCGACTCGATCTCGCGCTCGGCCGTCTCCCCGTACTCGACGCCGTCGACGAACAGCTTGATCCCGTTGTCAGTCGGCGGGTTGTGCGAAGCGGTGAGCATCACCCCACGCCGACCGCGAGAGGCGTGAGCTAGTGCCGGCGTCGGCACCTGTCCGACGCGAACCACGCGCGCACCCGCAGCGGTCAGCCCCGCCTCCACCGCCGCCGCCAGCGAGGCTCCCGTCGTCCGTCCGTCGCGCCCGACCACGACTGTCGGTGTCTCGTCCTCACCCGTCGGTGTCTCGTCCTCACCCGTCGGTGTCTCGTCCTCACGCGTCTCGTCCTCGCCCGTCGGTGTCGCGCCGTCGGTGTCCGCCGTCCGGGCGTGTTGGCCGACCGCGCGTCCCACCTGTACCGCGAGGTCGGTCGTCACGCGGTCGGTCACGCCGCCGCGAATCCCGGCCGTCCCGAACAAGTCCATACCGGAGAGTCGGCACCGGAGGATTTCACTGGTGTGGTTTCGGTTGTCGGAGACCACGGTCTCGCCGTGGAGACCAGTTAGTCGCCGGAGACCACGGTCTCGCCGTGGAGACCAGTTAGTCGCCGGAGGCCACGGTCTCGCCGGCGTCGCTGTCCCGCGCTCCGTCGTCTCCGAGCAGCCACTCGTCGGCCCACGACTCCAGTTCCGCGAACACCGGGCTCAGTTGCCGTCCCGCCTCGGTGAGGCTGTAGTAGGTCGCAAGCGGGCGATCCTCCACCCGACGACTCACGAGACCCCCCGCCTCTAAGTCGTCGAGCACCCGCGACAGCGTCCGCGAGTTCGCGTCTGTCGACCGCTTGAGTTCGTTGAACCGCTTCTCGCCCGTCTGGAGGTCGTGGAGAACGATCAGTCGCCACTCCGATCCGATCTCTGTCACCGCCTCGACGACCGAACACAGCTCCGCGTCCGCCTCTTCGCTCTGACTCGACATCTGTCTCTCTCTGACGTGCGACAGCGGCAAGTGGCTTCCGGACGACAGCAGGTTGTATCGTGCAACTGCCCCGAGAACGCCGTCAGTCCGGTCGGTCGTGTTCTCTACTGTCGGTCACAAGTGTTGATAGATTGTTGCGTTTCACTCGGGGTTCCAACGCGTCTTGTTCCGGTTCTGTCGACCCCGGGTTCGATGGCTTGTGACCGACAGTATCACCCGCGGCGCAGTTCTCCGTCTTCGACCGCCAGCACGCCGCGCTGCACCGCGTACTCGACAATTCGGTCCACCTCCGACTCTGCGAGCCCGTACGCGCCGGTGGCGAGGTCCGTGAACTCCGCGCGGTCGACCGGGAACGTCCGGTTGTTGAGCAGCCGCATCACGCGCCGGAACTCTGGCGGCTCTCCGCCCGTTCGACTCGACTCGCTCGATCTACTCGACGCGGGCGAGTCGCCTCGATCCGTCTGCTCTTCGGACGCCGACTCGTCGTCGTCGCTGTCAGTTGTCGGTCGGTCCGCGGTGCCGTTCCGGCGTGGGTCCGTCGCGGTGTGGCCTGCCTGTGTCGTCTCCGATGTCGTCTCTGGCGTCTCCGATGTCGTCTCTGGCGTCTCCGACTCTGTCTCGGCTGTCTCTGACCCCGCTTCTCCGGTCTCCGACTCTGTCTCGGTCGTCCCCGACTCCACCGTGCTCGTCTCTCCACCGCTGGCGTCTGTCGTGTCGTCGTCCCCCGTCAGTCTCTCCGTGTTCGGTTCCTCGTTCGAGACGATTCGTTCGTCCGAGTGTGTCTCTTCTCCATCGTCCGTCGACGGGGTGTTCGCGCTACTGCTATCGTCCGTCGACGGGGTGTTCACGACACCACCGTCACCCGGTGAGGCGTCGGATTCTGCTGCGGCGACGCGGTCGAGCAGCGGTTGGATGGCGACGGCGAGTGTCTCGCGGCAGTCGGTACACAACACGAGACGGCGGCGGTCGGTCGGCGAGCGGTCCGGCGGCTTCGGTCCCACTTCGTAGGCCCCGGCGGCGGGCGAGCCACAGAAGTCACAGTCGAGTTCGCGCACACTCGGCGTGACGACGCCACCGGGCAAGGGTGTTGTGCCTGCTCGCGCTATCGAAGCTCCGAACTCGTCGTCGATTCTTCCGAGTCACCGGTCGTCGCCGCCGTCGGCGGCGGCATCGACGTTGCCGAACTGGAAGCCGCCGGTCTCGCCGCGGGCGGACATGCCGACGAGATCCGGTCGCTTCCGGAGCTCCGCCGCGATCTCTCGGTAGGCGACCGCGGCGTCGCTGTCTGGCGCGTTGGCGACGACCGGAATCCCGGCGTCCTGTGACTTCGGAACGGCGGGGTCCTGTGGCACGTGGCCCAACAGGTCCGTGTCGAGAAACTGTGCGATCCGCTCTGCGGGCGGTGAACGCCCGGTGCCGGACTTCGTGAGCACGACTCCGCCGACTGGCGCGCCGGCACGCTGTGCGACGGACATCGTCTTGTCTGCGTCACGGACGGACGCGACCCGCGGCGTCGACACGAGGATCGTGGCGTCCGCTGCGCCGGTCGGGACGACTGTCTCCTGACTCACACCTGCGCCGGTATCGATCACCACTGCGTCGTACCGACCGCGTAGCTGCTCGATCACGCGCGGGAACCGCTGTACGTCGGCGTCCATGAACCCCTCCAGGCTCGTGCCGCTCGGCACCAGATCGAACCCGCCGGGGGCCGGGTAGATTGCGGTCTCGACACCGGCCTGTCCGGCGAGCACCTCGTGGAGCGACGGGCGCTCGCCCACCTCCACGTCGAGAAAGTCGACCGCGTTCGCCATCGCCAAGTCCGCCTCCACGACCACGACTGCCCGCCCGTCCGCGCCCAACGCTGCCGCGAGATTGAGGCTGGTCGTCGTCTTCCCGACCCCCCCTTTCGCTCCCGCAACCGCGAGGACGCGTCCGTTCATACGCGAGTGAGCGGTCCCGCGACACTTAGTTCACTCGGCTGGCTACCGGTTCGTGTGCTGTCGCGTAAAGATTTCGTCGGTCATACGGTCGTGCGTAGTGATTTTCCGCGACTTTCGCGGTATCGGGCGGTATCACGTCGCTGCGGTGCTCTCTGTCACGTGTTCGGACTCCTTCAGAATCTCGTGGACATGGTTAGGGGTTGCCAGCTCGGGTACACTGTCGGTCACAAGTGTCGATAGGTTGTTGCGTGTCACTCGAGGTTCCGACGCGTCTCGCCCCGGT
>CAKZQY010000331.1 GCA_937142015.1 uncultured Halobacteria archaeon
CAGGTACGCGCGGAAGCGAAGCGTGTGTTTCATTGTGGTTACCCAGATTCTTCCTCTTCACGCTGTCCTTGAATTGCCTTTTGTAACAGACCACTCGGTGAGAGACAAGGCTGGTCATTGAGCCACTCCCCATCCTCGTCTGGGACTGTCACGGTATATCGTTGTGAGACACATCTTGGTATGTGTTGGAAGATTAAAAGTGCTTGGGACCTCTTATTTGTGTACTAATGCTGTCGGCTTCACCCTCGGGGTCAAGTCGTTCGAGAATCGAAGATTCTCGTGATCCCGAAAATCTCTGATTTTCGGACGGCCCCGGGGCAGTTGCCTTGGACCGCTTGTACAGCGCGAAGTCCTCGGTGACGACCACGATCACGAAGTGTTCACAGTCGCCCGACGTGTCGCTCGGTGTTGGACCTGTCGCAGCCTGCCGTCTGTGTCGGGAGCGACGCTGTCGGGTCGGACGTGAGCGAGTTCGTCAGTTCTCCACCGACGCCTTCGGTCACTCGGTCGACGAGTGGTATCCTGACCCACAGTAGGCAACAGGTTGAAGCCAGACGACGACGTACTGTCGTCTATGTCCCGACGGAATCCAATCGAGGAGATCGAGCAGGTGTTCGAGCGGATGAACGAGGAACTCGCCAACATCAGCGAGGGATTCGAGCCGGAGTTCCGCGGCGACGTGAACGTCGACGTACTCACGCGCGACGAGGAGGTCGTCGTCGTCGCGGACCTCCCGGGCTTCGCTGCCGAGGAGATCGACGTGTCGCTGTTGGACCGTGAGCTGACGATCACCGCCGAGACGGAGTCCGAGACGGCTGTCGAAGACGAGGACGCACAGTACCACCGACGCGAACGACGACACCACTCCGTCGAGCGTCGTGTCCGCCTCCCCGAAGAGGTCGTCGAGGAGGAGACCGAGGCCGCCTACGAGAACGGTGTGTTGCGGGTGACGCTCCCGACTCTGCGGAGTGACACTGTCGACAGCACGACTATCGAGGTGGAGTGACCGGAGTACCGGCTGCTGGCCGATCTCGTCGGCGTCACCGTCCTCGTCAGTCGTCCCACTCTTCACCAGCGGCACGCGCCTCCGCAGCCGCCGCCCGTCGGTCTGCGGCGTCGGCGATCCGCTCGACGGCGCTCACGACGCGGAGCAGCACCACCGTGACGACGTAGCCGCCCGTCAACAGGAGGGCGACCAGTCCGCCGACGAGGATGTTGCCGAGGGCGATCAGCGAGTAGCCGAACACCAGCAGACTGAGGAACGCGACGACGATGCCGCCGGTGTTCGAGACCAACAGGCCTCCCGGTGTCGAGGGCGTATCGGACTCTCTCTGTGGTGAGGACACGCGAGAGTCGAGTGTCTGCTCTGCAGAATAGCTGACGGTTCGTGTGTGGCGGACCGACTCGGAGAACGACACGCGCTTGCTCCCAGAGCCAGCCGATACTGCCGCAAGATTGGTACCACGACGACTGCTGCGTGGTACCGTGCTACAGATCCTCGGGTGCCTCCTCGCGGTGTTCGGCGTGACAGAACTCGGCATCGTGTCGCTCGGGGCCAGCCACCTCCGCTCGTGGTGGGGACGCTACTCTGCGTCGGGGTGTCCACGGACGATCTCGCCGCCAGACGAGGCCCCGATCCGTTCGGCACCCGCCTCCAGCATCGCCACCGCTTCTTCGTAGGAGCCGACACCGCCGCTCGCTTTCACCGGGAGGTACTCACGCAGCAGTTCCACGTCCGGAATCGTCGCGCCGCCGTCCGCGAAGCCGGTCGAGGTCTTGAGAAAGTCTGCGCCAGCCTCGACGGCCGCCTTCGCCGCTCGGTGTGTCTCCGCCTCCGTCAACAGCGCCGTCTCGACAATCACCTTCACCGGGAGCGGCGTCGCGTCGACGACCGCGGACAGATCGCCACAGACGGCTTCCGTCTCGCCGGCCTTCACGCGTCCGACGTTGATCACCACGTCGAGTTCGTCCGCGCCGTCGGCGTGTGCGCGCTCCGCCTCCGCCGCCTTCGCCGCCGTCGCGTGTTGGCCGTGGGGGAAGCCGATCACGGTCGCCAGCGTGACCGTCGGGGCGTACTCCGCTGCCTCCGCGACGTAACACGGCGGAACACAGGCGTTCGTGCCGTACTCCGCCGCCTCGTCCAGCAGGACGTGAACGTCGGCCAGTGTCGTCTCCGGCCCGAGCACAGTGTGGTCGATCGTCGCCGCGAACTCCGCGAGTGAGCGCTCCGGCGCTGTTGGCATACGTCTACTGTCACACGGACCGCGTGAAAATCTGTCGTGCGCCACTCCCGTCCGACACTCCCCGTCGGACACAACCACCGTCCGACACCCCCCATCGGACACAACCACCGTCCGACACCGCTACCCGTCACCGATTTACCCGGGGGACCCCAACAGCGGCGTATGGCCGAAGACGCCCGCGAGTGGCAGTACGACGTCGACGAGGTGGGTGACGATGCCGAGGAGGCAGCGACGGATCGAACGCCCATCGAGCCGGAGTCGGTCGACATCGAGAACGCCGTGTTCGTCGCCGTCGGCGCACTAGCCACGGTGCTCGTCTTCGTCGTCGCAACCCTGTGAGGAGACAGATGCTACTCCAACTAGACCTCGTCGGCCCGGAGACACTCCCCCTGTTGTTGACACTGGCAGGACTCGTACTGTCGATCCTGGAGGCGATGGCTCCCGGCGCGAACTTCATCGTCGTCGGTGTCGCGCTGCTGGCGGCGGGGCTCGCCGGACTGTTACTTCCGGTGTTGGCGACGCCGTTCCTCCTCGGACTGATGGTGGTGGTGTTCGGCGCGGCCGCGTTCTACGTCTACCGCGATCTCGGGATCTACGACAGTGAGGGGTCCGGGAAAACGACCGACTCCAGCGATCTGAAAGGGTCGATGGCACGGGTGACTGAGCGTGTCTCCCCGACGGAGGGTGAGGTGAAGCTCGACGACGGCGGATTCAACCCTTACTACTCTGCGCGGTCGATGGACGGGGAGATTGCGGAAGGGACACGCGTGATGGTCGTCGATCCCGGCGGCGGGAACGTCGTCACTGTCGAGGCGATCGAGAGCGAGAGCGACGAGATCGACCGTGAACTCGAACGCGAACGCGCTCGCCGTGCCGCGGCCGACGAGGAACGTGCGCGCCGCGCTGCGGCCGACGACAGCGACTCTCGCGCTGCGGCCGACGACAGCGACTCTCGCGCTGCGGCCGACGACGACAGCGACTCTCGTGCTGTGGCCGACGACGACAGCGACCTGAACGAGTCAGATCAGCGCGAGCGGGAACGCGAACGGAACTGACCGCCGACAGCGTCGGGAGTCTGACCGTCGACAGTGTCAGGAGTCTGACCGTCGACAGCGTCGGGCGCAGTCGAGAGTCGTCCTCGCAGGTCCCTCGTGGTACGGGAACAGACACACAGGACCGGGCTTTTTATCTGCGTCTCGACGACGCCGGAACACGAGCAACGAGTCACAGCCAGCGGCAGAGGGGGAGGCTGTCGACGCGAGTGATCCCCAGAGTCACGCGACGACACCGCCGAGTCACGACGGTCTCCCGGTGATCGGCAACACGCTGGAGGCTGCGCGCG
>CAKZQY010000332.1 GCA_937142015.1 uncultured Halobacteria archaeon
GTCGTGAATCGTCACTGGGGTGGTCGTGAATCGTCACTGGGGTAGTTGTGAGTCGTCGCTGAGGTGGGTCTCACTGCGACCGGTGCGCTCGGTGATGATCACTCGGAGACGGACGACAGACGACTCGGCGGGGGACGACTCAGCGAGAGACGACTCGGTGAGAGACGACTCGGTGAGAGACGACTCGGCGAGAGACGATTCGGCGAGAGGACACGACGACGACCGCTTCGAGAGCTGTCGTCGGGGGGCGTGATCGCTGTGAGTACGCTGGATCGCCTGTGACCCTGCGTAGCCGTGAGAGGCGGATAGAGCGTTTTTCGGTAGTGATCTGTCGGCGGTGCAGCGACGGGAACGGGGGCAGAGAGCGGCAGTGTCGACCCGGCCGCGTGGCTACGTTCCGACAGTCGCTTCCAGTCGGTCGATCAGATCCTCGTTGCCGACGTACACCGGAATCCGGCCGTGGAGAGCCTCGGCCGGAGCGTCCAGAATCGACTGTGAGCCGTCGGAGGAGCGTCCGCCGGCAGTCTCGACGATGTACGCCATCGGATTCCCTTCGAACTGGTGGCGGAGCTTCCCCTCGGGGTTCGAGCGGAGCGCCGGGTAGGCGAACACGCCGCCGTACGTGAGCACCTGGTTCACGTCGCCGACCATCGCGCCGCCGTAACGGAGCTTGAGCTCCGACTCCACCGCCGAGACGTAGTCGGCAACGTCCTCCGGCCAGTCCGGCACGCGCCCGCCGAAGCCGTACACCGTCGGCTCTTCGGGGAGCGTGATCTGCGTCAGTTCCTCGCGGCTGCCGTCGTCGTGGACCAGATACTCCGTGACCCTGTCGCGGGCGACCACCATCGTCGTGATCGGACCGTACAACACGTAGCCGGCGGCGACGACCGCGTCGCCGGTCGCCGGGAGTTCGGCGTCGTAGACGCCGACAATCGTCCCCATCGCGTTGTTCGAGGCGAGGTTCGACGAGCCGTCGAGTGGGTCACAGGTCACTGCGAACCCCTCGCCCGCGTCGACGACTGACTCTCCCTCCTCGCTGGCGTAGCCACCGACCCCGTCGATCGCCGTCAGCCGGTCGCACAACAGGTCGTCGGCGTGAACGTCTGCTGCCAACACCTCCTCACCGGAGGGGTTCTCCTCGTCGAGGTAGACGCGTCGCCCGGGTAACCCCTCGCGTATCTCGGGGGCCACCGCTGCGACGGCGTCGAAGATTGCCTCGACTGTCTGGCTCGTGACGGGACTGTCGCCATCCCCGTGCTCCGTCGCCTCCGCTGTCGTCGTCTCTTCTGTCGTCGCCTCCGCTGTCGTCGTCTCGTCTGTTGGCGTCTCCTCCGTCGTCTCGTCTGTATCCTGTGACATGAGCGAGCGACTCCGTCGTCAGTCGTCGGCGACGGCGGCCGCGGAGGTGTGTTCCAGCGCCTCCTCGACGGACGCCTCCTCGAAGATGACGGCTTCGAGCGCGTCGAGAATCTCCTGTGGGTTGTCGCGTTGGAACACGTTCCGGCCGACTGCCAGCCCCTCAGCGCCGGCGTCGATGGCGTCGCTGACGGTCTCTAAGAACGCCCGGTCGTCCGTCTTCGACCCGCCGGACATCACCACCTTCGTCGGCGCAGCCATCTCGCAGGCGTGTGCCATCGCGTCCGCAGAGCCGGGGTACTTGATCTTCGCCACGTCGGCTCCGAGTTCGAGCCCCATCCGAGCGGCGTAGCTGATCACGCCCGGCTTCGTGTCGTTCTTCACACCCTGTCCGCGGGGGTACGCCCACATGACGACCCCGAGGTCGTGTGCCCGCGCGGCCTCCTGTACGCGGCGGAACTCCTCGGCCATCTCTACCTCGCCGTTCGTCCCGGCGTACAGCGTGAACCCGATCGCGTCCGCACCGAGCTCCTCCGCAGCGTACGCCACCGAACAGTTGAGCGCGGAGTCCGGCTCCCCCATCCAGAGGTTGGAGGTGCCGTTGAGCTTCGCCAACAGCGTCACGTCCTCCGCGTAGTCGTCGTAGAACGCCTCCGCGACTCCCTTCTGGACCGCAACTGCCGTCACCGCGTCGTGGGTCCCCAACTCGAAGATGGTCTCTGCGTCTGCCGTCTCCGGGTTCGGCTCGAAGTCGACTGGCCCGTGCTCTAACCCGTGGTCGTACGCCAAGATCAACGACTTCCCGTTCCGCGTGATCGCGTCGTCAGCGCCTGGTAACATCTCGTCTGGTAGCCTGAACCCGACTCCACATAAATCGAGTGGTGATAAAGAATAAAAATGTACTCGGTGCCGAGTCGTACTCTGTTTCGAGTACGGCGTGTCGCTCCTCCGTACGCGCGGGTTGTGATCCACCACGAGCGTCGGGCGACAGAACGCGCGTCGGCCGGCACAGTCTCCACGCTGCAACCCACGGGATTTTATCCACGGCCCGACACCGGGAGGGTGTGGTCGGACGACAGTCGCGGTACGCAGTCGCAGACACCTTCCAGCAGGCCGTGGGCGGGTTCCTCATCGCGGGCCCGTTCGTCGTCACACAGGAGGTGTGGGACCTCGCGGTCAACATGGCGTGGTACCAAGCGGCCGTCACGGCGTTTCTCGTGTTGATCATCGGCTACGCCGCGTTGTACCGCGCCGACGACAACCGCGACCCGGACCGCGAAGCGGAGGTCGGCGGCGTGCCGCTCCGATTCCTCTCGCTGATCTCCGTCTCGTACCTCTCCGTGCTGGTGCTGGCGCTGGCCTTCGACGCGCCGGGGACGTTCCTCGGCGGGCAGTTCGCGGGCGACGTGCGGGGGCTCGCGTGGGTGACGCTCAAGGCGGTCAGTGTCGGCTCCGTCTTCTCCGTGATCGGGGCTGCGACTGCGGACTCGCTGTTCTGATCGTGTCACTCCAGCGTGGCGAACACGAACTCCGTGTCGCTGCCGAGCGGGTCGGTCGCAGTCTCCGTGCGGAGGCTCCCGAACCCAGCTTCGCGGAGCTGGGTGAGCGTCCGGTCTCGACCGGGTGTCGAGAAGAACATCCGGCCGCCCATCCAGCCGCGTCGAACCGTCTCGTAGCGCCCACCCGGGAGCGTGGACAGCAGCATCCCACCCGGCCGGAGGACGCGTGCGAACTCGCGGTACACCTCGGGGTGGCGCTCTCGGGCGACGTGAAACACCGCGTGGTAGGCTGTGACCGCGTCCACGCTGTCGTCGACCAGTGGGATCGAGAGCATGTCCCCCTGAACGAGTCGCGCGTCCGGCAGATTCTCGCGCGCTAGCATCAGTCCCTCACGTGAGAAGTCCAGCCCGACCGCGTCCGCGGGGAGATTTGCGAGCGTCCGCGCACCGTCACCACACCCCGCGTCGAGAACGAGCGGGGCTGCGGGCAACGCCTCCCGCAGGTCCTCGATCAACGCCGCGTCCGATCCGTCCGGGTCCCGCGCGCGAGCGTACGACGCAGACACCTCGTCCCACGCCTGCCGAACCTCGGTGTGGTCCATACGACCGTCTCGTGGCGAACGACAATGAGTCCTCGCACGACGCTCGTCGACCCTCGCCGCCGAGTCGAACACCGTCGCAGTCGTCTCTCCGCGGCCGCTTCGTCACGTGCCGGTGTATCCCGCGGTCG
>CAKZQY010000333.1 GCA_937142015.1 uncultured Halobacteria archaeon
AGCAGCGTGGTACCGTCCGGTACTCCGTACCCACTCGAAAATCTCTACGCACGACTATCAGTGTAGAAGACGAGTTTCTGGATGCGTGTCTCGTACAATTCGTCGAACAATCTACGCACGACCGTATCAGTCCCCGCGTGGTGCGTTCGACTCCGTCGCCAGTCGGTCGCCGAAGTCCTCGCGTACGATCGTATCACAGTACTCACACCGGACACCGTCGTCGACGACTTCGAACGCGGAGTCGACGGGTTCACGGGCGTTCGTGATACAGTTCCGGTTCGGACAGGCGAGCACGCCAGTCACACGGTCCGGGCGGTCGACACGGATCTTCTCGACGACCTCGAACTCGCGGACGATGTTGACAGTCGCAGCGGGCGCGAACAGGGACAACACTTCCACTTCGGGCTGGCTCAGTTCGCGGTCTTCGACCTTCACGATGTCTTTCTGTCCGAGTCGGTCGGAGGGGACGTTCATTCCGACGGAGACACCCAGTCCCTCGGAGCCGTCGATCCCGAGCAGCGAGAGCACGTTCAGCGCCTGTCCGGCGGCGACGTGGTCGATCACCGTCCCGTTGCGGATCTTCGAGACGCGGAGCTGTCGGTCGCCACCACCGTCTTCACTCGTGTCGGTCACGACTCGTCACCTCCCAACAGCGCGTCGAGCAGCGCCATCCGCACCGGGACGCCGTTGTGGGCCTGTTCGAAGTACTTCGCGTGGCTCGTCTCGTCGAGTTCGGGTGCAATCTCGTCGACACGGGGGAGCGGGTGCATGATCGTCAGATCCTCGCGGGCGTCTGTGAGCGTGGACTCGTCGATCTGGTACTCGCCGGCCACGGCGCGGTACTCGTCCTCGTCGGGGAACCGTTCGCGCTGGATGCGGGTGACGTACAACACGTCGAGCTCCGGGATCAGCCCGTCGAGTGACTCGTGTTCGCGGAGTCGCGCACCGGCGTCGTGGAGGTCGTACTCCACGCTGCGGGGTAGTCGCAGCGACGGCGGGGAGACGAAGTGCATCCGTGCGTCGAACTCCGTCAGCGCGGCCGCCAGCGAGTGGACCGTCCGGCCGTACTTCAGGTCGCCGACGATCCCGACCGTGAGATCGTCCAATCCGGACGCCTCTCGCATCGTGTACAGATCCAACAGGGTCTGACTCGGGTGTTGCCCCGCGCCGTCGCCCGCGTTCAACACCGGGACGTCGACGAACTCGCTGGCCATCTTCGCCGCACCCTCACTCGGGTGTCTGAGCACGATCCCGTCCGCGTACCCCTCGATCACTCGGACCGTGTCCGCGAGCGACTCTCCTTTCGTCACGGAGGAACTGTCGACCGACCCCATGTCGAGCACGTCACCGCCTAGTCGCTTCGTCGCCGCCTCGAACGACAGCTTCGTTCGCGTGCTCGGCTCGAAGAAACACAGCGCCAACAGTCTGTTCGCCAGTCTGTCGCGGACCGCTCCCGGATCGGCCGCGATCTCTCCCGCACGGTCGAGCAGCGACTCGATGTCTGCCCGGTCGAGCTGCCCCGCCGAGAGTAAGTGGTCGTGTCGCATCGTCTCGACTCCCGGTCGGTGCCGTCTTCAATCCCACGGGTCCGCCTTCCCGCTTCCGTCGTGCGGTTTTGCACGTTCGTGTCCCTTCCGGACGACGCGGTTTCGATGTTCGAAGCGAACGAGCGGCGTGTCGCCGAGCGAGAGAACCGACAGCTACTGACACCTCCCCACCGAACCAGCGAGCGTGACAGACTCCGACCGTTCACAGACACCTCACTCGGCGTCGGCATCCGACGGGACCGTGGTACCTCTCACCTGCCCGTCGTGTGACGCGACCTACACCGATCGCTGGCGGTGTACGTGCGGCCACCCGCTCGACTACGAAACGTCAGACGAGTCCACTCCCGGCGACTCCACGTCAGACGAGTCCACTCCCGGCGACTCCACGCCAGACGAGTCCGCCTCCGCCGACACCACATCGGACGACGCCGAACCCGACGAGCGCGGTGTCGGCATCCGCTCCGGGACACCACACACAAGTCTGTGGCAGTACGCGCCGCTAGTTCCGGAGGACCCACTCGTCACACTCGGCGAGGGGGGGACGCCACTCGTCGACGCAGAGAACTGGGACGCGCAGTTCAAGCTGGAGTACGTGTTCCCGACCGGGAGCTTCAAAGACCGTGGCGCGACGACGACGCTCTCCCGGGCCGCAGCCCTCGGAGTCGACACCGTCGTGGAGGACTCCTCGGGCAACGCGGGCGCAGCGGTGGCGACGTACGCGGCGCGAGCTGGCATCGACGCGCGCATCTACGTGCCGGCGGACGTGAAGCCGTCGAAGCTGACGGCGATCCGGCGCGCTGGCGGGGAGCCGGTCCGTGTCGAGGGCTCACGCAGCGACGTGACCGACGCCTGTATCGGAGCCGTGGAGGAGACCGACAGCGACGCCTGGTACGCCAGCCACGCGTGGCGGCCGTCGTTTCTCGCGGGCACGGCGACGGTAGCCTACGAGATCGCTGCACAGCGCGGCTGGAACGCGCCGGATGCCGTCGTCCTCCCGCTGGGTCACGGCACGCTGTTTCTCGGCGCGTACCGCGGGTTCCGACGACTCGCCGAGCGCGGCTGGATCGAGACTGTCCCACGGCTCCTCGGCGCACAGGCTGCCGGCGTCGCGCCTATCGTCGAACAACTCCACGGCTCTGCGGCCGCGGCCGGCGACAACGATCTCGCCGACGGCATCCAGATCGCAGAACCCGTCCGCCGCGAGGAGATTCTGACTGCCGTCGAGCGAACCGACGGCGACGTGCTCGCGGTCGACACCGAGACTGTCGAGTCGACGCTCGACCGCCTCCACCGCGCCGGCTTCTACACGGAACCCACCTGCGCGACTGCGCCCGCCGCACTCGACAGCTACCGCGACCGTGGCACGCTCGCCGCCGACGCCGACGTCGTCGTCCCGCTCACCGGCAGCGGACTGAAGACCTGACGTGTGGTTGCACCGGGCGTGTGGGTCCACTTCGAGCGTGTGACTCTCCGCGAAAGTGTGAGACACGTTCGCACGAAAAAGTCGACGACGGCGCGACGATCGCCGCCGCACAGAGTCGTCGGTAGTCGAACACTCGCCCCGAAAACAGTCTTTCGATAGTGGATTAATTTCTCTGCACTCCCGAGAAACGTCGGCTTGATGGGTGTGAAACCCCGTTCTCCCGGCTTTCGACGAACGTCGTGGAGTAGTTTTACATACGTCGAACCGTTCTGTGTGAGTACGATCATGCAGTCTACACACGCCGAGCGGACGACAGCCGACGAGCGGACGACAGCCGACGAGCCGACAGACAGCGAGACGGCGGTTCCGACGAGCGTCGCGGTGCCAGACGACGTGTCTTCGCCCCGCGGGAAGCTCGTCTATCTGTATCTCGCCACGCACGGCGCGGTGACGGAAGACGAACTGTGTGACGGTCTCGGGATGAAGCGAATTACACTCTACAGCGTGCTCGGCACACTCCGTGAGGAGGGCATCGTCGGGCGCGACGACCGACGGTACGTGCTCAACTGACCGGGCACGCCTGCGGTCGGGTTCGGCTCTGACTCACGCTCGTCTGTGGCTCGGGCCTGCCTCCGAACCCACGCTCGTCTGCGACTCGGGCCCGCCTCCGAACCCACGCTCGTCTGTGGCTCGGGGCTGCGATTCGCCCTCCGCTCGCCCCTCGATTCACGTTCTTCCACGGGTTGACGTTTCTCTCCCTGCCGACCGCGACGATTCACGGACAAGAGGCGGTCAGAGGAAGCTGATTACAGTTCCGACCAGAATGAGAACGAAGATCAACACCACCATCACGACGAAGAACTTGTCTGCGCCGTCCATACCTCTCAGTGGCTACTTCCCACACAAAAACGTTCCCGGTCCTCTCGTCGTGCTGTGAGTCCTCCCAGTCGACTGTGACCGCTCTGTCTCGCACCGCTGGTCACAGCGGTAACAGCGCAGAAGCCCATCGGCTTTAGCCGTGGGAGGAAGCGCGTACGCTCCGCGAAACAATCC
>CAKZQY010000334.1 GCA_937142015.1 uncultured Halobacteria archaeon
TCGAGTCGATTAGAGGTTCCGTCTCGTTCTGCTTTTTGTAGTCGGAATTGGCCGAGCAACGATCTGTCTCGGTCGATGAACCTCGGAAGTACTGCTAGTTGTTCGGTGACTCCGACGGGGCAGAGTGTCGACCGTACTCCACACGTCGTTCGAGGCAGAACCACAACGAGGCGAGGAGCGTACCAGCAGTGTTGGCAGCCAGATCGAGCAGACTGAACTGTCGTGTCTCGACCGGGATCTGTAGCAGTTCCATCAGCAGTCCCCAGCCGAGAGCGACGAGAACGACGAGAGCGACCCGCGGGAGCGGCCGGTCGCGCCAGTGAGCGGTGGCGTACGCGAGTACCAGCGTGAACACCGCGTATCCGAGGAAGTGGAGCTGCTTGTCACCGACCAGACCGACGATCCCAGTACCGCTGCCGCCCGCTCCACCCAGCCCACCAGACAGCGGACGCAACGATGCGTACGCGATTACCACCGCTGCGACAGCGACCACCAGCAGACGCACTCGTACCGGGAGTAGCCGAACGCGAAACCGGCGCACGTCCGAGGTCGTCGCTGCCGTACCCTGAATCTGCTGGTTGCTCGCCGTCTGCGCCGACCAACCAACTTCCTACTCACAACCCGACCACTCACAGCCCGCGCGAGATCACCGCAGCAGTTCGTCGAGCAGCCGTTCGGTCGGCAGCCAGCGGTCGAGCGCGCCGCCGACGACGAGCAGCAGCGACAGCGACGACAGCGCCACCTGCGGCCCGCGGAGCCACAGCGGCAGCCACGGCAACGCGGCGCGCAACAGACTCGCCAACTCCCCGAACACGGGCAGACTGTCGCCACCGCCGGGACCGACGGGTGTCACGACGACCGGGTCTGTGGTCGGACTGCTCGCGGGTGCGGTCGTCCCGTCACCGGACCCGGTGGTGGCCGTGCCGCTGCCGGTGGCAGTCCCTCCACTTCCGATTCCGTCGGTGGTCCCGTCGGCCGTACCCGCTCCCGTCGCGGTGTCCGTCCGGCCGGTCGGGGGACGCTCCGTCGCGTACAGCGGTGCGCCGACGACTTCGCCGACCGGGAGCCGGTCGGCCTCGTAGACGATGCCGTTGCCAGTCGAGCGCGACCAGACTGTCTCCCCGCGTTCCGTCACCTCGATCACACGGCGACCGCGGGAGTCCGTGACCAGCGTGTTGCCGTTCGGCAGTCGGTCGGCGTCACGCGGCCACTCGAACCCGCGGCCGTCCGCGCCAGTCAACACCCAGACGGGCTGCCAGACGCCGTTGCGACGGTGGAGCTCCACCACCCTGTCGTTGCCGGAGTCGGCGACCAACACCGCGCCGTCGCCGAGCCACTGTGGGTTGTGTTGCTCGCGGAACACGTCGGGGTCACCACACCGTACGTCGTCGTCACCGTCGGCGTCGTACAGCCGTGGACCGTCGGTACAGGTCTCGTCACTCCCGCCGCGGTCGGCGTTGATCACTTCGACCACCTCGCCGTCGTCGCCGTTCCGTTCGAGAACGAGCAGCTGGTTGGCGTTGCGGACGGAGACGAGGAAGCGATCCTCGCCGATTCGGTCCACGTCGTTCAGGTGGAGCCAGTCGCGTTTGGTCGGGTCCGGCGGAGCCTCGTAGACGCTGCTCGCGTTCCACTGCCACGTGATCTCGCCGTCCTCGACGATCATCACTCGTTCGCGGTCCATGTCCGTCAGCACGTACCCGCCGCCCGGCAGCGCCTCCACGTCGTGGATCTCGCTGTTGTGTGACGACCGGACCGGGATCGAGAACCGCTCGACGACCTCCGGCGTCGCTCCTGCACCGGTGCCGACCGCCGCCCCGGGATCGATCACGACGAACCCGGTCCGCGCACACGGCGTCGGGAACGGACCACAGTCCTGTTGGCCGGCCGTCATCCACGCTGCGAGCACGCGGCCGTCACGGAGCAGTGACACGTCGAAGTAGGTGTCCTCCCGCTCGACGAGCCACTGGCGACTGCCGTCCTGCACGAACTCGGCGTACCCTCCGGACATGTAGCCGCCGCTCCCTTGCACACCGATCAGCGTCCCACGTACCTGTGGCGGCGTCTGTCTCGGCGTCGGGGTCCCGGTCGCCGTCTCACCGTCCTCCGACTCGTTGCCCGTCGGAGCTGTGGTCGTCGCGGCTCCACCGGGCGTCTCCGACGAGTCGAGCGGCGTGTCGGCTGTCCCAGCAGGCGTCCCCGGCGTCCCGACGGCGGTCACAGTCGAGACACCGCCGGTGTCGGCTCCACGGTCGGGCGCAGCGACGGCACTCACCGCCAGCGTGACCACGAGGAGCGTGAGACCGGCGACGACGAGTGAAGACCCGCGATCCATCATCGTCGGTTCTCTGCCTCGGTCCGGGCATAAGCCTTCGGAAACCACTGCTGTCTGTCGCTCTGCCGTCGGCGAAACGGACAAGATCGCTCGTCTCCTCGGCAACACCTGTCTCGTCAACTGCGCGCTCTCGTCGACAACGGCACCCGGTCACTCGTCGGGTGTGATGTCGGTCGGCGATCCGGCTCGGCCGCGACCGCCGGTACTGTCGCGGTTCTCTTCGTCGAGTTCAGTCGTGTCGTCGTCACGCCCCTCGCTCTCGTCGAGCGACCCGACGCCGCGTCGGCCCTCGGTGACTGCCGCCGCCCCGCGCGGGATGCCGTCGTCGGCGTCGTCCGCCGGAACTGGCGAGGGGCCGGGAGACAGCTCCGAGCGGAGAGTGTCGAGCGCGGTGCCAGCGTGGTTGCGGACGGAATCGGCCTCCGACTCGTCTTCGAGTCGATCCAACAGCGCCTCCATCGCGGGACGGGCGGCGTCCGGCTCGGCGGCGGCGAGTTCGGCGAGTGCGAAGGCGGTGTTCGCGCGGACCACCGGCGCGTCGTCCCCGAGCAGTTCGGCCAGTTCCTCGACGGCGTCGCCGACGCGCTCGGGAGCGACGCCCGCGAGGCGGCCGACGGCGAGCACGGTGTTCGCTCGCACGTCTGCTCGTTCGTGTGTTGTCAGCTCGAAGAGTCGGTCGGCGACGGGGGTGAGCGCCTCGGGAGCGACGCGTCCGGCGTCACCGAGCGCCGCCGTCGCGTGGACGACGACCGCGTCGTGATCGTCGAGTCGGTCGCACAGCGGGGTGACGGCATCCGCCTCGACGACCGCCGCCGGGTCCTCGTCGGCGACGCGTGCCAGCAGGAACGCGGCGTTCCGTCTGGTCGGCGCAGTCTCGTCGTCGAGTACGGCGAGGACCGCAGCCGGATCTGGAGCGACGGCGGTGCCGGCTTCGACGAGTCGTGCGAGTGTCTGGCTCGCCCGCCGCCGGACGACCGGATCTGTCTCGCTCAACGCCGCTTGCAATCCCTCGCGGAGTCGCGTCGCGTCGACTGCCCCCTCGGAGGAGGAGTCGTCGCTCGCCTCTGAGGTGGACTCGTCGAGTTCGTCGGCGAGCACCGTCGGGTCGGCGTCGGCGACGGCCGCGAGCGCGTGAACACCAAGGTGTCGCAGCGGGTCGTCGTCCGCGAACAGCGTCTCCACGAGTCCCGGGAACGCCGGTTCGACGGCGACGGGATCTGTGGCTCCGACACGTGCGAGCGCGTACGTCGCGTACTGGCGCACGTCTGCACGCTGGTCTTCGAGTCGGTCTGCGAGGTGGGTGGCAAGCGTGCTCACCGCCGCGGGGTCGGCGTCCGCCACGTCCGCAAGCGTGGCGCTCACCGCGGCACGTACCTCACCGTCGACATCGGTGAGCCCCGCATCGAGTTCCGTCACGACCGACGCGACCGCTCGTGGGTCTGTCTCGGCCCGCGCCCGCAGCGCCTCTGCGGCCGCCGTTCTGTCGACCGCCGCGGACGCGGACAACGCCGCCGCCAACGACTCCGCCCCCCGCTCGTCTGTCATCACCACACTCTCTGTCCGCCACGGAGAAGTATCTCGGGGGTCGTCTGACGGACGGCGTGCGTGCCGTTCGTGGCTCTGCGGTGGCGGCGGACGACCCGAGAGTCACACTTAACACCGACCACCGCAACCGACAACCAACGTGTGTGAGGACGACGCCGAGACGCCAGAACTCTCCTCGTTCGCCGACGAGAGCGACAGCGACGGGTCCGAGGAGTCCAGCCGGGACTCACTGGAGGAGACAGCGCCACGGGTCGATGTCGCGTCGGTCGTCGACACCGCGGTCGAACGGCCTCGGGCGGAGCGCATCGAGTTGGGGGTCGAGCTCCTCACAGTCGTCGACGAGGAGCAGCTGGCGCTGCCGGAGGCGGTCTCCAGACTCGAGACGATCACGAACGACCCGACGGTCACCCGCGAGATTCTCGACGCCGCGGAGACACGGGGCGTGATCGACCGCGACGGGGCGACGATTCGTCGTCGCGTGCGTGGACCGACGGTCGAGTTCGAGCGACACGTCGTCCGCCGAGACGGGGAGTACGACTGCCGACGCTGTGGCAAGTCGCTGTCGACTGGCCACTTCGTCCAGTTCGAGACCGGAGAGATCGGCCCGTTCGGCTCCTCGTGTGTGCGGACGGTGATCGGACGAGACTGAGTGTGTGCGGGAGGTGATCGGTCGAGACTGAGTGTGTGCGGACGGTGACCGGAGAGGGAGGAACTGTCACTCGGAGGTCTGTGAGGAGAGAGCGTCACGGCTCGCGTCGGTGTCGCCGGGGGAGTGTCACCGTCCGCGTCGCAGTTCTTCGATGAGCTGTTCGATCAGATCGGCCTGTCGTGCGAGTTCTTCCTGTTGGTCCTCGACCGTCCGGCGGAGCTCGGCGACCTCTTCGACGAGATCGTCTTCGGGTGTCGCCGGCTCGAACCCGGAGTCTGCGAACGCGTCGTCGGCGCTGGTCGCGTTCTGGCCGGCGTTGCGCGACTCGACTGCTTCCGCCGCGGCTGCCGCAGACTCGCGGGCAGCCTCGTCGACAGCGCCGCCGGAGTCGTCGCCGACACCCGGTACCGGCGGCTCTTCGGTGCTCACCGCCTGTTGCTGTTGCTGGGACTCTGCGGTCGGAGTTGCCTCCGTCTCCGGGTTACCGGGTGACAGCGGGTCTGGGCCGTCGCCGAAGTCGACGCCGTCGTCACTCGTCGTCTCGCCGCTCTCGGCGTTCTCGACCGGCTCTGGCTCCGGCTCCGGCTCGGGCTGGGCGGCCTCGCGGAACTCCGAGAGCGTCCGAACGTCGTAGTGGTCGAGCAGCGCCTCGGTCAGCGTCTCTCGAACGGCACGGGTCTCCTCTGTCGGGGTCTTGAACCGCTCCTGTCTCCCGTCGACCGTGAGGACGATCGACGTGGAGACGCTCCCCTCCTCGAAGTCGATGTCGGCCACGTCGTCGTAGTGGTACTCCTCGGCGTCCTCGTCCCAGACAGCCGCGCCGACGTGTTTGACCAGCCGCCGACTGGTGACGACCAGCGTCAGCTCCGAGAACCGAAACGTCCGCTCGACAGTCTCACCCGGCTCCGTGGTGTCGGCGGCGGCGAGAATCCCGGCGACGACGGGGTGGAGTACGTCCGACAACACACCGCGTGGCATCGAGAACGACTCGTCGCCGTCCAGCCCGTAGTCCAGTGTAATCTTGGCCTTGCGGCGCTTCTCGGTGACTGACACCCGCTCTGCGTCGTGCGGGTACGACTCGACCGACTCGTCCGAGAGCAACCCCTCTGCTCTGTAGATCAACGTCCGAGTCGGCGTGACGAACAACTCGTCGTCACCCCCCAACCCGACGCGCGCGACGGGGTCCTCCTCCCCCAGCTCCCGCTGGAGTACCTCCGGCAGACTCATACACACGATTGGCCCGCCGGTCGGTATAAATCCGGTGGACGATTTGTCGCTTTCCTCGCGGCATTGGTGGACACGAGCGGGCAGTCGTCTCCACCTGCGGTGCGGCTGTGTGGCACCAACAATTATCTGTCGGTCACAGCCAGAGGCCGACGTTCACAGCGAACGCCCACGTCTGGTCGCCCAACGCGAGAAAGACGAGTGACGCCCCGAGCAGCTCCGCGTTCTTCGTGAACTGCGTCATCTCGTCTTGTTGCTGTTCGTCTGGCACCGCCCAGAAGTCGTGCATCAGCGGTGTGACGACGAGGAAGAACGTTGCGAGTGTCCCCGCAGCCACCACCGGGTACGCACCGAGCACGATCCCCACACCGCCACCGACGAGCATCACACCTGTCGCCACGACGCCGAACTCGGGCAGCGGGACGCCCTTGCTCTCCGCGTAGCCCGCCATCTGGTCGGCGTTCGTGAAGTGGTTCACGCCGGAGAACGCGAGGAACCCGCCGAACAACAGCCGTCCGACCAGCAGTGCGACTCCGCCGACGCCGGACTCGATGGTCACTGACCTGCCCTCCAGCGTGTGTCCCCGGCTGTCTGTTGCTCACTCGACGTGTTCTGTCGCGTGTCCGACGAGCTCTGCGGCTCGTTCGACGTGTCGAACTGGTACTGACCTGCTACTTGTCTGTTCGTGTGTCGTGTCACGCTTCCCACTACGTCCGTGCCACGGATAATTGTAAGCTATATTATATGTTAGTTGGTTTCGAGCCCGTCCGGAGGGGACACTCGTGTCACCGCCAATCGAGACCACACCTCGTGGGGTCGTGCGGAGAGATTTTCGAGTGGAGACGGAGTACCGGACGATACCGCGTTGCTACTGCACCTGTGAGTTCGAACCGGCGGTACCTATCCACGCACGACCCTATACTGTCGGTCACAAGTGTTGATAGATTGTTGCGCTTCACTCGGGGTTCCAACGCGTCTTGTTCCGGTTCTGTCGACCCCGGGTTCGACGGCTTGTGACCGACAGTACATCAAACCAGAGTTCTATACAGACGACGATCAGCAGTAGTCGAGTCGTGCCGACACCAACGGAGCGTCGTGAGTCCACCTCGGGGTCGAGCCCCGTGGCTTCCTGCTTCAACGACAGTCGCACCGAAGGGTTGAAATCGCCGTCCGAGCAACGGTGAGACGAGGGCGGCTAGTTCAGCGGACAGAACACTTGGTTCCGGATCAAGGGGTCGGGGGTTCGAATCCCTCGCCGCCCGTACAGCGAGTTTCTGAGCGAAGCGAAGAAACACGCGAACCGGCAGCGAGGATTCGAAGCAGAGAGCGGAGTGACCGTGGTTCGAATCCCTCGCCGCCCGTTTTTGGGCTCGAACGAACGTGAGAGCCCTCAATGTCGAGCGGCACCGCCGCGAGACGGCTACCGGTCAGTCAGCAGCGCTCGGAGGATGTCGCCGTACGCGGGACGCGTGACGAACACGCCGATGAACACACCGAGGATCGTGAAGATAGCGAACCCTTGGAGGTCACCGAGCGACAGGACGGCGAGCGGCGACATGGCGATCACAGTCGTCGCGGCAGCAGCG
This sequence comes from uncultured Halobacteria archaeon, assembly GCA_937142015.1. Lineage (GTDB taxonomy): Archaea > Halobacteriota > Halobacteria > Halobacteriales > Haloferacaceae > JAHENP01. The sequence continues at coordinate 7,340 of CAKZQY010000334.1, forward strand.
CCGATCACCCAGAACGCCTTACGGAACCGCGACTGGAACACGCGGCGGGAGTTCACCTCACCTTCGTCCATCACCTCGTTGGCGATGATGATGAGGTCGTCGACCCCGGTTCCGATCACGGCGATGAACCCGCCGATCACGGAGAGGTCGACCGGGAACTGGATCAGCGCCGCGATTCCGAGCAGCGCGTACACCTCGGCCATCGCCGTGACGATCATCGGGAGTGCCACCTCCGCCTCGCCGTAGCGGAGGAAGACGACCCCGCTGACGGCGAACACCGCGAGAATCCCGGCGATCAGCGAGTCGCGCTTGAAGTCTGCACCCTGCGTCGGTGCAGTCGTCCGCGTGGTCCCCTCGTCCACGTCGAGCGCCGCGGGCAGCGACCCGGCACGCAGGTCGACGGCGACCTGCTGTGCCTCCGACAGCGAGTTCACGCTGAGGATGAAACTCGGGTCCTGCTCCCACGTGCCCTGGACCATACTCCGTCCGAGGTCACCGTCCATCCCGAAGGAGTTGACGACCTGCTCGTCGCGGACGATCAGGAGACACGGGTCGTTCGTCTCCGGGTACGTACAGCGTGTACTCCGCTCCTGTGCGACGTTCGTCTCCACGAAGTCCGACTGGACGCGCTCGGCCGCGCTCGGCTGAATCCGCACCTGCACGAACGGCGGGTCTCCGCCCTGTCCCTCGCGGGGGTTGCCGACGCGCTGGAGCTGTTCGTCGGTGAACAGTGTCGTGTTGACGTACGTCGTCGACCCGTTCACCTCTCTGGGCTGGTAGGCGACGATGCGGACGGCACCCTTCGACCGCACGAGATCCAACACGTCCGCGCGGTCACCGCCGGGTACCTGCACGGAGACGAACGGGCGCTGTCCGGGGAAGTCGAGCGTCTGCACCCTCCCGCCGGAGAGCCCTGCCTCGTTGATCTTCGAGTTGAGCACCTCGATCGTCTGTGATCTGGTCTCCTCTGTGACGCCCGCGCGGACGGTGTCGTACTCGTAGCCCGCCGCGTCGAGCGCCGACGCCAACTGCGACTGCGTGACGTTGTCCGTCGTCACCTCGACGGTCCCGCCGTCTTGTGACTGGAACCGAGCGATCACGTCACCTGGGTCCGCAGCGCCCAGCTCCGAGGCGACTGCAGTGGCGACGTCGTTCGGCTCCTCGTCCGCGAAGCCGACACCCTCGGCAGTTACGCCGACCAGCGGGGCACGCACTTCGGTCCCACCGTCGAGTTCCAGCCCGTACTGGAGGTTCGTCGGGTTGTCGTTGCTCGCAGAGCTGGCGAACCCGGGCGCGAACAGGAACACCGTCGAGAGTCCGACCAGCACCACGAGCAGGCCGACGCGCCAGTTCGACCGAATCCAGCCGAGAGGGCTCACCGCGCCACCCCCTCGAACTTGTACCACCGGAGCAGACTCAGGTTGAGCATGTACGTGTTCATGAGGTCCGCTGCGAGCCCGAACACGAGGATGATCCCGATACTCGCCAGCAGGTCGATGCCGAACAGTGTCGCCACGATACTCAACACGATCATCGCCGACAGCGAGGTGAGTGTCATCGTCACGCCGGTTCGCATCGCCCGGTACGTCGACTCGTAGAAGTCGCCAGACCGGCGGAGCACGTGGTTGTTCAACAGGATGTCGGAGTCGACGGAGTACCCGATCAGCATCAGGAGTGCTGCCACGGTCCCGAGCGACAGCTCGATCCCGAACAGGTCCATCAGCGCGATGGGAATCACCAGATCGGAGAACGCCGAGACGACCACCGCGACGGACGGGACGAACGTCCGGAACATCCCGAACACCAACAGCGCCATGCCGACGAACGCCGCACCGACACCGAGCAACGCCTGTGTCTGGAGCGACTCACCGAACGCTGCCGACACGTCCGCGCTCGCGCGGTACGTCACCTGTTGGGCCGCCTCTCGCTGTTCCGGCGACTCACAGGAGATGTCCGGCGACCCTGCACAGCCGATTGCGTTCTCTGCCGCCGTGGCGTCCACCTCCGGGCCGAACGTCACCACGAAGACACCTTGGGAGGGAATTTCACGGATCGACGCCGGCTCTGCGGGGAACGCAGTCCGGATCACCGACTCCGCGTCCCCCTCGGTGTCGACGGCGACGCGGAACTCTGTCCCTCCGCTGAAGTCCGTCCCCAGCGCGACCGGCGTGCCGGTCGTCGCCCACGTGACCGCGATGACGACCACGGCGAGGGCCAACACCGCGAGCGGCACTGCGGCGAGTTGTCTGTTTGAGTACCGGTCGTAGTCCACTTCCGGTACCTCGAACCGAACCATGCGATTCGCTCCCGCCGCGCGCCGAATAAGCCTTCCCAAATCGACGCCGGTGGCGTCTGCCTTCGACTCCGGCGGCTCTCCCCCAATCGATGCCGGTAGTTTCCGTCGAGGACAAGAACCATCGCTCGCTCGAGCGAACAGACTGTCGGAGACGGCGAAACGGAGAGTTGCTCCCGTTCAGAGCCGTCGAGACGGGGCAGGTCGGGGCCGAACGGGAGACACCGCGGCGGCCGACCGGGAATCGACCACCGTGGCAGACCGGGACCTGAGACGCCCGCCGGGAGCGCCTGTGGTGTCCCACCTCGGGCGACGCGTCGGTTGGGGGACGCGCTGTCGATGGAGTCGCGTCGACCCGGGGCGCTGGGCTTCCCCCCAGCGTGTCTGACTAACCGTTCGTTCAATATAAAAGTTCTGTCGGTGTGTGAGTCGACTCTGCGGAGTCGGGCAGTCGTCGAGTCGTCTATGGCTCTCCAGCGTCGTCACAGAACACAGTGTCTTCGAGGTACGACGCCACGGCGTCACGCGTGCGTCGGATCGGCTCGTCGTCGTCGAGCGTGACGCCGCGTTCGAGTCCGCCGTACGCCGTCGAGTAGAGGAACTCCGCAGTCTCTCTCGTGTCGACAGCGTGGAACGCGCCGCGGTCGACGCCGTACTGGATCGCCTCGGTGAGTCGGTCGAGAATCAGTTCGTCGGAGCGCGCGAACTGTTCGTGGTACGTCGCGGAGTGTGGCGCGTTCGCTCGGGCCTCCAAGAGCGCCCGCCGGAATTGGATCGCCTCCTCGTCCGACTCTGGCGGCAACAGCATGTCGATCACGCCCCACAGCCGCTCGCGGGGGTCGTCCTCCTCGCCGCCGAGCTCCGACTCCAGCTCGTCGAGCATGAACAGGAGGAAGTCGTTCAACAGCGCCTCCTTGTCGTCGTAGTGGTAGTACAACAGCGACTTGCTCTTCTCGAACTCCTCGGCGATGGCGGAGATCGTCGTCTCCGCGTAGCCGTTCGCACACAGCGCGCGGTACGTCGCGTGCATGATCGCCGCTTCCGTGTCACTGGACACGTCCGACTCCGTCATCTTCCTGTCGTAGACGAGCCAGTGGGAAAACTCCCCCGACACGAGCGCGGCTCGGCGTCGGGACTGCCATCTACCGGTGGAGTCACGTCACCGGAGACTCTACCACCACGCATGAGCGACGCGACTGAACTCGTGTTGTCGTTCCCAGACGAACTGTCCGACTGGGGCCGGAGTCAGATCTTCACCGACCGATTCCGCGGCTACCTCCGACGCGTGATCGACGAGCCGTCCGTCGGCGACGAACACGAGGAGTTCGTCGACGTGGGCTGTTGTGGCGACAGTCTCGACCTGACGTTCCGCGTGGAGGCCGTCACCGACGGGGAGACGGTCGGCGACGAGACGCGGATCGAGTTCGTCGAGCGCGAGGACGCCGTCGCTGGCGGCTGGGAGGTCCAGAGCGCGGCAGGGGCGGAGTAGCTATCGCTCGGCGTAGGCAGAGTAGCTGTCGCTCGGCGTAGGCAGAGTAGCTGTCGCTCGGCGTGGACTCCGTCGTCGCCTCCGTTCGTGTGTTCACCGGCTGTGCGACTGTGGCGGCAGTCGCAACGAGCAGGTCCTCGCGGTACAGTCGCACGCGGACACGGTCGCCGGGCGACGGCACCGGGTGGTTGGTGCTGGCGACGCGGAAGCTCGCCGTCTCGCCGACCGCCCACCAGCGGTCACTCCCCGTGTTGAACGGGCCAGTGGGTCCGCCACGGAACCCGGCGGCGGCGAAGAACGGCACCGGCGGCTGGTGACGGAGCGGGTCTCCGGCGACTGTCACGACCAGTCTGACTGCACGCACGTCTAACCGGCCGCCGCCGCGGTGGCTGAGCCGCACCTCCCGACCGACTGTCGAGGCGTCGAGACGGACGACTGTCGGCTCCGAGGGAACGGTGGCTCCGACGCCCTCGACACCGCCGAGAGTCCCGAGGAGGACCCCGCCGAAGAGCAGCGTGACGACGACGAGGAGCACGACGGCGACGACGGCGACTGCACCGCTGTCGGTGTCGGTCCGACGACACGGCGCAGCGTGGTCGTGTCCGGAGTCTGCGTTCGACTCCCTCGGCGGGTGGCGGCTGTTCGACACGAGGCGTCTGGTTCCGTTCTCCTACTTGAATCCCTGGTCCGGGAGGATTCGTGTGCAGGTGCGCACACGGACGAGCGACCGGAGAGGGTTTCTGGATTCCGCGTGTACGGTCGGCCGTGACCGGGAGTTCGGAGGTGGAAGACGGCACCCGTGGTGACGCAGTCGGTAACTCCGAGGACGGGTCTTCGGGCCCGACAGCGGCGGAACTGGAGTCTGCGCTCCGAGCAGGTGTGGCGTTGTACGCGGAGGGGTGGTACCACGCGGCACACGACCCGTGGGAGGCGGTGTGGCTCGAACTCGACCGGGAGACAGCGCCGACCGACGAGCGGTTCTTCCACGGGTTGATCCAGTTCACGGCCGCGATCTACCACGCCCGCGAGGGGAATCCCGACGGCGCGTCGGGCTTAGCGACGAGCGCGCGCGAGTATCTCGCACCGCTCCCCGGGGTCTACCGCGGTGTCGGACTCGACGGTCCACGTGCGTTCTGTCGTCGACTCGCTGCCGATCCCGTTCTCCTCGAACGGCGTGAGCCGCCGCCACTCGAGTACGAGGGGTCACCGCTCCCGGTCGCCGCACTCGCCCCCGACGCACTCGGTCGGGCTGGTGAGGCGGTCGCAGAAGAGCTCGGCTACGACGAGTCGGTCGTCGTCGCAGCCGCGCGATTCGCAGCCGCAGACGCCGAGCGCGACCAGCCGGCGCTCGACGCCGACAGCGGCGGCACGGCGTCGACCGCAGACGGCGCTGCCCCGTTCGCCTCGTTGCTCGTCGACTTCGTCACCGGCGGTGTTGCTGGGGGCGGCCCCGGCGACGACAGCGATCGAGGGCTCGTCTTCCAGCGACTCGCCGCCCACGTCGACCGCCGCGAACGCGCAGAGAGCGACGTATCGGGGCTCTTCGACACGGGATGAACTGAGTGAGAGCCGTCCTACCGGAGGAAGGAGTCAGGACGGTGTGCGTCAGTTGGCCGTCAGAACGACGTGCGTCAGTCAGCCACGCAGTCGGTGGACAGCGAGAATCACGCCGAACGCGGCAGTCGGGATCACGAGGGAAGCCGTCGCGGGAACGGCGTACAGCGCGGCGACGACCGGTTCGAGCGCGCCGGCAGTCGCGGCAGCCGGTCGGGAGACAGTCTCACCGTCGAGGACGAACGACGCCGGCATCGCGGCGAGCACCAGCGCGTACAGCGAGACGAGAAACAGGTAGCCAGACAGCGCGAGTCCGAGGTCGTAGCCCGCGCGGCGCTGGATCTCTCGGCGGTAGCTCCGCGCGACCAACAGCACCGGCGTGACCGTCGGCGCGACGGCACCGAGCCCGACGAGAATCACGAACGCGCGGGCGATAGAGAACCGCGCACCGGCAGTCGCACCCAGCAGTCGGATCAGCGCGAGTCCGAACACGAGGGTGAGAAACGCCGTCGCCAGCCCCGCGACGACGACGTACGACCGGAACAGCCACGACTCGGTCTGCCGGAACGCGTACGGGAACGCGCCGATCAGCCCGCCGTACGCACGGCTCGTCTCCTCGTCGACAGTGCCGGCCGAGTCTGCCGAGGTGCCGGTCGACCCTGCCGAGGTGCCGGCGTCGTCTGTCATCGAACACCCTAGGTGTGCGACTCTCAAAAACGCCGCGTGTCGACACGACCGCTGCTGGACCCGTGGGCTGGATCGCCGCAGGACCACGCGGGCTGTTACCACTCTCGGGGTCGCGCGGCCTGTCGCTGCCTCCGGGGTCACGCGAACGCCGATTTCCGCGCGGAAGCCAACCGTTTTGCTGGTGGCTCCCGCCGGCACACGCATGGAAGTCGACATCGGCAACGCGCTGGACAAGTCGTTGGGACTCACACGGGCAGACCTCGAAGCGCTCGACGACCAGGTCGCGGAGGCACACGAACGAATCGAACGCGGGCGACGCGAACGCGAGCACGGCTACGCCGCACTGGCGCTCCCCGAGACGGTCGACACCGACGAGATTCGAGCGACTGCGCGAACGGCGCGCCAGCGAGCGATCGGTGCCGAAGCGGGTGACGCCGGTGTCGAAGTGAGCGACGCCGGTGTCGAAGTGAGCGACGCCGGTGTCGAAGTGAGCGACGCCGGTATCGAAGTGAGCG
>CAKZQY010000335.1 GCA_937142015.1 uncultured Halobacteria archaeon
CGGGGTCGGTATCGTGACTGCCATCGACGGCCGCCGTTTCCGCCCGCTCGCTCACCCACTTCACCCACTCGCGTCCCCCCTCCACCGACATCGACCGGGCCACCTTGCTGATCGCCATGCTGTAGACGTTCGACAGAAACTGTCCGGGGTCGTCCTCGTGACTGCCGTCGACGGCCGCCGTCTTCGCCCGCTCGCTCACCCACTTCACCCACTCGCGTGCGTCTTCGACCGACATCGACTCCGCCACGCCGCTGATCGCCATGCTGTAGACGTTCGACAGAAACTGTTCGGGGTCGGTATCGTGACTGCCATCGACGGCCGCCGTTTCCGCCCGCTCGCTCACCCACTTCACCCACTCGCGTCCCCCCTCCACCGACATCGACCGGGCCACCTTGCTGATCGCCATGCTGTAGACGTTCGACAGAAACTGTCCGGGGTCGTCCTCGTGACTGCCATCGACGGCCGCCGTTTCCGCCCGCTCGCTCATCCACTCCACCCACTCGCGTCCCTCCTTCTCCGACATTGACTCCGCCACGCTGCTGATCGCCATGCTGTAGACGTTCTCCAGAAACTGTTCGGGGCCGTAGCCATCCTCGTCGTGGACGGTCTCGGCAACACGATCTACCGCTTCTACTGTCTCTGCGGGAACCTCGCTCGGATCGGCCACCGCTCCCAGTTCTCGCCCGAACACGTTTGCTAAGACTGCGTCACGCTCCGTCTCGTAGTCTGGTGCGACCTCGGCTGCTCCGTCGATCAGCGTCTCCTCGTGCGCGTCGAGATACGACAGGTCGACCGGAACGTCGCCGAACGAGAGTGAGAGCAGACTCCCAGTGAACGCACCCGAACCACAGTCGTCGGCGAGGATCTGCTCGATCAGCCAGTTCGCCTCGGTGACGACTCGCTCTCGCGTGAGAGCGTCGGCGGACCCGCTCGGCTCCTCGTCGGCTTCGACTGGCAACGCCGAGCTGTCTCGCTGCTGTGCCCTCTCGACAGCCTCGTACGCGTCGGCGAGGTTCCGGGCGACGTTTCGTCGGAGCGTCGGCGGGTCGTCACCGTCGAGTGGCAGCGTTCGCAGGTCGCCGTAGGCGTCTCTGAACTCCGAGCGATCAGTCTCCGTCTCCGGCGCTTCCAGCGTCCGGCGAACCGTCACGTCACCGTAGATACTCGGCGAGAGTCGCCACGTCACGTCGTCTACGTCCGCGCCCGACTCGGTGCCGTCCCAGTTGGCTCCGTCGTCGCTCCGCAGCTTCTCTCGCAGTTCGCGCCCGAGGTAGCCTTGGAGGTCGTTCGCCACCGCTCTGAGGTCCGCCCACTCGATCTTCGCTAGCTCCCACACGTCGCGTGTTCGCAGTTCGCCCGCGACCGCGAGGTAGGTGAACAGCAGTTCGTACCGCCACGCGTCCTCGTCGGACACCTGCCCGATCAGGTGCTCGATGTCCTGCTCGATCAGCGCGTCGTGTGTCGACACCTCCTCGAGAGAGTAGCCCTCGGCGAACGCGAACTTCGCTGCGACCTTCGTCACCTCCGAGTTCCCACGAGAGAGTCCCAGGATCTCGTCGAACGTCTCACTGGGGCTCTCGTCTGCATCGTCTGCCAGCGCGTCGACGTTGTCGATCTCTCCGTACACCCACTCGGAGATAGCGACGAGCGGGACCCGACTGTCGAACCGGGAGAGCCTGATCGTCTCGCGGGTGAACGACCGCTTTGCCACCACGTCGGAGGGTGACAGCTCCCCGAGCACAGTCGACTCGAACTGGGTGTACTGTTCTTCTCGCACCTCCACGATCACCGTGTCACAGACGCCTTCCTCCAGCCACGACTGCAGGGTCTGGAACTCCTCGCCGCCGACGGCGGTGCCGAGCAGTCGCCGGTCGTAGGAGACCACCAGCGCCAGCTCCTCGTCGTCTGCGTCACGCGTCAGGCGGTGCTTTACGACCGACGCCGGCTCGCCGAGGTTCGGCACGCGAACTGTGTAGCCTCGCTGCTCCAGTTCGCGTCCGGCACGGTACGCGAGTGTCGTCTTCCCCGTCCCGTGTCCGCCCCGCAACACGACGACATCCTCCGTCTCGGCGTGCGCGACGACGCGCTGGACTGTCGGCGGCTGTGACTCCTCGCCGATGACGACCTCCTCGCGGGTGATCGCCGGCACCGACGGGTCCGTCTCTCCGCTGTCTCCGTCCGCGTCTTCTCTGTCCGCGTCTTCTCCGTCCGCGTCTTCTCCGTCCGCGTCTTCTCCGTCCGCGTCTTCTCCGTCCCCGTCGGCCTCTCGGTCGTCTTCCTCCGGGGTCAGTTCGTCGACGAGGTCGGGGTCGACCCACGGAATCCTGTCGGCGTCGATGTCGTCGGGATCGACAAGCGGGCTGAGGAGCGCGGCCTCGTCGTTCTCGATCTCCTCGCGCAGATCAGACAGAGTCAGTGCGGCCGCCGACAGCTGTTCGGAGTGGAGCGCCGCCACTCCGGTGAGTTGCTCTCGGAGGTCCGCGGCGGTCTCGTCCAACGCGGCCAGTTCCGCCTCGTGCTCGTCGAGCACCGTCTCGAACTCGTCGAACTGCTCGGCGTCCTCCGCGAGACGAACGAGCCGCGCGAGTCGCTCCGGCTCCGTGAGTTTCGCCGCCGTCTCCAGCGTGCCGGGTGGGACCTCGAGTTCGGCCTCGAACGCCGCCTGCGTAGTCGGGAGCAACGATTCCTCGCGCAGCAACCCGACGAGGGCTGGCTCTCCGTCCGTCTCGCCCTCGCCGAGTCGCATTCCGGCGCGAACCGCGATCGCCGTCGCCACGCCGAACGTCGGATCGGCGAGTGCGCCGACGAGTCCGACGTTCTCCGGCGAGACGAGTCCCGACACCGCGTTTCGTGCCTTCGAGACGAGTGTTTCCCGAACCGTCTCCCGCGTCGCGTCGCGGACGGCGTCCGTCGGAATCCCCTGCTCGATGTCCGCACGCGAGAGGTGATCGACGAGCCCGGGAGCCAGCGTCGGGCCGTACGACCCGCTGCTCGCCAGTGCGTCGTGCTGGTAGTCGTGCTCGTAGCTGAGTCCCGTGAGTGCCGCGCGAATCTCGCTGTCTGTCGCGTCCAGGTCACCGGCACTCTCACGCGCCTGCTCGACGGCACTGTCGACAGCGCCGTGCCGCTCTGTATCCTCCGGATCGTACCGGAGTTCGACGAGACGGTCGAACGAGTCGAGCAGCGACGCGTCGAACGGACACGCGTCACGCTGGAGGAGCCAGTCGAGCGCGTGGGGACGGACGAACGCCGCGACAGTCGTCTCCTCGGTGGACAGTTGCGCGTCGAGGTGCTCCCACGCCGCGGTGTCGGCGTCGGCGTACGCGGTGTACAGATCCTCGACGACGAGCAGCTCTGGAGCGTCGTCGGTCTGCGTGCTCTCGACTGCCGCCCGCGCGGTCTGCTCGGCTGTCGCGCGAACCGACGCCTCACTGCTCGGCGAGTCTCGGATCGGGTCGACTGTCTCCGAGTGTCCCAGTGCCGGCGCGTGAACGATCAGCGTGTCTGTGCCCGACAGCGTCGCGTCGAACTCGACCGGCGAACAGTCGACGACGGAATCCGCGACAGCCATCCTTGGCTCTAGGTACCGATGGCTGGGATCAAGTAGCTACCGCCAGTGGGGTCACGCCGCTCTCTGATTCGAATCCTCGGTCCACTCGCTGTTCACTGTCGTTCGTCGCAGAGTGGGACCGCCCGGATTCGAACCGGGGTCACGGGCACCCAAGGCCCGAAG
>CAKZQY010000336.1 GCA_937142015.1 uncultured Halobacteria archaeon
AGCGATCCGTCCAGATCCGCGTAGTCCAACAACGGTCCAAGCTGACAGCCCGCAGCGATGGCGGCGTTCGACTCCACCATGCAGCCGAGCATCACCTCTAGCCCGTGTGCGCGAGCGGTGTGGATCATCCGCTTGGCTGCGCGGAGTCCGCCACACTTCATCAGCTTCAGGTTGACGATGTCGCACTTGTCTGCGACCGCCGGCACGTCGGGGAGCGTCACGCACGACTCGTCCGCGGCGATCGGGAGCACGGCGTTCTCGTAGGCGAACTGGAGCCCCTCGGGGTCGCCGGCCGGAACGGGCTGTTCGACGAACTCCACGCCGAACTCCGCCAGCCACTCGCTGTTCCGAACGGTCTCGCGGGGCGTCCACGCCTCGTTGGCGTCGACACGAATCCGGGCGTCAGGTGCCGCCTCGCGGACGGCTCGGACGATCTCGCGGTCGCGGTCCGTCCCGAGCTTCGTCTTCAACACCGTGTAGCCCGCCTCGACCGCCTCGCGTGTCTTCTCTCGCATTCGTTCCGTGTCGTCTAAGCCGACAGTGAAGGAACTCGTCGGCGCGCGGTCCGGGTCGAGCCCCCACAGTCGGTACAGTGGGAGTCCGACGCGCTTGGCGGCGAGGTCGTGACACGCGATAGAGACCGCACACCGCGCGGCGGGGTTGTGCGTCACCGTCTCGCGGAGCCGTCGCTCGATCTCGCCCAGCGCGTGCGGGTCGCCGACCGCCTCCACTTCCTCCAGAAGCGACGGCAGTACGGCTTCGACGGTGTCTGCCGTCTCGCCGTAGTGTGCCGACGGCGCTGCCGCGCCGACACCGACAGCGCCAGCCGCGTCTTCCACGCGGACGATCACGTTCTCCGCGACCGTGGTGCTCCCGCGAGCGATGGTGAACTCGTTCTCCAAGGGGAGTTCGACACGCTCGAAGGACGTGGTGAGGCTCACTGCAGCACCTCCACGATCTCGGCGGCGTCGAACCGGATCGGGTCCGTCGCGGGCGCGTCGATCTCGCGCTCGAACGCCGCGACTGCCTCGCGGGCCGCCTCGTCGTCGTCGACCGATCGGGTGTTGAGCGACCCCGCGACGACCGCCGTCTCGTGGACTGGCCTCGCTAGCGACTCGTACAGGTCGACGTACTCCGAGATCGGCGGGAGCGGCGTCTCCTCGTAGCCGTGGACCGCCTCCCGCCCGGCAGCGTGACACAACACCAGCGCGTCCGGCATCGCGCCGTGGAGGATGCCACACGTCACCGCCGAGTACGCCGGGTGGACGATACTCCCCTGTCCCTCGACGATCAGGAGGTCGTGATCGTCGCCGACTTCGAGGATCATCTCCTCGACCGAGCCGGCTGTGAAGTCCGAGACGACACGGTCGACCGGGTTCCCCCACCCTTCGATCACGATCCCCGTCTGACCAGTGGGGATCACCCGCGCGTCGATGCCGGCCGCCTCCGCAGCGGCCGCGAGCTCCATCGTCGTCGTCATCTTCCCAACCGAGCAGTCGGTGCCGACTGTGAGCACCACGTCGGCCGCCACCTCGTCTGCGCGCCCCTCCGCGACCGTCAGGTCGTCGTGCGGTCGCCGTACGTCACGGAGCTCGACGCCGTGCTCCGCCGCGAGCGCCGAGAACTCCGAGTCCTCCGCGAGGAAGTAGTGGAGCCCAGACACCACGTCACAGCCAGCCTCGATGGCCGCGCGAACGTCCGGTCGCCACGAGTCGTCGAAGCCGCCGCCGATGGGCGCGATACCGATCAACAGCGTGTCGATCTCCCCGTCTGCAGCCGCCTGTGCGTCCGCGAATTCCGCGACGACCGGGGCGTCCTGCACGGCCGAGAGGAGGTCCGCTGCCCGTTCACCGGGGTTGTCCCGGTCGAGGACGGCGACTACCTCGGCGTCCGTGTAGCGTAACACGCCGTTTGCTGTCTTCGACCGATGCGGGAACTTCTCGTGGGCGAGTACCGCCACCCGCTCCGTCTCCGTCATACCGACACGTCGACCGGGGGCGTTGTTAAAGTGGGCCGCTGCGGTCGTTCCCGCCGGGAACTGGTCTGGGCCACCGGAGGTGTTCGAGTGCGCTGGGAACGAGATCGACTATCACGCTCGTACCAGAGACGCGACGAGTTGTGACAGACAGCTCCGTTTCGCTCTCGTGACGCTACGTGTACTGCTGGATCAGCCCGGCAAGTTGGTCGGCACCGCGGACACCGACGACCTGCTCTGCGGGTTCGCCGTCGCTGAACAGGATCATCGTCGGCACGCTGCGGACGCCGAACTGCGTGGCGAGTCGCTGGTTCGCGTCGATGTCCACCTTCGCCACCGCGGCGTCCGTCTGTGCCGCCAACTGCTCGACGATCGGCTCCAGCTGTTTGCACGGACCACACCAGTCCGCGTAGAAGTCTGTGAACACCACGTCGTACCGCTCGGTCACGTCGGAGAACTCCTCGGCGCTGCCGACGTGGATCGGCTCGTCTGGTGCCGCCGTCGCTGGCTCGTCTGGTGCCGTCGCCGACGCCTCGCTGGCGGCGTCGTCTGCGGTCCCGCCGCCCTGCTCCGACAACAGCCGTTGGCGCTTTTCCTCTCTGATCTCCTCGATTCTGTCGGAGTCGCTCATTGCGACCACTCCTACTGTCTCCTCGGGTTAATACCTTGTGCCCTCCGTACAATTCTGTCTCGTCGCCAGCTCCCCCGGTACCGTCGCGGTGCCTTCCGGACCGAAACGAATTTGTGTGTATTGCGCAATTTTCTGACAGAGTTATGGTCGGTGGTCACGTAGGGGCAGGTATGGAGCAGACAGTACTGGTGGTGGACGCGTCGCTCGGCGACACGCCGGCGGAGCGGAACCTCACCCGCGAACTCGACGCAGAGACGGACGTGTGGAAGGTCAGTGAGGGGGAGCAGCCCCCGGCAGTCGGCGGCCCGCGGTGGCAGTACGACGCAGTGGTGATCAGCGGCTCACAGACCGCGGTCTACGACGACCAGCAGTGGATTCACGACCTCGTCTCGTGGTTCCGCGGCGTGGCAGCAGCGGGCGTGCCGTCGCTGGGCGTCTGTTGGGGACACCAGTTCGCCGCGATGGCACTCGGCGGGCGGGTCGTCCGTACGGGCGAGTACGAACTCGGCTACCGTCCGGTGCGTCGAATCGGGGAGGACCCGTTGTTCGCGGACGTGCCCACAGAGTTCTCCGTGTTCCAGACCCACTCGGACAGAGTCGTCGAACTCCCGCCCGGTGCGGTGACACTCGCCCGCAACGATGTCGGACTGCAGGCGTTCCGGCAGGGTGTGACCTACGGCGTCCAGTTCCACCCGGAGTACGACCGCGAGACGGCCGAGTGGGTCGTCGGCAACAAGGATCTCCCGGCGGAACGACTCCGCGCCGTCCGTGACGGGATCACCGACGAGGTGGTCGCGTCTGCGCGCCGTGCGGCGACCGTGTTCGACAACTTCCTCGACATCGCCGCGACACACCAGCCGCAGACGGGTGAGTACGTCCGCCCGCCGCGGGAGTGAGACTGTCTGTCGGTCACGAGCCACAACAACCCGGGAGTGTGGGGACTCGTGAACGGGAGTGGGTGAGAGTTGTGAACGGGAGTGGGTGAGACGTGGGACACTCACAGTCGACAGGTCACAGAGACTGTCCGACTAGCCGCCAGTCGGGCCTCGACGGTTGGGTTGGCAGTTCGTGTACAGGCGGGGACAAGGCGACTGCCCCGGGGTCGTCCGAAAATCAGAGATTT
>CAKZQY010000337.1 GCA_937142015.1 uncultured Halobacteria archaeon
CCCTCGCCACTCCTGCGTTCTCCGCCGAAGTGACGATCCCGGCGTGCCGCAGTCTATGGTAGTGGCTACGCTGATTTAATAGTTTTGTAAGCTTTCGTAGTGTTTCTGTCAATAATCTACAAAAGCTATTCGGCTGACAGATCGTGGGGAGTCACCAGCTTCGCGGCGAGCAGCGTCTCGACGGTTCTGGGACGCGACGCCTGCGGGTTGTAGCGCTCGTGGTCCACTCGTCACTCTCAGCGTGTGACGTGTCGACGCTTCCGGACGCCTTCCCGCTGCGACGAGTGGACCGAGCGGCTAGCGGAGTCGGTCGAGGCGTCGTTGCCTCCGCTCGCGGCTGCCGAACAGCGATACGAACGAGTCGGAACAGAGACAATCCGATAGGCGTGCCAATCTCACGAGACGAGTTCCAGACACGCGCCGAGGACAGCACTCGGCCGGACCTCACGCCGGACACGACACAGGGGACACTGTACCAACGGATTCTGTCACAGCCGACCCGTTTCCCGACAACTTACGACGCCCCAGACCACTCACCCGAGCGTGACAGACGCGTACATCGTGGGCGCGGGCCAGTCCGCGTTCGGTTCGTACCCGGAGGAGACGTACCGCTCGTTGGTCCGGGCTGCATTCGAGCGCACAGTGCCCGACAGCTTCGATACGGATCGGATCGACGAGGCGTACCTCGGCACACTCGGCGTCGGCGGTCGTCAGATCGGGCTCCCGGGACCGGCGGTGACGGAGTACCTCGGTCTCCACGGGATTCCGTGTACACGCGTCGAGAACGCCTGTGCGGCCTCCGGGTTCGCGCTCAGACAGGCCGTGATGGCAGTCGAGTCCGGGATGGCAGATCTCGTTCTCGCGGGTGGTGTCGAGGTGATGACAGACACCTCCGCCGAGGCGACGAAGTACTGGCTCGGCGTCTCCGGAGAGACGGAGTGGGAGCGGATGGCCGGCACGACGTTCACCGGCGTGTACGCACAGATGGCAGACGCCTACCTCCGCGAGCACGGGGTCGACCGTCGGGCGCTCTCGGCGGTCGCGGCGAAGAACCACGCCAACGGCGCAGACAATCCCAAGGCGCACCTCTCGTTCACCTGTTCTGTCGACGACGCCGAGTCGGCGAGTGTCGTCGCCGACCCGCTGACGCTGTACCACTGCTGTCCGACGAGCGACGGCGCGGCAACAGTGTTGGTGGCGAGTGAGACAGTCGCGGAGAGCTT
This sequence comes from uncultured Halobacteria archaeon, assembly GCA_937142015.1. Lineage (GTDB taxonomy): Archaea > Halobacteriota > Halobacteria > Halobacteriales > Haloferacaceae > JAHENP01. The sequence goes on from CAKZQY010000337.1 coordinate 1,224, forward strand.
CGACGACCGCGTCCGGATCGCGGGCGTCGGGGCCTCGTCGGACCACGTCGGGTTGTTCGACCGGGAGACGTACACGGCGATTCCGGCCAGCGAGCGTGCAGCGACGACCGCCTACGACCGTGCTGGCGTCGAGACGCCGCGGTCTGCACTCGACTTCGCAGAGGTACACGACTGTTTCGCCATCGCGGAACTGCTCGCCTACGAGGATCTCGGGTTCGCCGACCGCGGCGCGGGGGCGACGCTGGCGACAGACGGCGTCACCGAGCGAGACGGGGCGCTCCCGGTGAACACCTCCGGAGGGTTGAAATCGAAAGGCCACCCCATCGGCGCGACTGGCGCGGGACAGGCGGTGGAAGCGTTCGACCAACTGACCGACAGCGCAGGTGAGCGCCAACTCGACGACCCGGAGCGTGGGCTGACGCACAACGTCGGCGGCTCTGGCGGCGCGGCTGTAGTCCACGTGTTCGAACGTGCGGGGGTGAGTGGAGCGTGAGTTCCGAGCGAGACGAAGGACTGAGTTCCGAGCGAGACGAGAGACTGAGTTCCGAGCGTGACGAGGGAACAAGTTCCGAACGCGGCGAGAGGTCAGCGGCGAGTGAGACACACACCGCGACACGGATCGTCGGTGTCGGGGCCGAGGCCCCACGCAGTCGGCTTTCGACCGACGAGATCGCGTCGGCGTGGGACCGGACGAAGGCCCGCGGAATCGACAGCGTCGCCGTCCCGGACGCAGACGAGGACAGTCTCACGCTCGCGGCCGCCGCCGCACGGCGTGCGCTCGCCGCCGCCGCTGTCGAGCCGGGGTCCGTCGCGCTCCTCTCGCTGGCGACGACGACACCGCCGGTGGAGGAACCGGAGCTGACACCGCGGCTCGGAGCGTTCCTCGGCGTGCCAGAGACGGCCGCTCGTCGGTCACACGCCGGCGGAACGCGTGCCGGAACCGCCGCGCTGGCAGGGGCTGTCGCGTCCGACGCGCGACCGGCGCTCGTGGTCGCTGCGGACACGCCACACGGCGAACCCAACAGTCCGGAAGGCCACGCCGCAGGCGCTGGCGCTGCGGCAGTCGTCCTCGACGACTTCGGGGCCGTCTCGACGGCTGGAGCGGACGAGAGTCGAGAATCGGCAACGGCGAGCGGGGCCGAAATACTCGCACACGCGGAGTACGCGAGCGACTACCCGGGTACACGGTTCCGGGAGCGTGGGGCGACCGAGACGGACGGGCTGGCGGTGACGAGCTACGACCGCGCGGCGTTCCGCGAGCCGGCTGTCGGCGCTGTCGAGGCGCTCCGCGAACAGACGGGTGACGGCGGAGAGGCGAGTCACGCGGACCCTCGGTCGGTCGACGCGCTGGCAATCACGGCACCCGACGGCGACAGACCAGCACGAGCTGCAGCCGCCGCGGATCTCGACCCCGAGACGATCACGACGCCCGTCCGCACGCTCGGCGACACGGGTGCCGCTGGACCGCTGCTCGGGCTGGCGCGGGCGTTCGAAGCCGAGTCGGCGGCTCCGGATGACGGCGGCGACGCCGCGGGAGACACGCCACAACACACACTCCTCGTCGGCGTCGGGAGCGGCGGGAGCGCAGACGCGACACTCGTCGTCGGGACGGCACCCGTCTCCGTGAGACTGGCGTCGGAGCGGCGCGTGAGCTACGACGCGGCGCTGCGACTGCGGGGGGAGATCACGTCCGGAGAGCCGGCGGGTGGCGGCGCAGCAGTGTCCGTCCCGACGTGGCGGCGCTCGCGGGCCGCACGGTACCGACTCGTCGCTGGCGAGTGTCCGGAGTGTGGCGGGCTCACGTTCCCTCCCGAGGGAGCCTGTTCGAACTGTCGCAGTCTCGTCGCCTTCGAGCGGGTCCAGCTCCCACGGCGGGGGACAGTCGTCACCGTGACGGAGATCTCACCGGGCGGCGCGCCGCCGGAGTTCGTCCCGCAGGCGGAACGCGGCGGCGACTTCCCGGTCGGTATCGTCCGATTCGAGCGCGACGGCGCGAGCGTGGACGTGCCACTGCAACTGTGTGGTGTGGGTGGTGTCGGGACAGCGTCCGCGCAGGGTAAAGACACGTCGGGCCGCGACACAGTCGCTGCCGGTGATACTGTCGAGCGCGTCGTTCGGCGGATCTACGAGCAGGAGGGTGTCGTTCGGTACGGCGCGAAGGGACGAGTCGTCGGGGAGTGATACTGGCGGTCGCACGTGCCAGCGTACTCGGAGCTTCTTTCGATCACTGGTGCGAGGCCACAGGTGCGTCTGAGTATGGGTTCCAACACGTCTCACGTCTGATCTGCCGATCTCGGAACGGTGCGCTCGTGACCGACGGTACGAGGTGTGCGAGAGGCGGTACCGATCACGGTCGTGAGCCGTTCTCGACCGCCTCTTCGATGCCTCTCAGTAGGCCGTGGACGGTCAGAAACACGCCGACGAGAACGCCGACACCTGCAGAAAAGGCGTACAAGAAATAAATAGTAATCTGAGTGAGTGCATAGAATACAACGATCAATGCGATGCCGGTTGTCGTCTCAACACTGGCTGAGGCATAGTCCATTTTACTACTCGATCAGTAGCAGTATGTGTAGTACAAAAAGTCTTTGGAGTTGCTGACTGTGACTCCCCAGAATCCGCCTAGCAGCCCGAGTCCCCACTCCAGATCGACGTTGATGTCCGCATAGTTCACAGAACCCGACTGAGACTCACAGGAGGGGTTCCACTCGGCTATGCTCCCGATCTCGAACTCGGCGGTGGTCGTTGCCGAGTCTTCTCCCGAGTTGGACACTTGGAATTCGTGTCGGTTCTATTGAATCCGCAGAGGGCATCGGGATTCAGTGTTTCACGGCTTGTTCGACGT
>CAKZQY010000338.1 GCA_937142015.1 uncultured Halobacteria archaeon
GATGGATAATCGGCAACGGAGTGGTGTGGATGGATAATCGGCAACGGAGTGGTGTGGATGGATAATCGGCAACGGAGTGGTGTCGATGGATAGTTCGAACACCTTCGCACGCAACGGGCTAGACGGGGACACGACCGTCACACCCGACCCACCAGCCAGTGACACGACCGTCACACCCGACACACCAGTCAGTGATACGACCGTCACACCCGACACACCAACCAATGACACGACCGTTACACCAGACACACCAACCAGTGACACGTCGTACAGTGTTACGGCCACCGAGACAGACACAGCGAGCGACCGACACGAGAGACAACAGATGATCACAGAGCCGACACTACTCGTTCCAATCGACGCATCGGACCCGGATGAGCCAGCACTCGAACTCGTCGACGTGTTGCGGCCGTTACGGATTGTCGTGCTAGGCTACTACCCAGTGCCGGATCAGTCGGCACCGGAGCAGATCCGCGACCAGTACGAAGACGACGCCAAGGCGGCGCTGCGAGAGAGTATCCAGCGGTTCGCCGACGCCGGGGCTGACATCGAGTCGGTGCTGGTGTTCACGCGCGACCGGGTGCAGAGTGTGGACCGGGTCGCCAACGAGCAGGAGTGTGACGCAGTGTTGATCTCCGGCGCTGTCGAGCAGCTCGACGAGATTCTCGTCTCCCTGAAAGACGAGCAGAACATGTTCCGCGTGCTGGAGGTGGTCGGACTCCTGATGGAGGCCGGCGACCCGGAAGTAACGCTGTACCACGCAGAGAGTGTGGAACGCGGCAGCGCCAAGTCGGAGCTGTACCTCCGCGGTGCGACGGACTGGCTGGTCGAGCGAGGGCTCGACCGCGACCGGATCGCGTGGCGGGAGCCGACCGCTGAGACCCAACAGAGCCAGCTGCTCGACCTCGCCGAGGATCACGACTTCGTCGTCACTGGGGAGTACGAGCCGGGCATCCGCGAGCGTGTGCTGGGTGACATGCCGAACCGAATCCACGACAGAACTGGACGACCAGTGCTCGTCGTCCGCAAGGAGCGGTGACCGTGACCGACACGACTCTCGATCCGGTGGTGCTCGTCCCGGTGGACGTGTCCGGCGACGAGCAGCCCGACCCGGACCTGCTGGAACTGCTGAGCCCGGTGAAGGTCGTCCTCGTCGGCTGGTACCCCGTCCCGGACCAGACCCCGCTGGAACAGATGCGCGAGGAGTACGAGGCGGAGGCTGTCGAGCGAATCGAGACTGTCGCCGACGCCTTCCCGGAGACGACGGACGTCCAGACTGTCGTCGTGTTCACCCGCAACCGTGGTGACACCATCGACCGCGTCGCCAGCGACTACAACTGTGACGTAGTCGCCGTGCCCGACGAGGTCCGTGTCGTCGAACGTGTGCTCGTCCCGGTGCGTGGCGACGTGAACGTCGACCGTATCGTCGCCGTCGTCGGAGGACTCCTCGCGGAGAGCTCGGCCTCGGCGACGCTGTTTCACGCCGTCCCGGAAGACGAAGATCCAACCGTCGGTGAGACACTGCTGCAAGGCGTCGCCGACAACCTCGTCGAGGCCGGTGTCGACCGCGACCGCGTCGACACTGAACTCGTCGAGAGCACGTCGCCGATCGACGACATCGTCGACGCCGCCCAGAACCACGACGTGCTCGTCGTCGGGGAGACTGACCCCTCGCTCATCGAACACGTGCTCGGCGACACGCTCTCGCGTGTCGTCGACCGCACTGACCGACCCGTGCTCGTCGTCCGTGACGTGACGGGCTGAGTCTCTCGGGGACACTTAAATGTTCCACACGGGTTCCGCCGACAGTAATCCGGCCGGAGGTGTATTTGCCGCCGTCGCGCGAGGGAAACTGAACAGATGGTCAACCCAATCGACAGGCGCGTTGCGACAGCCCTCCAGTCGTACACCGTCCTCGTGGTGGCAGCACTGCTGATCGGGGCCGCAGTCGTCCCGTTCGCAGTCGGTGTGACGACGCCGGAGCAGAAGCGTGTCGCAGTGGTACAGGTCAACGAACTCATTACGGACGCGACGAGCACAGACACGGTTCAACGGCTCCGGGCGCTCCGGAGTGACGACTCCGTCGTGGCGGTCGTCCTCCGCGTGTCCAGTCCGGGCGGCTTCGCAGCACCCAGTGAAGCGATGTACCTCGCAGTCAGGCGACTCGCCGAACAGAAGCCGGTGGTGACGAGTGTTGGTCAGGTGGCGACCTCCGGAGCCTACTACGCGGCGGTACCCAGCGAGGCGATCTACGTGACTCCGGGCAGCAACATCGGTAGTGTCGGTGTGCGCGGGCGAGTCCCGACAGAAGGGCTCTCTTCACAGGCGACGACGGGACCCGACAAGACCGTCGGTCTCACACGCGACCGATTCCACGCGAAGTTGGAGTCGATGAAACGCGCCTTCGTCGGCGCGGTGATGGACGAGCGTGGTGACAGGCTCTCCGTCTCGCGTGCGACGGTCGCCGAGGCGTCCGTGTTCGGCGGCGCACGCGCAGTCGAGAACGGCTACGCCGACGAGATCGGCGGCCTCGAAGCCGCGATCGCCGGCGCTGCTGCGGAAGCCGGCGTCACCGACTACGAGGTTCGCTACTACGACCCCGCACAGTCGGCGCTCGCAGCGCTGTTGAACCAGTCGGCTGGTCCCGGTGGAAGTAGTGGGGCTGCCGGTGTGAGCAGCGGTGCGGTCGCCGCGGCGCTGGACGACGACGAGACCTCGGTCGCCCTCGACTCGTACGCTGGGGTCGACACCGTCCAGTTCCTGATGGTGTACGGCGTTCCCGAGGACACGAGTGGCTCGTACAACACCACCGCGGCGGCGGAGGTGACAGCATGAGCTCCGGACCGCTCGGCGACGACGGTGATGGAGCAGCCCTCGGCGACGGCGGGAGCAGTGGCTCCCTCGGCAGCGGTGGCGGGAGAACGGCTCTCGTCGACGTGCTGAAGCGCGTCGGCGTGTTCGCGCTCGTGGTGCTCGTCGTGGTCGCAGGCGGGACGGCGGTCGGCGGCGCGCCCGTCAGCTCCGCTCCGACGGTGTCGGACGTGACCGTCGAGTCGTTCTCGGGGTCGGAGTCGGTCGTCGACGTTCCGCCTCAGGAGGGAGAGCTCTCGATGTCTGCGGACGGCGACGGGAAAGTGATCGTCATCGACACGGTTCACAGCGGATCGGTCCAGCGAGCGGCGCTCACCCCGATGGTGAACACGCTGACAGAGAGCGGCGCAGAGGTGCGGTACAGACTCGGCTCGCGCAGCGGCGGCGGTTCGCTGAACGAGTCGCTGGCGGCCGCGGACGCGTACGTCGTGATCGGGGAAGGTGACCCGTACACGGCGGACGAACTCCGTGGGCTGGACAACTTCACCCGCTCTGGCGGTCGCGTGCTCGTGGTGAACGAGCCGTCCACTGGGCTCGGGGCGCTCTCGCTGTTGTTCGGCGGCGTGAGCAGAGACACGGTGACGAGTCCACTCTCGCCAGCAGTCTCGCAGGCTGGACTCGGCTTCGGCAGCGGCTACCTCTACAACGTCGAGAACTACGATCTCAACTACCGGAGCGTGTACGCCACGCCGACCGGTGAGTCGCCGCTGACCGAGGGTGTCGACCGCGCGGTGGTCCACGCCTCACTGCCCGTAACGGGCGACGCGGTGCTCACGACGACCGACGGGACGACCCTCTCGGAGACGCGCCGCAGCGGCGCGTACGGCGTCGTCGCACGCTCTGGCAACACGACGGTGGTCGGTGACAGCAGCCTGTTCGACCAGGAGTTCCTCTACCGCGCGGACAACGAGAAGCTGGTCGGGAACCTGCTGGACTACCTCGTGTCTGGCGAGAAGCGGCCTGCCGACGCTCCCGGAACCGGCTCCGAGAGCGAGAGTCCGTTCGGCGCGTAGGACGAACGGCGCAGCGAACCACGATCCGCAATCTCTCTTCGATTGTACTGTCAGTCACGAGCCATCGAACCCGGGATCGATAGAACCGGAGCGAGACGCGTTGGAACCCCGAGTGAAACGCGACACTGTATCGACACTTGTGACCGACAGTATACGACACGGTACACGACTTCGTCGAGTGGACCGTGACCGACGGTGATCGTCTGTGACAGATAACGGTTTCAGGTGCTGAACCACGCGTCTCCCGTTTTTGAGTGCTTCAACGCACACTAGCGGTATGGCACGACTAGGGAGACTCGTTCCCGACGCAGTCGCAGAGAGCTACCTCCGGAAGTTCCTCGCTATCACGCTCGTGATCACGCTGGTCGCGGCCGGCGCGTTCGGCGGATTCGTCCTGTTCGCTCAACAGCAACAGGCCGACAGTCTGCGGAGCGACCTTCCAGAGCTCTCCACGCGGTACGCTTCCGATGTGGCGACGGAGGTGAGCGAATCGCGCACACTCGCCGCGTCGCTCGCCCGAACGGAGACAGTGCGAGCGGGAGACACGACAGCCGTCGCAGACCAGCTGGCTGCACTCACAGAGCAGCAGGGTAGCGACGTTCACCGCGTCTCGTACGTGAATCTCGCCGATGGCACAGTGGTAGCTGCGGCCGGTGAGGACACGTCTGCCGGCGCGCCGTGGACGGAGTCGGTGTCACTCGACGAGTCCGGCGAGACGGTCGTCACGTCCGGGTTCGAACTCGACGGCCAGCGGTACCTCGCAGCCGTGAGTCCCGTGCCGGGGACGGCAGACCGCGCGGTGGCAGTCACCATCTCCGTCGACGAACAGCTGTCGTTCCAGAGCCAGTTCCTCGTCGACTACCTCCTCGTCGTCGACAGCAACGGAGCCGTCGTCGCAGACACGCGCACCCACGACGGCGGCGGAGCCAGCGCGAGCGGGAGCGGTGACACCGACGCGAGCGGGAGCGGTGACACCACCCGGATTGCAGGATTCGATGCGGCGCTGTCGGCCGCTCGCGGCGGCGAGACGGGATTCGTGAAGACCGGCGACAACTGGGTGGGTCACGCGCCGGTTCCGGGCACCGAGCTCGCGCTGCTCGCCGCGGTCCCGAACGGAGTACGGGTGATCGGTGGCGGTGCCGAGGTACTGATCGCCGTGTTGTTCGCTCCGTCGGTCGGGCTGTTACTCGTCGGGGTGACGTTCATCCGGAGGACGAGCAACACGATCAGTGACCTCCGCGAGCGCGCTGAGGCGCTCGAAGACGGGCAGTTCGACGTGTCGTTCGACACGGACCGTCGGGACGAACTGGGAGACCTCTCGCAGTCGTTCGACGCGATGCGTGACTCCCTGCAGGCGTCGCTCACCCGCGCAGAAGAGGCACAGCAGGAGGCCGAGTCCCGTGCCGAGGAGATCGAGCGCCTCTCCGAGCACCTGACAGAGAAGGCGGCGGCGTACGAAGCGACGATGTCACGCGTCGCGGACGGCGACCTGACCGCTCGTGTCGACCCCGAGAGCCGCGAGGCGTCGATCCAGTCGCTCGGTCGACAGTTCAACGACGTGCTCGACGAGTTGGAGGCGACGATGGCCGAGGTAGACGCGTTCGCAGGCGAGGTGGCCGACGCCAGCGAGACTGTCGCCGACTCGGCGTCGAGTGTAGCCGCCGCGAGCGACGACGTGACCGACGCGATGACGGACGTGTCCGAGGCTGCGGCCGACCAGCAGGACCGACTCCTCTCCGTCGAACGCGAGATGGAGAACCTGTCTGCCACCGTCGAGGAAGTTGCATCCACGAGCACGCAGGTGACAGAGACTGCGGAGGCGACGACCGAGGTCGCCGAGACGGGTGCCGACGCCGCGGCGGAGGCCGTCGAGGCGCTCGACAGCGTGGAGACGACGACGACGGAGGCCGTCGAGGCGTTCGAGTCGCTCAGGGAGCGGACCGACGAGGTGTCGGAGATCGTCGAGTTGATCGCCGACATCGCGGAGCAGACGAACATGCTGGCGTTGAACGCCAACATCGAGGCGGCACGCGCCGATATCGACGGTGACGGGTTCGCCGTCGTTGCCGACGAGGTGAAACAGTTGGCGACGCAGGCACAGGAGCACGCCGACGAGATCGACGAGATCGTGACCGGGATCGACGCAGACACCGAAGAGACAGCTCGCCGGCTCAGAGATGCCGAGACGGCCGTCCGCGACAGTGCCGACACCGTGACAGAGGCACGAGAGGCGTTGGAGACCGTCGTCGAGCGGACAGCGGAGACCAGCAGCGGCATGGCCGAGATCGACCGTGCGACAGACGACCAAGCCGCCAGCGCCGAGGAAGTCTCCTCGATGGTCGGCGACGTCGCCGAGATCGCGGGAGACACTGACGAGCTGACGCGCGAGGCCCGCGAGACGGCACGGACACAGAGCGAGGAGGTCACGGGAGTCACAGAGACCGCCGAGGCACTCTCCGAGCGGGCTGCCCGCCTCGACGAGCTGTTGTCGACGTTCGAACTATCGGCGTCACGAGAGGGGACCTCCTCCCAGAGCGCTGTCGAGACGACCGAGAGGAGCGTAGCGAGCGGGGACGACTGACCACCGTCGGTCTCAGGTGTGGCCGTTCGTGGGCGGGGTTCGTCTCTCACTCGTCACCGTCGACGGATTCGGGCGGCAACGAGCACGGCAGCCAGCGCGACGAGCGCAGTCAGCAGCGACAGGCCCGGCGAGTCGGCTTCTGTCGGTTCTGCGGTCGCCGTCGGCGACCCCGTGCTCGCGTCACCACGCTCGACTGGCTCCTCGACGTTGAACTGGAGTGTGAGCCCGGAGATCGTGCGCTGGAGGTCCGGGAATCCCTCCGGCCAGTAGACGATGTCACCGGTGACAGCCAACTGCCCCGTCTCGGAGGCGTACACGTTCGCACGCACGGACTGCACACTCGATGCACCCGCCGGGACCGTGAACTCGCTGGAGACGATCCCAGCGCCGCCGGAGCTCAACTGGTTCGTCCCTTGGATGTACATGTTGTTCGGCACCTGCAGCGTGATCCGGACGACGATGTCACACTGCAACGCTGCCGGGGGCAGGAACCCGCCCGCGATGACACCCGGCTGCCCCGTCGTGATCGTGTCCTCCCGAGTGAACAGCCGTGCAGTGTCCAGCTTCGGTGGGTCGTCTGGGTTACACGCTGCCGGGGTCGCTGTCGGCGTCGGTGACGCTGTGGGAGTCGGTGACGCTGTGGGAGTCGGCGACGCTGTGGGAGTCGGTGACGCTGTCGGTGTTGGTGACGCCGTGGGAGTCGGCGTGAACGTTGGCGTCGGACTCTGTGTCGGCGTCGGCGTGAACGTCGGCGTTGCCGATTCTGTCGGCGTCGGTGACGCTGTGGGAGTCGGCGTGAACGTCGGCGTCGGTGACTCCGTTGGAGTGGGTGACTCTGTCGGTGTCGGCGTCGCCGTCGTCGTTCGAGTGTCGTTCGGCGTCGGGGTGGCTGTCGCCGTCGGTGTCGCCGTCGACTGTGACACGGACTCGATGATCCCAGTCTCGTCGAAGACGACCCAGCCGACACTCTCGGGTGGGTGTGTGGTCTCACTGTCGGCGCTCGTTCCCTCGTCGATCTGGAGTTGGATGCTGTCGGCGCTCCGGTTGCGGTACCGGACGGCGGACATGTCGATACTCCGTGTCGTGTCCATCTTGGCGACGAACCGCGGGTCGGGCTCGCTCATCCCGTCGTAGGTGACGGTCGTCCAACTGTCGTCGACCTGTGTGCGGCCGACACTGAACGGTTTCCCGAGACTCTCACCGCTCCCCGGCTCGATGGCGACGAAGCCGATCTGCTCCGGTTGGAGGTCGTCGTTCCGTCTGTCCTCGTTCTGTACGATTCGGGCCTCGAAGCCAGCAGTGCTCACGTTCCGTACACGCGCCGTCAACCACTCGGTGTTGTTCCGCGTCTGTGTCTGTGCCAACACGACTGGACGTTCGTCGAACGCCGCGTCGAACGTCACTCGAACCCAGTCTTTGTCTGTCCGCACGGTGCCGGCTTCGACGAGTTGATCTCCCGAGAGCCGGTGGATGCCCGACTCGAACACGGTGTAGGAAGCGTTGACCCTCGTGACATCCTCCACTGACCCGCCGTGTCGCTCCGTCTTGTACTCGAAACTGCTGTCCTGTACGTTCCACACGCGGGTGTGGACGGGCTGGTTCGGCTCCCCGTCCCCGTCGAAGTCCTTGTAACGGATCGGACCGGCGATCACGACGGGATCGTCGTAGCTCCGCTGTGTGAACTGTGTCTCCCCGAACTCGTCGTTCTGGAGCTGTCCGATCTCGCCGACCAACTCCTGTGTCGTCACCGCCGTCGACGACTGGCCCTCGTGACTCCCTGCCTGTGCCCCTGTCGTCGCTCCGAGCCCCGCGACTGCGGTCCCGGCGACCACTGACACGACCACGAGAACCGACAGTGCTGCTCGTGACGGTGTGAACGTCCTCCCGGTGGACATACTGAATCGAACGAGGTGTTTCGACCGGGGTAGTATCAGTTTTGGGGAAATTGTTGCCGTTTTGTGTCGAATTGATAACAGAATAGCAGTGAAGAGTGTGTTCTGCGAGTTCCGAGGCTGAAACTGCGAGTTCACCCACGAGAGCGTTTTTGTCGTCACCGCCTGTGAGATACTCACAGTCACCCTTGCCGTCTGACGGTGCAGCTGGCCGAGGAAGCACATCTGGCAGGACCCGACTCGACGTGGGTACCCCCCGGGAGGTGATTGACGGAACACGCCTCCCGAGAGCGAACACGAGCAGTATCGAGAGACAGACGACACACGCGGAGACCATCTCGAGATGGACGAGAACGCCGACGAAACACCGAGGACCTCCACCTCGCCCGAACAGACCGCCACTGACCACGACCCACCCCAACAGAACCCTACCGACGACGAGCGGACAGCAGCAGCGGACGGCGGACAGGAGTGGACGCGAGCCGAGCTCGACCGCGGAGAGTCCGACGGGCTGCGTCCGTCAGTGCGTCGACGAACCGTCGGGTTCCTGCTCACGGTCGCGGTCGTCGGGGCAGTGTTCCTCTACGACCTGCTCGTCGTGCCGGGTGACGAGAAGCTGATCTCCCCGTGGCGGCGTGAGAACGTCCCCGGTTGGGACGCCGGCACCATCGAGTGGTTGTTCGTTCTGGCTCTCGCCATCGTCGTCTGGTACGGTCTGCTCCCGCTGGCGCGTCGGCCACGGCTCGCGCGACGCTACTGGGGCCGGATTCGCAGCGACAAGCGCGCGCTGTTCAGCCTCCTCGCGGTGGTCGGCTTCTACCTGATCGGGACCGCTGGTCCCGCGGTGCTCGACGCGCTCCGCGTCACGACGGGCTTTACCGGTCCCGCAACGGCGCGGGGAATGGCACCGATGCAGCCGCCGCTCGGGTTCACCACCCCGATGAGTAACACGGGCGGCACCTGTGTCGGCGCTGTCACCGACGGGATGTGTCACGGGACGTGGCGACACCCGCTCGGAACGAACAAACGACTCCAGGACGTGCTGGTCGTCACCGTCGAAGGCACGCAGACGGCGATGTACGTTGCGACCGTCGTCCCGTTGGTGGCGGCACCCATCGGCGTCCTCGTCGGGACGGTCGCAGCCTACTCCGGCGGTCGTCTCGACGAGCTGGTGATGCGGTACGTCGACCTCCAGCTGGTCGTGCCGCCGTTCTTCGCGTACCTGTTCTTGCAGGTGTTCTTCGGGCGGAGCTACGTCTTGTTCGTGCTCGTGTTCGGTCTGCTGAACTGGGGTAGTCTCGCCCGCGTCGTCCGGAGCGAGGCGCTGTCGAAGACGGACACCGGCTACGTCCGGGCGGCACGCGACGCCGGCAGCAGTTCGTGGCGCACGATCAGACACCACGTCTTCCCGAACGTCTCGAACACCGTCGTCACCGGTGTCACCTCCATGATGCCGACGGTGGTCCTCGTGGAGGTCTCACTCGGCTACCTCCAGCTGTCGGACCCAGTCGACACCTCGTGGGGGAACATCATCTCCGGCGCGGCTGGACTCGTCGGCGGCGGCGCTGGCGAGGTCGTCATCGACGGGTTCGCGTTCACCTCCTGGTGGACGGAGTTGGTCCCGGTCGGCGCGATGCTGGTGACGCTGGTCTCGTTGAGTCTCCTCGGTGACTCGCTGCGTGACGTGCTCGACCCACGCGAGTCTGAGTAGCGACCCCGTCGACTGGCCGGCGCGGCGACTCCTACGGCGAGTTCCGATCACCACCGGAACCGACGAAGCCGTTTCGAGTCCCACAGATTCTTGTCCGAGCGACGGGTCCAACCGAACGTGCGCAGGGGGGTTCGACGCTCGTCGGCAGACCGGAGCGTTTCTCCAGCGATTGCGGTAATCCTGCTCGTCGCCATCGTTGTGGTGCTGGCGGCAGCGTTGACCGCGTCGCTGTCGGGGCTGGCGGGCGACGTGAGCCAGCCGACGCCGACAGTGATTGCGGAGGCGGAGTTCGAAGCCCGAGACAGTCTCGAACCGGTCTGGATCTTCCGCATCGAACACGTGGGCGGGGACAGTGTCGCTGCGGGTGAACTCACGGTGCGACTGATCGGGAGCCCGGACGGCGGGACCGCCGAGAACACGTACACCAGCAGCTTCGAGACGGGCGACACGCTCCGTGTCGGACTGTGGGGGAGTCCGGGTCGAGCCAAAAAGGTTGACTGCGAGGTACTGCCGGGTGCCGGCCCGCCGGGTGCGGGCAACAACCAGCTGGCCGGGTTCAATAACGGAAACCAGTACGACACGAGCGTACGGGTGATTCTGATTCACGAGTCCTCGGACGCGGTGATGGAACGACTGACGGTGAATCTCTCACAGATGCCACGCCGATTCGAGGGGTCGAAGCGTCACTACCTCCTCGACGGCTCCGAACCGTCGTTCAACTGTGAGGACTACGACTGGGACGGGTGAGCTGTCGGTCACGAGAATTCCACTCACGAACCTCGTCGACGACGGCGGAGACGCCAGTTCCGGCCAGCAGCGGCAGGAGGAACTGACGCACACTCTCGGTCGGCGCGAGCGCACCGCCCTGTTGGAGCGAAGCGTACGTCCACACTGTCGGCAGCCCTGCAGGTCGTGTGATAGGGTCGTGCGTAGAGATTTTCGAGTGGGTGCCGAGTACCGGACGGTACCACGCTGTTACGACGCCTGTGAGTCGAGTCTGCGATAACGATCTACGCACGACCCTGTGAGCGGACCGGAACGGATTTCCTCGCCGCGCCAGCAGCCTCCGGTATGGACGAGGAAGGGGAGATGGCCCACGACGCTGCGAGCGCGGTCGCGGGACTCGACCGCACGGACTCACTCGCGGCAGTCTCGCCGCTCGACGGTCGGTACGCCGGACGCACAGCACCGCTGTCGCCGTACGTCAGCGAGGCGGCGCTGATCGAGGCCCGGGTGCGAGTGGAGACGGCGTACCTGCTCGCGCTCGCAGACGAGCCGGCTGTCGAGTTGACGCTGTCTGCAGACGAGCGGGAGACGCTCACAGCCGTCAGCGAGGCGTTCGACGGTCGGGACGCGGAGCTGGTCAAGCGGCTGGAGACGGAGGGGGCGGCGGGGTACGCGGCGACGAACCACGACGTGAAAGCGGTGGAGTACTTCCTCCGCACGGAGACGCCCGAGCGACTCCACCCGTGGATCCACTTCGGGTTGACGAGTGAGGACGTGAACAACCTCGCGCGGCGGCTCCTCCTCCAGCCGGCCGTCGAGGAGGTGTTGCTGCCGGCGCTCCGACGCGTCCGTGACAGTCTCACGGAGATGGCCCACGACCACCGCGCGCTGCCGATGTTGGCCCGCACGCACGGCCAGCCGGCGACGCCGACGACGTTCGGCAAGGAGATGGCGGTGTACGCCGCGCGACTCGGACGAACACTCGGCGACCTCGAGCGTGCGACCGACGAACTCACTGGGAAGCTCGGCGGGGCCTCGGGCACGTTCGCGGCACACGAGGCGGCGTACCCCGCAGTCGACTGGCGGTCGTTCGCGGCGTCGTTCGTCCACTCACTCGGGCTCGACTACGCGCCGTTGACCACACAGGTGAACCCGTGTGACGATCTGCGGCGGCTGTTCGACGCGCTCCGTGGTGTCAACGACGTACTGCTCGATCTGGACCGCGACGCGTGGCTGTACGTCTCGGACCGCTACCTCGGACAGGAGGCCACGGCGGGCGAGACCGGCTCTTCGACGATGCCGCACAAGGTGAACCCCATCGACTTCGAGAACGCGGAGGGGAACCTCTCGAAGGCGAACGCCGACCTGCGGTTCCTCGGCGAGTACGTCACCACCTCCCGGCTCCAGCGCGACCTCTCCGACTCGACGGTGAAGCGGAACGTCGGCGCGGCGCTGGCACACTGTCTGATCGGCTACACGAAGACCGGCGACGGACTGTCTGCTGTCGTTCCGAACGAGCAGGTGATGCGGGGGGATCTGCGCGACAATCCCGAGGTGATCGGCGAGGCGGTCCAGACGATCCTCCGACGCGAGGGGGACACTGACGCCTACGAGCGCGTGAAGGAGCTGACACGCGGAGAGCGTGTGACCCTCGACGCGTTCCGCGAGTTGTTCGCGGACCTGAACGTGTCGGAATCCGTCCGCGACGAGCTGACGGCGCTGTCTCCCGAGTCGTACGTGGGCGTCGGGAGCGAACTGGTCGACGAACTCGATGGAGGAGAGGAGACGGCAGCGTCCGACGACGACCGGGAGGAATCCACGTGAGACGGCAGCGTCCGACGACGAACGAGACGCATCCCCGTGAGACGGCAGCGTTCGACGACGGAGGCGACAAGTCGGCGTGAGCCAGCAGTGTCAGGCGACGCGAACACCGCTACCACTTTCACGCGACCAGCCGACAGCGGAGACAGTGACACGACTCGACACGGCGTTGATTCGGGAGAAGGTCGCACAGTCCCGGCAGGTCGTCGCCGAGACGGACGGCGTCGACGCGTGGCTCACGTTCTGCCGCGAGACGGACGAGGTCGCGGAACCGGCGCTGCCGTACATTCTCGGCTTCGACATCGTGTGGCCGACGGCGGTCGTGATCGGCCCGGAGTCGTCGACCGTCGTGCTCGGCCGCCACGACGCGCCGACGGCCGAGGAGTTGGACGTTCACGAGGTGCGCTCGTACGACGAGTCAATCGAGACGCCGCTGCGAGAGACGCTCGACGAGGTCGGAACCAGTAGTTCGAGAGCCGACGGTGCGAGCGACGCTGCGGCGGCCGACGGCGCGAGCGACGCTGCGGCGGCCGACGGCGCGAGCGACGCTGCGGCGGCCGACAGCGCGAGCGACGCTGCGGCGGCCGACAGCGCGAGCGACACCACGACAGGCAACAGCGCGAGCGACGCCACGACAGGCAACAGCGCGAGCGACACGACGGCGGGTCGTCAGACAGTCGCGCTCAACTACGACCGCGACGACAACACCGCAGACGGGCTCTCACACGGGCTGTACCGTCGGCTGCAGGATCTCCTCCCGGAGAGGGAGTTCGTCTCTGCGGGCGACATCGTCCGCGGCGTCAGAGGCCTCAAGTCGGAGACCGAACTCGAGCGCGTTCGGCGTGCAGCCGAGACGACGGAGGAACTCCTCCAGACGGCGACGAGCACGTGGGACCCGGACACGACGGAGGCGGCGTTCGCGTCGTTCGTTCACGACCGGCTGCAGGAACGCGACCTCGGCACGGCGTGGGCGTGGGACTACTGTCCGACGGTCCACATGGGCGGCGACAGCGAGGTCGGCCACACGATGCCCGGTGAACACACCCTCTCGGAGGGGGAACTGCTCCACGTCGACTTCGGCGTGCGGAGAGACGACTACGCGGCGGACATCCAGCGACTGTGGGTTCGCGGTGAGCCGTCGGCGGCGCTCCGATCGGTGTTCCGCGACGTGCGAGCGGCCATCGACGCGGGACACGAGCGACTGGAGCCCGGTGTCGTCGGCCACGAGGTCGACACCGCGGCGCGCGCGGAGTTGACAGACCGCGGCCACCCACCGTTCCAGCACGCGTTCGGCCACCAAGTCGGCCGTGTTGCACACGACGGCGGCACGCTGCTGGCACCCGAGTGGGAACGGTACGGCGAGGCTCCACGCGGTGAGGTGCGCGCTGGAGAGATCTACACGATGGAGCTGGGTGTCGACACCGAGTGGGGCTACGTCGGACAAGAGGAGATGGTCCGTGTGACGGAGACGGGCACGGAGTGGGTGGTCGCGCCGCAGACGCGACTGCGACGGCTGTAGCGGCAGCGACGAGGAGAGTGGTTCTTCTGCTGGGCGGGGTCTCGTGTGCCTGACAGTTCTGGTGTGCCTGACAGTTCTCGTCTGTCCGACAGTTCCGCACGCTCGGCAGATCACCACTCTCGGCGACGGTGTGTCTCGACCGCGTCGAGGTAGTCGGTCGTGAACGCGGGCACGTCTTGGCTGTCTGTCGCCTCAGTGGCCGAAATCCAGTGGACCGCCGCCACCTCGTCCGTGGCGACGGGACGCGCCTCCCCGCTCTCGAAGGCACACAGGCAGACGACGTTGAGACACTGTGTGCCGGTGTCCGTCTCGAACGTGCTGCTGGTCACTACGTCGACACGACCGACCGTGACGCCGACTTCCTCCGACAGTTCTCGGCGGACCGTCGCCTCGATCACCGCCGCCTCGCCGGGTGGTGCCTCCAGTTTGCCGCCCGGGAGCCCGAGGAGACCGGCTGCGTGCTCCTCGTCGGCTCCGCGCTCGATCAACAGGTACTCACCCTCGCGGTAGACCGCTCCGTCGACGTTGACCACGTAGCCAAACTCGTCCACGGCGCTGTCTGCCACGAGCAGGGTCTTGAGGCTGGTGGTGCCGTGCGAAGTCGTGTCTTGTGGCGAGTCGTGTCTCGTAGCGAGTCGTATCCCGTGGCGAGCCGTGTATCGCAGCGAGTCGACACCGACAAGCACGTCGACGACGACGGACAGTCGTGTACACCGGACGTACTGAGCAGCCGTGTTGTCTCTGTGACAGCCCCGACACCAGCCACCGGATCGAGGTGCCGCCGCGGGCGATCCAGCTGCTACAGAACGGCGACCCGATTGCGTGGCGCGACGTCGTCGGCACAGTCACACTGGAGTTCTGCGAGAACGACTGGGAACTGGTGTGTGATCTGGTCTTGGACACGGGTGTGTCTCCGCTGTCGCGGTGCAACGTCGCACGCGCTTCCTTCGACCTCCGGGCGGACTTCGAGGCGCTGTTGAACGACACGCGTGAGCAACAGGACCAGACGGAGTTGGAACGACGACTGCTCGCCGAGGCTGCCGAGACTGTCGCCGCTGTGGACGACCCGATGACGGAGACCCGCGACCTGGTCGAAGCGCGTGTCGTGCAGATGGCGATGTCGGAATTGGGTGTGAGGGAGCCGTAGCCGCGTGGGTGGCGGACTGTGGAGGCAGTTGGCGTCTGTCGACGGCAGTGGTGTAGCCGGGGCCGGCAGCATCAGTTGGAGGTGACGAGGCTGTCTCTGTCCGTCCACGTGCGGAGTCCCAGGCGCTCGATCCCCCAGCGACGGTACCCGACGACCAGCCCGACGGCGAGAGCGAGATACGCGAACACGTAGGCCACGAACGCACCACCCTGAAACGCTGTGCTGTCGAAGAAGACGATTCCCATCGTTCCTGGCATGTTGCCGGCTCCGTGCAACAGGATCGGAATGGTGAGATTCTGGGTGTACTCGTAGACGAGTCCGAACGCCATCCCCGACGCGAGGAGCAAGACGCCGTACGCTGCGAGCGCGCCGGCAGCTGGAACCCCGTCTGTCAACACACGCGGGACGTGAGCGAGCACGAACAGGGTGGCCGCGGCGGCGACCCCGATCACGGACTCGAAACGCAGTTCGGTCGGGAGAACGGCGATTACCTTCGACTGGAGGTAGCCGCGGAACAACAGCTCTTCGGTGACTCCGGCGAGCACGAGCTGGGAGAGGAACGCTACGACAGCTACTGTCGGAGCGACGGTCCACTGGTAACCGATTGCGCTGCCGCCTACAGTCACCGTCGCCAAGCCGAACCCGGCGAGATTCAGCGCCGCGTAGAACGCACTGACGGCGACCACCGCTGGCCCGACACGGTCGAGCGAGAGGCCGATGTCACCGAGTGAGACCCCTTCACTCCGTAGGAACATCCACCCGATGCCGAGAAGTGCGACCAGACGGACGCCCGATTCGACGAGACTGGTCCCCGTCGCCGGGTTCGTCGGCCCGACGGCGAGCGCGTCGCCGACGAACCGAGTAGCCACCAGGTACCCTGCAACGACGAGCAAGAACAAGCCGATCCACTTCGCTCCTCTGTCGAACGTGACTCGTGGTGCCGACATCCTGTCGTGACAGTCGGCCGGACCGACTATATACCACTGTACTGCTCTCACAGTTGGCGACACTGTTGCCGATTGTGCAACAGTACGACCCTGCTGTCGGCCGCGAGCAGCTGAACGCCGGGGTCACAGTCTGATCGAACGTTCGCTCTACTCCCCGGCGACAGTCCGATGCTCGTCGGGCCGGTTCGATATCGGACGATAGCGAGTGTGCAGCAGAGAGAACGAACGGACCGAGTGGATGGGGTCGGAAGGATTCGAACCTCCAATCGACTGATACCTCCGGGACGCCTCGGTTCTCCAGAGGGTTGTCATCGCGGGCGTTGATCAGACGGCCGCTCGGCACATCAGTCTGGAGTTCGTCACCGGGCGCGTACCTCTGGAGTCATAGTGATTACTGCGAATAGTTCCACGGACGGCGTCGAAAACCGACGGCTCAGACGCTCTGCTCACCGACACGAGTCACCACGGCGGTAAAGACTCGAAGTAACACTCAGTCGTATCCATTTTTAGCTAACACGTCCCCTCCTGTTGCGTGGCAGTAGCGAGTCGCTCTTGGAGGATCGGTCGTTCCTGGTAGATTTTCTGAGCGTCTTCGGCCATCCGCTCTAACAGCGGCGGTGGCGAGGTTGAGCAGTGTCCGGCTGGTAATCAGCGTCAACAGCGCCGCATACACCAG
>CAKZQY010000339.1 GCA_937142015.1 uncultured Halobacteria archaeon
ATCACGTCGCTGCGGTGCTCTCTGTCAGTCGTCGGTGGTAACGATCTACGCACGATCGTATGAGTGGTGGACGACGGCGGCGGCTCGGAGCCAGTGCTCCGCTGTCTGTGGTGTGACTGAAACGGAGTAATCTCCACCGTCGACGAAGTCCACAGTTTTGTATCCGGGAGACACACGCTGTCGACGTATGCGACGAGCGTCCGGCGGAGACGGCGGGAGGGACCGAGACGACTCGGCAGACGCTCACGACGAGACAGCGTCCGAGCGGCACGTCCCGGTCGGTCGTCGGGGCGGGACAGCGGACTTCGGACGGGCCGTCGCAGTCGTGACGGCGTGCATCCTCGGGCCGTCTACGTCGGCACTCCTCGCAGCCGACAGCATCGGCCTGTACCTCACCCCCGTCGAGTTCAGTCTCCTCGCGGTCGCCGGGTTCGGACTCGTGGCGTGGGCGCTCCTCGTCGGCACCGACACCGACCACGTCGACTTCGCTGCCGCAGCGGTGGTGACGCCTGCCGTTCTGTTCGTGCTCGCGGCCGTGACTGCCCCCGTGTGGAACGACCAGACGCCGCCAGACGGAGTCCTCCCCGCGCAGTCCGGCACGTACCGGGTTCGCGTGGTCTCGCTGAGCGGCGTCGTCGTCGACCGCACACGGTACACTGCCGACACTGGGTCGCGTCTCGCCGTCGAGGCTGTCTCCGTGTCGCGTGGGGAGCCGCCGGCCGACTGCTCGGCAGACACCGTCGAACGACGGGCCGTCTTCGTCTGTGTCGTCGTCAGTAATCGAGGTGAATTCCCGACGTTCGCCGCGCCGACGCTCGTCGTTCCCGGGGAGAACCAGTACTCGGGGACTACCTTTCTCGAATCCGGTGAGACGTCTGGCGTGCTGTTCTCCCTGTCGAACGACACCGTCGAGCGGGTCCGGAGTCGACAGAACGGCACCGTGACCGTCGCTCTCTGGCGGAGCGGTCACGCCGACGAGCGTGTCGACACCGCGACTGTGGAGCTCCCGCCCGCGAGTTCCGAAGAGGTGGTGTCTCGACCCACGGCGGCCGAAGCGACGGCACACGGACTCACCGCCGCCGAGATCGCCTAGGTCTCGTCGAAACCTCTCCGAGTGGGGAGCTTCTTTGTGTCGGGCGACAGTGGCACACGACGGATGACGACAGACAGCGACGAGTCCGACGGTCACGAGACGAGGGGCGAGGAGTCTGACGGTCACGGGACAGGTGGTGAGGGGTCCGACGGTCACGAGACGAGGGGTGACAGAGCCGACAGCCGTGAGCGGAGACGCGAAGGAGCCGACGATCACAGCAGTGGTAGCGACGATGGAGCGGCAGCGTTCGAGGACACAGACGACACCGACGCAGCGTTCGAGGACACAGACGACACCGACGTGGAGTTCGGCAGCACAGACGACACGGGGTTCGACGCGCGGTACGAGGTCGAGACGCTGGTGACCCGGCCGGGCAACTGGGTGTTGGTGACGGGGAACAGACTCGTCGTCGCGGCCGGGTTGTTGGCCGGTGTCGCCGCACTGTTGTTGGGAGTCGTCTGGAGCGGGCTCGTGCCGCTGGTCGAGCGGGACCCGACGCTGTTCCTGCTGTTCGCGCTGATCGGTGGGAACTTCACGCTGATCACCATCGTCGTCTCGATCAGCCAGTTCGTGCTCGCCCGACACCTCGAGTCCCCGGGTGAAGTCCGCGAACAGATGCGCGAGGTGATCAGCTACCGACAGGAGGTGAGCGACGTGACCGAAGAGAGCGTCGTCCCCGTCACACAGTCCGGGCTGTTGGAACTCCTCTTCCGGAGTCTCGACCGTGAGATCGAACACCTCCGCGAGACTGACTGGCTCGATTCGGCGACAGCCCGAGGCGATCCGGAGATCACCGAGGAGGTGGATGTCGGTGCGCGCCGGCTGCTCACCGAGCTGTCCTCGCACGTCACCCGGGTGCGGACGCTGCTGGAGGAACGGAACATCGCCGCGGAGTACACCCTGCTGCTCGTGCTCGACACCGACTACTCCCGGTACTTCTCGGGTGCCTACCGCGTCCGGGCGGCGTTCGGCGACTCGTTGCCGCCGTCGCTCGACGAGTCGCTGACGCGACTCGAACGCCACATCGAACAGGTGGACGTGGCTCGTCGGTACTTCAAGACTGTGTTCATCCAGTCCGAACTCGCCTCGCTGTCCCGGCTCCTCCTGTACGTCGGCGTCCCTGTCCAGTTCGTCTCTGTGGTGCTGATGCTGCTGTTCACTGCGCCCGCGAGTCCCGCAATCTCCGCTCCCGTGCTCGAAGTCGTCATTCCGATTGTCGTGACTGCCGGCTTCCTCCCCATCGTCGTGCTCACTGTCTACATCCTCCGGCTGGCGACGCTGGTCCGCCGCACTGCTGCGATGTACCCGTTCACGACGCGGGTGGACGAGGAGGGGTAGCGTCGTCGGCGACGAGAGATTGCCCCCGACGCTCTCACACCTCGGGTTCCGTCATCTCTGCAGTCTCCAGCGAGCGGTTCTTCAGCGCTTCGCCGCTCTCTCCGTCGAACAGGTGGACCGCCGCTTCGGGGAGTCGCGCGACCGCCGGCTGGCCCTCCTGGACGCGGCGCATCCCGCCGACCGTAGCGACGAACGTCCGGTCGGAGTCGGTCGAGAACGTCAGGTAGACGTTGTTCTCGTCACCCATCGGCTCGACGACGTCGACCGTCGTGTCGAAGTCACGCGACTGTTCGGCCGCTCCGACGATCTCCACGTCCTCCGGCCGGATACCCATCGTCACGCGGACGCTGTCGCCGATTGCCTCGCGGGTGTCCGTCGAGATCGGGTAGGTGAACTCGCCGGCGGACGCGTCACCGCCGGGACTGTGGACCAACTGGTCCCCCTGCACCTCCATCTCGAAGAAGTTCATCGACGGCTCGCCGATGAACCCGGCGACGAACCGGTTTGCAGGCTGGTGGTACGCCTCCAGGGGCGTCGCCACCTGCTGGAGCTTCCCGTCGTTCAGGATGGCGATCCGGTCGCCCATCGTCATCGCCTCCGTCTGGTCGTGGGTGACGTAGACGGTGGTGGTGTCCAGATCCTCTTGGAGCCGCTGGAGCTCCGTCCGCATCTCCGAGCGGAGCTTCGCGTCGAGGTTGCTCAGCGGCTCGTCCATCAGGAACACCTCCGGGTCGCGGACGATCGCCCGCCCGAGCGCGACCCGCTGGCGCTGGCCGCCGGACAGCTCCGACGGCTTCCGTTCGAGCAGCTCCGCGATACCGAGCATCTCGCCCGTCTCCGTCACCAGCTCGCGGATCTCCTCGTCCGGGAGGTCCGTCGACTCCTCCAGCCCGAACGACATGTTCTCGCGGACAGTCATGTGCGGGTACAGCGCGTACGACTGGAACACCATCGCAATGTCCCGGTCTTGTGGCTTCCGCTCGTCGATCACCCGGTCGTCGAGACGGATGTGTCCGCTCGTCACCGTCTCCAGGCCGGCGATCATCCGGAGCGTCGTCGACTTGCCACACCCCGACGGCCCGACGAGGACGAGAAACTCCCCGTCGGGCACGTCGACCGATACGTCTTCGACGGCGACGATCTCGCCGCCGTCGTCGTCCGTGAACACCTTCGTCAGGTCGTCCAGTTGGAGTCGTGCCATGGTTACGTAGCCACCCCCTCCGCGAACTCCTCGCCGAACAGGATGTACACCGCGAGTGTCGGCAGCGCGGCGACGAACGCCCCGGCCATGCGGAGTCCGAAGATGGTCCCGCTCTGTGAGGCACCCAGCCCGGCGAGGATCAGCGTCACTGGGGCTGCGGCCGAGGACTCTGCTTGGACTAACACCAGCGCGAACAGCAGGTCGTTCCAGATCTGTGTGAACTGGTAGATCAACACCACCGCGAACATCGGCGTCGACAGCGGGAAGACGATCCGGCGGTACGCGCGCCGGACGGTCGCTCCCTCCAGCCGTGCCGACTCCAACATCTCCTCGCTCATCCCCTTGTAGTACGACCGGAACAGGATCGTACAGATCGGAATCCCGTAGGCCGTGTGGGTGATGATCAGCTCGACGATGCCCGCGTAGGCGTTGTCGATGCCCAACAGGCTCCAGATTGCGAGCTTACTGAGTCCGAGGATACTGAAGAACTGCGTCAACGGCACCAACACCGCCTGGTACGGGATGAAGATGCCCGCGACGAACAGCAACAACACTCCGACCTGCCCGCGCCAGTCCGTCAGCGTGAGGCCGTACGCCGCGAAGCTGCCGAACAGCGCCGACAGGATCGTCGCCGGCACCGCGTACAACAGGCTGTTGACCATCCCGCGTGCCAGCTGCTGGACCGCGTTCGCGTAGTTCTGGAGGGTGAACCCTTGAATCGACGGGACGAGCGGCGAGGTGGTGCTCACCGCGTCCGGCGTCTTGAACGACGTGACGATCCCGGTCTCGATTGGCGCGAGGAAGAACAACAACAACACCCCGAGCGCGAGGTACAGCCCCACGCGGTACGGGTTCACGTCGACTCCCTCCGCTTCCGTGCTGTCGAGTGTGCTCACGAGGTCGTCCCGCCGAGGCAGTCACCCGCCTCTCCGAGGCGGTCGGTCGTCTCCTCGATGCACTCCGTCTCCGTGGTCGTGTCGTGCGCTCGGTCATGTTAGAGGTTGTCGTTCTTGTACTCGTAGTAGAGGTACGGCCCGATCACGCTCAGCGCCATCACGAACAGGATGATAGCGATCGCGGAGCCGTACGCCCAGTTCTGGTTCTGGAACGCCTCGCGGACCATCTTCGTGGCGAGGATGTCAGCGCCGTTGGGCGGTCGGTAGCCCCCGACGAGGGCGAACAGGAAGTCGAACGCCTTCAGCGCGAACACCATCAACACCACCGAGGCGGAGACGGTCGCACTCTTCAGCTGCGGAACGATCACCCGCCAGTACATCTTCACCACGGAGGCTCCGTCGACGCGTGCCGCCTCGAAGTGGTCCGTCGGGATCGCACGCAGCGCGGCGAGGTAGACGACCATCGTGTAGCCGCTGAACTGCCAGACGAGCGCGAACACGACCGCCCACAACACCAGCGACTGGTTGCCGATGAACGCGAACGGACCGAGCCCGAACAGTCCCAGCAGGCTGTTGACGACGCCGTCGAAGTCGTACATCCACAGCCAGAACTGCGCCGTGACGACGAAGGAGAGGCTCATCGGCAACAGGTAGATCGTGCGGAACGTGTTCTCGAACCGGATGTTCCGGTCGACGAGGATGGCGATGAACAGCCCCAGTGCCAGCGCGACGAGTGTGAATCCGACGAGCAACAGGAGGGTGTTGACCCCAGCGGTGATCACCTCCGAGGAGGTGAACGCCCGCACGTACATGTCGAAGTCCAACTGGCCGTAGTTGGGGTCGGCGAACCCCTCGTAGTCGGTGAGGCTGATGACGACGTTCCACACCACCGCGCCGTAGACGAACAGCCCGACGAGCAGGAACGGCGGGAGCCAGAACGGCGACGACTCCACGAAGTCCTCGCCGACGCGCTCTTCCAACCGGTCGCGGAGGCTGGACTCACCCTGCCCCGGGCCGCTGGACCCGCCTGCACCACCCGACTGTGCGACGCCACCGTCTGTCACTGCTGGTCGAGGCTGCGTCTCAACCGACTGTGACTGTGTCTCCGCCGGTTGGGACTGCGTCCGCGCCTCGTTCGGCGTCTGCTCCTCGCTTGGCGTCTGCTCCTCGCTTGGCGTCTGCTCCTCGCTTGACGTCTGTGACTCGTTCGGCGTCTGTGGCTCGTTCGGCGTCTGTGCATCGTGACTGTCACTGTCGAGCCCAGTCACACGTGTCACCAGTTCGCGTACGTTCGAAAAAGTGGCCATCAGTGGGACGCCCCGTTACGCCTGGACGGTCGAGACGAACTTGTCGGTCGCCGACTCGACGTTGTACGGACCGGTGAAGTCGCTCGTGAGCGCACCCTTCAGGTCGCTCATCTTCCCCGGGACGACGGCGAGCCCGTGGGCGAGCGTCGGCGGGTACTCGTCCGCCGCCGCGAAGTCGTCGATAGTCTCCTGGAGGTACGGTCCGAACTCGTCTTTGCTCACGTCCGTTCGGGTCGGGATCGA
This sequence comes from uncultured Halobacteria archaeon, assembly GCA_937142015.1. Taxonomy (GTDB): domain Archaea; phylum Halobacteriota; class Halobacteria; order Halobacteriales; family Haloferacaceae; genus JAHENP01. Next base: position 6,079 of record CAKZQY010000339.1, read on the forward strand.
TCCCTTGAACTTGTTGAACGCGACCTGTGCCTCCTTCGAGCCGACGAACTCCATCCACGTCTCCGTCGCCTCGGGCGACGGGTTGTTCGACGGGTAGAGGAACGCGTCCGTGTGGAAGGTGTACATCCCTTCCGTGCCGGGGAACGTCTTGAAGCCCCAGTCCTCGTCGTACGCGAAGTCGCTCTTGTTACGGAACGCGCCGGCAGCCCAGTTGCCCTGGTGGATGAACGCCGCTTCGCCGTCCATGATCATCTGGTTCGCGCCCGTGAAGCCGGTCGAGGCGGCACCCTCCTCGATGTAGTCCGACAGCATCGTCTTCGTCACCTCGAAGGCCTCCGTCACGGAGCTCTTCGCGCCGCCCTCGTTGACGAACGTCATGTAGTCGTCGAAGCCGCCGACGGACAGCATCACTGCGCCCCACAGCTGGAGGGTGGTCCAGGGAGCCTTCATCCCGTGGGCAAGCGGCACCTTGTCCGTCTCCGAGGCGACCGTGTCCATCGCGTCCAGCAGCTTCGAGGCGCTGGTCAGCGAGTCGGGGTCGACGCCCGCCTCCTCGACCACGCTCACGTTGTAGAACAGGCAGTTGAGCCTGTGAGAGCCGATGGGAACGGCGTGGTAGGTGCCATCCTGTTTGCAGATCTGTGCTGCTCTGTCGACGTGGGCCTCCGCGAGGCCGCCGTCGCCCTCCCAGACGCTGGAGATGTCACCGAGCACGCCCTCGTAGCGGGCGAAGTTCTTCCCCGGCCAGTCCTGGAAGGCGCTCGGCGGGTCGTCGTTGGAGAAGCGCGTGTTGAGCACGCTCTTGAGGTTCTGGTTCGCGCCCCCGCCGATAGCTTTGAAGTTCGAGTCGATGTCCGGGTGCTCCTCGTTCCACGTGGAGATCAGGTTCTCGACGGCCTTCTTGCCGTCACCGCCCGTCCACGCGTGGAGCACTTCGAGCTCGTTCGTGGCGGTGCTCTCGCCCTCGCCGCCACCGGAGCCGCCCGTACACCCGGCGGCCGCGAGCGTCGCTCCGACACCTGCTGCACCTTGGAGATACCGTCGTCGTGTGAGTTCGTTCTCTGTCATAGGTCTCACCGTCGGTGACCGACCCCCGTCGTGCCCTGCCCGCGACCGACTGACCGCTCGCGTCCCGACCGACCCGACGGGCCACACCAGCCCGCGTGATCGGACGCGATCTGGTCGAGTCAGCCGACGACCCGCGCACGACGATGGGTGGCCACGCTGTCCAACGTGGTATGAGAACTTACTACATAAATTGTTTCCGCTTGCCGTCGGTAGTGGACTATAACACCTGTTGTAAATACTGAATCGCTGGAGGCTGAGCGTATATCCCGCGGTAGAGACGGTCTGAATGCATCTTAGTGGTCCCACCGATCCGTTACAAATAGGCTATCGTGGACCTGCGTGGCAGAAAAGTATCGTTCTGTTGTCTCTTTCTCCCGTTCTGTCGTCGTAGGCGGCGGTTCGTTGTGGGCGGCCACAGTGGCTCGTCGCGGTGGCCGGAATAGTTTAGCTATCTGAAAAAATTTCCTCTCGTATCTCTATTCTGGCCTATCGTAGGGGTCTCGTCTCCGTCGTCCTGCTCCAGCTGTCTCGTTTCGGTCACACGGTCGCGTGTGAGTCGATACTGTCGGTCACGAGCGCGCACGACGAGCGAGGTGTCACCGCAGGGTCAGAGCAGTCCACGGCGGCGGAGCCGGGAGGCTCCCCAGCCCCACTGTGCAGCGGCGACGACCTCGGCGTAGAAGGCGAGGAAGAAGCCGACACCGACAGCGGTCAGCGGTCGGGCGGCGGCAGCACCCAGAGCCAGTGCGGCGACGCCGGTCGTCCAGCCGACGAAGTAGCGCGCGTCGGTCGCGGTCGCACGCAGCAGTTCACGGTCGAACGCCGGACGGAGTCGTCGGTGTCGTCCGACCGCGGCGAGTGCCGCGGGCAGCGGGTAGCCGAAGACGGCCGCAGAGAGGAGCGCGGCGGTGCCGCCGACGAGCAGTGCGACGCCGCTTCCCGCCGTGAGCTGTGAGACACCGCCGACGACACCGCGCACTGTCACGGCAGTGACGACCGTCGGGACGGCGAGGTACGCGACACAGACGACCGTTCCGCGGAGTCCGTCGGCGAGGAGTCGTCGTGCCTGCTCGCGCGTCGGCGGCAGTGTGACCACCGCTGGAGCACCGTGTCTCTCCGCGTCGTGGTCGCTCGCGGTGTGGACGATTACGGCGACGAGATACCCGAGAACGACGACGAACGGCGCGACCGGGAGGTACACCGCGAGGAGATGGAGCCCGCCGCCGACGAGGAGACTCTCGACGCCGCCCGGCCCGGCGACTGGGTACCGGAGCAACCCGTCCTGCATCGCCAGTGGATTCCCAGAGGCCGTGTTTCACGCTGTCGGTCGAGAACCCGCTCGACGCGAAAACGACGGTCTCGGACTCGGGGCGACTGGTGAACCGCTCTCCGTAGCGCGGCAGCTCGATCCTCGCGGAGCGGCGAGTCGCTCGTGGCAGAGCGGCGAGCTACTCTTCGTCGAGTTCTTCGACGAGTTCGTCCGCGTCCACGTCGATGTCGCCCTCTTCGGCGGCTTCTTCGACAGCCTCCTCGATTCCGCCGCCGCCCATGCCGCCGCCCATCATGCCGGGCATCCCGCCGCGGCCGTCGATGACTTCCTCGATGACGACGCGGTCCAGATCCAACATTCCCATCAGCTGTTGGGCGATCTGTTGTTTCGAGAACATCCACTGCTGGTTCATCTGCATCATCGGCGTCGCCTCGACGACCAGCGAGCGGCGCTCGACCTCGCGGGTCTCCGTCTCGCGTTCCACCTCGCCGTCGTCGGTCTCGTGGACCTCCGTCTCGAACTCCTCTTCGACGGTGTCCTCCTCGATCCGCACGTCCGGCGTCTCTTGGAGGTACATGCCGATCATCGCGGCCGCCTGTTCCTCCTCGTCGTCGACGCGGTCGACGATCTCGTAGTCGTACGTGAGGTCGTCGCCGGCCAGCGGGTGGTTGAAGTCGACACGTGCTCGCCCGCCGACGATGGTCTCGACGTACCCCTGATCACCGTCGACGGTGACCTGTGCGCCGGGGTAGCGGTCGTCGTCCGGGATCTTGTCCGTCGAGACCGTCCGCACCTCGTCCGGGTCGAACTCGCCGAACGCCTCGGCGGCCGGCACGCGAACCTCGTTCTCGTCGCCGACCGTCTTCCCGACGAGGTCGTCCTCGACGGACTCGAACACGTGGCCTTCGCCGACTGTCACCGTCCGCGGGGAGAAGTCGTAGTCCTCGTCGTCGATCCCCGCCTCCTCGGCGACCGCCTCGCTCGTCGTGTCGACGACTCGCCCCTCCTCGTCGTCCTCTGTCAGAGTGCGAACGGTGTACTCCAGCTCGACGAAGTCTCCCGACACGATCTCCGTCGCAGACTCTCCGTCGTCCGAGTCGGTCGTCTCCGTCGCAGACTCTCCGTCGTCCGAGTCGGTCGTCTCCGTCGTCTCCGCGGTCGAGTCCGCTACCTGCTCGTCTTCCGACGCCGTCGCCTCCTCGGCTGTCGCGTCGGACTCTGTCTCTGCGTCGTCGGCTGGCTCGGCGGCTGCTGCCGCCTCCGCCTGCTCGTCTTCACTCATGTGCCGAGAATCGCTCGTCCGCTTCTTAACAGTCACGTTTCCAGTGCCACACGAGGACGCGCTGAGTCGCCGTCTCTCGGACCGAGCGGCGCGCTCGCGGGTGTATTCGAGCCTTCGAGCGAGAAGACAACACTGCCGATGACGAGTCTCCGAACTCGCCTGCGTCGTGCTGTCTCCCGAGCCTGTGAACACGGATCGCTCGTACTGTCGAGGAGAAACGCCGTCTCGGGTGCGGGCGGTTTCCCAACTGTTTACCTCGGTCGCGCGGGACTGTGTGGCATGGACACACCCAGACTCGACGCACTCGACGTGCCGGATCTCGACGGATCGACGGCGTTCGTCACCGGAACGACCCGCGGCATCGGCAAGGAGATCGCACTCGCGCTGGCGGAGGCCGGAGCGAACGTCGTCTCCACCGGGAAGACTGTCGACGACACTGACTCCGAGTTGTCGGGGACGATTCACCAGACGGCCGAACAGTGCCGCGAGCTGGGTGTCGACTCGCTGGCGCTCCAACTCGACGTGCGCGAGGAGGCGGCTGTCGAGGCCGCAGCGGAGGCGGCAATCGAGGAGTTCGGCACGGTCGACATCGTGATCAACAACGCCAGCGCGATCCAGTTGGCCAACGTCGCCGACCTCCCCGCCAAGCGGTTCGACCTGTTGACCGACGTGAACGTCCGGGGTACGTACCTCGTCTCGCGGGCGTTCCTCCCACACCTCCGCGAGCAGGACGGCGCGTGGCTGTTGAGCAACGCACCACCGATCACGACGGACCGCGCCCCCGGCAAGGCCGCCTACGGCTGGTCGAAACTCGGTATGAGCTTCGTCACTCTGTCGCTGGCACAGGAACTGGCCGCCCACGACGTTGGCTGTAACAGCTTCTGGCCCGTCACCGCCATCGACACGCGTGCGACACGCTACTTCGGACTGGGAACGGAGGAGAACTGGCGACACCCGCGGATCGTCGCCGACACCGTCCTCCAGATCCTCTCGCGTGACCCCGCGGCGTTCACTGGCAACGCCGTGTACGACGAGGAGATCCTCCGCGAGGCTGGCGTCGAGTCGTTCGAACCGTACAACCTCACGCCGGGTGACCCGGTGCCGCGCTCGGCGCAGATGTTCGACGACGGGTTCACCAGAGAGTTCGACGACGGAGTCGCAGGAGACGACGATTGACCTCCTCCCACGGCTGATAGGGTCGTGCGTAGAGATTTTCGAGTGGGTGCCGAGTACCGGACGGTACCGCGCTGTTACTACGGCTGTGAGTCGAGTCGGCGGTAACTATCTACGCACGACCGTATGAACCCGTGGGAGGAGGTCAACAATCGAGCTGTCCGAACGCTCCCGTGTCCAATCGGGTCGTTCGAACATTCAGGTAGTCGACCGGATCGTCCGACCTACCGCAGGAACTCAGACAGTCGTCGTTTCAGGCCGCCGTCCTCGCCGAGTTTGAGGTAGTAGGCGTCACCGCCGTCCTCGTAGTACGCTTCGATGCGTCGTTCGACCTCGAAGCCGATCGCGTCGTAGAAGTCGAGTGCCGCCCGGTTCGTCGCGCGTGCGTGGCAGGTCACGGTTCGGTGGTCGTCTGCGACCTCCGCGATCAGTCGGCGACCGTACCCTCGCCCGCGGGCTTCGGGACTGACAGCGAGAAACAACACGTACCCGTCCTTCCGGGCGGAGACGAACCCGACGAGATCGTCGTCGTCCGGCTCGCCGCCGCGTCGACCATTCGACCCCCGTTCGAAGAGGAGGTGGGTCTTCGACCGGCGGTAGGCGTCCGAGAAGAAGCCACGCCGTTGTTTGAGTACCCCCTCCTCACGACGGATGCGCTCCTTCAGCGCCCACGCTGCCCCCTCGTGGGTCGTGTCGCCCCGTGCATCCGTGCGCGTTTCGAGATTGATACTCACTGCTCACCGTTTGACGCGTGACGAATATAATTCCACCGTCGCCGACGCGCGGTGACACGACGACGCGACGGAGACACGACGACGTGACGGTGATCGGACCGAGTGACGTGACGGTGACGGCACCGAGTGACGCAACACCTCGACGGGTGCGACGCGTGGCTCGAGCTATTCGTAAAAGCCGCTCGGCCCACCGGGGCCACGCGGACCGCCGGGACCGCTCGGTCCGCTGCTGTCGGCGAGTTCCACCTGTTCGCTCGGTCCGCGGGGGTCGACTTCGCTCCCGTTCTCGAACCGGACGAAAGAGAGGTAGAACGGCTCACCACAGCCGGGGTTCGTGTCTGTGTCCCCGTCTCCAGACTCTCCCCCGAACTCGTCTGCGCTCGTCACACTTCGCTCGCCTGTGGTCGTCGAACTCCCATCGTCTGCGTGGGTCGTACTCGTTCCGTCGGTGTGAGTCGCACTCTCTCCGTCGACGGGCGACGCGCCGTCCGGCGGCGTCAGCCACGACAGCCCCGGGGCAGCGTCGCCGCAGACGAACCGGACACCGTCCGCGTCGTCGAACGACTCCGTCGGCTCGGCGTACTGCCAGCCTTCCAGCGGGTACGGCGTCACCGACTTGTCGTCGAGATAACCCTCGCGGTCGAGTTCGACGAGGGCCCCACAGCGTGGACAGTAGTACGTGACCGTGTAGCTCATACGGGAGCGAGGCGCTGTTCGGGCTTTCGGCTTTCGGTGCGTGTCCCTCTCGACTCGACACGCACCGTCTGCAGACCGACGACGAGCGTTCGCCTGCAGACGGACGACGAGCACTCGTGGATCGACGAGGAGTGTCCGTCTGCAGACCGACGGTGACCGTCCGAACGACCCTTCGACAGACAGTCGAATGGCATGGGTTACAAGCACAGGGGACGAACGGGGAGCTATGACGCCGGAAGAGACGATCCGGGCGTACTACGACGCGCTCCGGAACGGGGAGTCGCTCGCCTCCTTCTTCGTCGAGTCACCGACAGTCGTGAAGTACGGCATCGGCGAACGGCTGGTCGGCTACGTCGACATCGCCAACGGCCTCGAAGCACAGACCGCCCGCACGCGTGACTGGGTTGTCGAGAGCGACAATCTCCACGTGGTGACACGCGAGACGCACGCCGCCTTCTCCGACGAAGTCCGACTGGAGTGGTACGACACTGACGACTACGAGGAACACTCCTACGATACCCGCTGGAGCGGGACGCTCACGCGAACGAAACAGGGAACTGAGCGGTCGACTGACGAGGGAAGCGGGACCGACAGCGACCCGGGAGACGCGACGGACACAGACACGGCGACGGCCACAGAAGACGAGTGGAAGTTCCTCGGTCTCCACGTCTCCGTTCCGGGACCGACGGCAGAGGAGTGAGATGGTCGGACCGAGCACGAGCGAGTCGGAGCGCGCGACCGCTCGCACGAGACTCAAGGTCGGCTTCGTCGCGCTAGTCGCGGTTTCCGGCGGACTGGTCGCGCTCCGTGGCGACCCGACGCTCCCGCAACTCGTCGGCGCTGTCGTCGGTGCGACGCTCGTCGGCGGTGCGCTCCTCTGGTTCGTCGTCCGGATTCTCCGCGATCTCGATCCGACACAGCGGTGAGTGGTTGTTACGAGTCAACGCGGACGATGATCACGGCGTCGTCGGCTTCGATCAGCGTCCCCTCGCCGTCGTAGGTGTGACTCTCGACGACCTCGAACTCCTCGGCGGGGAGTCGTTCGCCCGCGGCGTGGAGACTGCCGTCGTCGTCGATCTCGAACTCTCCGGCTGCGATGGCGGCCTCGATGTCGCCGACGGCCTCGCCGTACTTCGGTCCAACTGTGGCGTAATCGAGGTCGATAGAGTCGATCTCGGCAGTCGCTTCCGGCGCGGTGGCGTCCGGGTACACGGCCAGTTCCTCGACGTGCATCACGTTGGCGACGGCGTCCTCGTAGCCCGCGATGTCTGCGTACACGTCGACGGCGGCCAGATCCGCGTTGAGTGCGAGCCCGCGGTCGCTCTTGAACGACCGGAGCGCCGAGACGACACTCATCGCCCGCTCGCCGGGCGCGAGCGGCGCGTCGTACCCCAGCGTCTCTGGCCACGGCTGCCGGTGGAGACTCTCTTCGCCGTCTGCGTACGCCGCCGACCACACCTCCTCCGTGACGAACGGGAGGATCGGCGCGAACAGCCGCAACACTGTCTCGTGGACCGTCCGGAGGGTGTACGCCGTCGAGGCGGCCGCTCCATCGCGCTGTTTGACCAGTTCGAGGTAGTTGTCACAGAACGTGTCCCAGAAGAACGTCCGCAGTTCCGTCCGGGCCTTCGCGTACTCGTGGTCGGCGAAGTGGGCTGTGACCGTCTCGACCACGTCGTCCCGCTTCGACAACAGCCACTCGTCGACTGGCTCTAACTCGTCTGGCGCTGGGGGTGTCTCCTCGCCGGCGAGGTCTGCGACCAGCTTCGAGGCGTTCCACAGCTTCTGGATCAGCTTCTCGCCCTGCCGGAGCTCGTTCGTCTTGTACGGGAAGTCGTCGCCGACGGCGTACCCCGACGCCCAGTAGCGAATCGCGTCCGTCGGGTACTCCGCCATCACGTCTGCCGGCAAGACGACGTTGCCGCGCGAAGACGACATCTTCTCGCGGTTCTCGTCTAACACCCAGCCGTTGATGAGCACCGACTCGAACGGAACCTCGCCGGTGTGTTCGACACACTTGACGATAGTGTGGAACAGCCAGAAGGAGACGATGTCGTGTCCCTGCGGCCGAAGATCCATCGGGTACAGCGCCGGCTCGTCGAACGTGATCTCGCCCGCCGCCTCGTCGTAGTCCCACCCGCAGTTGATCAGCGGCGTGAGCGAGGAGGTCGCCCACGTGTCGAACACGTCCTCCTCCGGTTCGAACTCGTCGTGGCCACACGCCGGGCAGGCGTCGACCGACGGCTCGTCTGCAATCGGGTCGACCGGGAGGTTCTCCGGATCGGCGAAGATCGCCTCGTCGCAGTCCGCACAGTACCACACCGGGAACGGGATGCCGGAGTCACGCTGGCGGGAGATACACCAGTCCCACTCCAGTCCGTCGATCCAGTGTTCGTACCGGGAGAACATCTTCTCCGGGTACCAGTCCATCTCCCGGCCCGCTTCGAGGTACTTCTCCGTGTGGTCGAGCAGCTTCACGTACCACTGTTCCGTGACGAGGTACTCGACGGCGGCGTCACACGAGCGCTCGTGGACCTGCACGACGTGCTCGATCGGATCGCGGTCCAACAGCGCTCCCGTCTCGTCGAGGTCGTCTTTGATCGCCGCGCGGGCCTCTTCCGTCGAGAGCCCCTCGTACGTGTCTGCAACCTCGGTCATCGTTGCGGACTCGTCGATTGCGATCCGGAGATCCAGATCGTGGGCTTGGTACCACTCGATGTCCGTCTGGTCCCCGAACGTACAACACATCACGATACCCGTGCCGGTCTCGGACTCGACACGGTCGTCGGCGTAGATGGGGACCTCGTGACCGAACAGCGGGACCTCCGCAGTCCCGCCGACGAGGTGTTGGTTCTCCTCGTCGTCCGGGTGGACGAACATGGCGACACACGCTGGCAGCAGCTCCGGCCGCGTCGTCGAGATGACGATGTCGTCGCCCGGCTCCGTCGGCACCGCGTAGTCGCTCGCCTCGCGTTCGGGGTCCGTCGGCGGCTCCGATCCCAACTCCGCCAGCTCGAAGGCGATGTCGACGAACTCCGAGTCGCGCTTCTCCTCTTCCATCTCGACCTGCGAGATCGCCGTCTCACAGTCCGGACACCAGATCGTCGGCGCGCGCTCGCGGTACTCCCGGCCCTTCTCGTGGAGGTCGAGAAACGAGAGCTGCGAGATGCGCTGGACGCGCGGCTCGATCGTCTTGTACGTCCGCGACCAGTCGATAGAGACTCCGAGCGACTGCATCTCCTCCGTGAAGCTCTGTTCGTACTCCCGACACACCTCTCTGGTCTTCTCTTGGAACTCCCGGCGGCTGTAGTCGGAGTGGTGGATGCCGAGCTCCTGTTCGGTCAACAGCTCCGAGGCGATCCCGTTGTCGTCGTAGCCGAACGGGAACAGCGTGTCCCCGTCGTACATCCGGTGGAAGCGAGCGGCGAAGTCCTGGAGGGTGTGACCGTACAGGTGACCCATGTGGAGACTCCCCGACACCGTCGGCGGCGGTGTGTCGATGGTGTAGGCCGTATCGGGATCTGCGTCGCCGTCACCGTACTGGTAGGTGCCGGTCTCGACCCAGTGGTCGCGCCACTTCGCCTCTGCCGTTTCCGGGTCGTAGTCCCCGTCTAACGCCGGGTCGGGCGTCGTCGACTCCCCCGCTCCCGGCTCGCTGTCCGACTCGCTGTCTGTGTGGTCCTGTGTGCTCATCTGTGGTGTGGTTGGTGAGTTGGTGTGTTCTGTCTGGCGGTTCGCCGCGGTCGACGAGTTGTCCCGTCGCTGTGTGGTCGTCGACACGTCGTGTGTGGTGTCGGTAATACGTCGTGTGTGGTGTCGGTAACACGTCGTGTACCGACACACGTGTACCGGCACACCTGTACCGGCACACGTGTACCGACACATCCGAGATGTCGTGGCCGTGACGGGACTGCGCCCGTCTCGGAGAGAATACTGCGGGGCGTTACGCCCCTACAGGAACGGTGGCGGTGTCACACGACCAGTGGGTCGCGGACGCTGTCGGTGCCATCGTGTGGTTCTCGTGTTCGGTGTCAGTAAAACTCTTACGAGACCTCGACACTCCTCGCCGTGGGCTGCGGTCACAGTCGACAGCGAGCGCTGCGGTCGGACTCTCACTCACCGCAACGGTCTCTCGGCTACTGTGTGTGTGGCGCAGAGACGACGAGAGACAGGCCAGTGTGGTCGTGATCGAGGAACACGAGTCGGTCACCGACGACGGCCGGCGCGGCGTAGCTCCCCTGTCCGGTCAGCCACAGTTGTTCCCCGAGGTCACCAGCCAGACTGACTGCGGTGACACTCGTGTCGGTCGTCCCGACGAGGAGCGTGTCGTCCAGTTTCACGAACCTTGCTGGTGGAACCGTGACTGCTGCAGTCTCGACCGCGGACCTGACATCCTCCCACGGCTAAAGCCCTGTCTCTTACCCACAAGTCTCAGGAGTGGAGCTCGTATCCCTCC
>CAKZQY010000340.1 GCA_937142015.1 uncultured Halobacteria archaeon
GCTCCCGAGTCTCTTCACTCGTCGCCTCCCGAGGCTCTTCACTCGTCGCCTCCCGAGGCTCTTCACTCGTCGCCGCCGTCGATCCAGAGTCACTCCCTCCCGTCGTCGCTCCCGTCGCCGCCTCCCCCTCGTCACTGTCCGTGTCGCTGTCGACGGGTGCGACAGCGCCCCCGCTGTCGGTGCCTTTCACCGCCGCCTCCGTCTCCGTCGCAGGTGCAGACGCGTCCGTGGACTCCGTCTCCTCGATGGTCACGGCGTCTCTCCGCCTCGACGACTGGCTGTCGTCTGTCACCCCGAGGAGACGCTTGATCGTCTGGATGATCGACATACGTCTCGGATACGCGAGCACCCGTCAAAAAGACCGTGTCCACGCCGCGTCGTGTGTTCTGTCGATCACAGCTCCTCACGGAGCGTCTCGTTCATCGCCGCTACCGGCGCGTCTCGTCCAGTCCAGCGTTCGAACGCCTCGACACCTTGGTACAGCAGCATCCACGCGCCGTCGACGGTTGTCGCGCCCGCCGCGTCCGCCTCCCGGAGCAGCCGCGTCTCGAGCGGCGTGTAGACGGCGTCGAGCACCGCGAGTCCGTCGTGTAACAGCTCGGCGGGTACGGGGGTCTCGTCCGACTCCATCCCGACGGTGGTCGCGTTGACCAGCACGTCCGCCGCCGGAACCCACTCCTCGAGTCTGTCGAGTCCGCCCGCCGACAGTGTCGCCGTGTCGTCGCCACCGTCGACTCTCGTCTCCTCCTCACCGAGATCGGCGACGAGGTCGTGCGCCCGCGACACCGTGCGGTTTGCGACCCGAACACTGTCGGCGTGTTCCGCGAGCGCGGCCGTCGCCGCACGGCCCGCGCCACCCGCGCCGACGACGACTGCCGTCGTTCCGTCGAGTGACACGCCGTGGTGGTCGAACGCGCGGAGGACTCCCGCAACGTCCGTGTTGTCTCCGGTCGGCGGCGACGTTGTGAAGTCGACGGTGTTGACCGCGCCGACGCGGGCCGCGCGCTCGGTCGGCTCCACGGCTGCCATCACGTCCCGCTTGAACGGGACCGTCACGTTCAGCCCCGCGACACCCAACGCGGCGGCCCCGCGGACCGCCTCCGCGGCGTCGTCCGGCTCGAAGGTGACGTACCGTGCGTCGATTCCCGCAGCCTCGTACCCTGCCTCGTGCATCGGCGGCGACAGGGAGTGTTCGACGGGACTCCCGAGCAACCCGTACACGTCCATACCGACTGTGTGACTGGAAGGTCATTGAAGACGGCGATCCGACTGCCCGAGCAGTTCGGCCTCCTATCACTTTCGATTCGTCGATCACGCCGCTTATGTACGGCCCAATCACCAACCACACACATGATAGAGGCCACGGGTGTCGTGTTGCAGCTCAACACGGGGTGGGACTACATCGTCACGGCGTTCACGGGGGAGTCCGCCGTGCGGATGCTCGTCGGATTCGTGCTCCTGTACGTGGGTGCCGAGGCGTTGGTACGTGGCGCGTCGAGTTTCTCGACGGACGTGGGGATGCGCGCCGCCATCGCCGGTGTGACGGTGATCGCGTTCGCCACCACGGCACCCGAGCTGGCAATCGCGGTGCTCAGTGGGCTCGACTTCGGCGAGACGCTCGGGTACGGGACGATTGTCGGCTCCAACGTCGCCAACATCGGGCTCGTGTTGGGCGTCTCGGCGCTGATCAACCCGCTGGAGGTGTCCGACGAGACGGTCCGTCGACACCTCCCGTTCATGATCCTCGCGGCGGTGCTGTTCGTCGGACTCGGGTTCGACGGCTCGTTCACCAGACTGGAGGGGCTGGTGCTCGCGGTCACCCTGGCCGGATTCACCTACGTGTTGATCCGGACGACCGACCCGACGGAGTCCGACATCATCGAGGGGATGGACGAGGTCGTCGAGGCAGCGGACGAGGAGACGACTACCGCGGACGGCATTAACGAGACGGACGAGACGACTACCGCGGACGGCGTCAACGAGACGGACGAGACGACTGCCGGGGGCGACGACTCTGTTCGGACGGACGGCGGCGTCGCGCCGACAGTCACGGAGCGACTCCCGTTCAGGTTGCGCGACGTGGGGTTCATCCTCCTCGGGCTGGTGTTTCTCGTCTTCGGTGCGCGCCAGCTCATTCAGGGCGGTCGGACGACACTGTACTACCTCGGTGCCGGCGACCGGTTCGTCGGGCTGACAGTGTTGGCGCTGGGAACCTCGCTGCCGGAGTTGGCGGCGTCGGTCGTGAGCGCCATCCGCGGCGAGGACGACTTCAGCGTCGGCAACGTCGTCGGCTCGAACATCTACAACATTCTCGCCGTGATCGGCGTGCTCGCGCTGTTGGCCCCGTCGGAGATCCCCAGCGAGATGGTCACGACCGACTTTCCGTTCCTGATCGGCGCGACTGGACTGGCTGCCGCCCTGTTCGTCGCTCGTGGTCGGATCGGCCGCCCCGAGGGGCTGGCGCTGCTCGCTACCTACGGGTTCTACATCCACCTCCTGTTGTGATCTGCGGTTGGCAGTCTCGCCGTCGACGCCCGTTGTCGCGATCCACCAAGCGTTATACCCACACGCCTGCAGGCAGTCGTATGGATATCGAGTACGACGACGGAGAGACGGCGACGGCGTTGGCGGAGCGGACGCGCGAGTTCGTCGACGAGGAGGTGATCCCGGTCGAGCGCGAGGTGCTCGGCGACGGGCCGGTGTCCGACTCGCAGGTGGCGGCGCTCCGGGAGGCCGCACGCGAGTACGACGTGTACGCCCCGCAGGTTGCGGAGAAACACGGCGGGCTCGGGTTGAACTTCCGCGACGTGTTGCCGGCGTTCGAGGCCGCCGGGCGCTCACTGCTCGGTCCACATGCGTGCCGGGTGAACGCGCCAGACGAGGGCAACATCCACACGCTCGAACTGCTCGGCACGGACGAGCAGCAGGATCGGTGGCTCCGTCAGCTGGTCGCGGGGGAGATCTCCTCGGGGTTCTCGATGACAGAGCCGCTGCAGGGGGCCGGCTCCGACCCGAAGATGATCCAGACCGAGGCCCGCAAGGAGGGCGACGAGTGGGTGATCGACGGCCACAAGTGGTGGACGACCGGCGGCGGCGACGCGGACCTGCTGATCGTGATGGCGCGCACCGACCACGACGCACACCCCTACGAGGGCTGTTCGTTGTTCCTCGTGCCCGCAGACACCGACGGCGTCGAAATCGTCCGCGAGATTCCACACCTCGGCGGCGCGGTCACGGGAGCGAGTCACGCGGAGATCAGCTACGACGGCGTGCGCGTGCCGACGGCGAACCTGCTCGGCCGCGAGAACGCCGGATTCAGACACGCACAACAACGGCTCGGCCCGGCACGACTCACCCACTGTATGCGCTACACTGGGCTGGCGGAGCGCGCACTCGACGTGGCAGTCGCGTACGCGAGCGAGCGGCGGGCGTTCGACGGGCCACTCGCGGCGAAACAGTCGGTGCGGTTCGCCGTCGCGGAGGCGGAGACGCGACTCCACGCCGTGCGGACGATGGTCAGAGACGCCGCAGACAGACTCGCCGCGGGCGAGGACGCCCGCCAGCGCGTCTCGATGGCGAAGACCTTCGCCGCCAACGCCGTGCAGGAGGCCGTCGACACTGCGGTCCAGACCTGCGGCGGCAACGGGATCGGCAAGGATCTCCCGCTGGCGGACTTCTTCACCGCCGCGCGACAGTTCCGACTGGTCGACGGCGCAGACGAGGTTCACAAGCGCGTGATCGCACGCGCCGCCTTCGACGACCCCGAGACGAGCGAACTCCAGCCGCTGACACGGTACGGCGACCCGAAGCGAGAGTGACCGACAGATCCGGCGAGTACCACGCCACCCCACACGACTTTTGAACCACCCTGTCGTAGCCCCTACCACGAGATGTCTGAGGACGCTGCACGCCCCGTCGTCGACGACGACGCCGCGGACCTCGACTGGTGTCACGACGCAGTCAGGGGGGTCTCGCGGACGTTCGCGCTCACTGTCGACGTGCTCGACGAGCCGATGTCGTCGTACATCTGTCTCGGCTACCTCGTCTGTCGGGTCGCCGACACTGTCGAAGACGCCGAACAGATTCCGCCGGCCGAACAGGCGACACTGTTGGAGACGTACGACGCGGTACTCGACCCCGAAGACCCGACGACCGCCGCGGAGTTCCGCGCGGACGTCGACGAGTGGCTCCCCGCCCCCGACGAGCGGAGTGACGACTGGGAGGCTGTCGCGGAGACGGAGCGGGTGATCGCCACGTTCGAAGGGTTGCCGGCGGACGTGCGGTCGGCAATCGTCCCGCCGGCGCGGGAACTCGTCACCGGGATGGCGGAGTTCGTCCGGCGTCACGCCGCGTCCGGCGGCCTCCGGATCGACGACCGCGCCGAGCTGGAGGAGTACTGTTACTACGCTGCCGGCACGGTCGGCAACCTGATCACGAACCTGCTCACCCGGGGCGACCTCTCCGAGGAGCGTGTCGAGACGCTGTACGACACGGCCGAGGAGTTCGGGCTCCTGCTGCAGTTGGTCAACGTCGCCAAGGACGTTCACGACGACTACGCCACGGAGAACAACGTCTACCTGCCGGCGACGTGGCTCGCCGACGAGGGTGTCCAGCAGGACGCCGTGACAGACCCCGCGAACCGCTCTGCCGTCGGCCGTGTCGTCGGTCGCACCGCGAACTTCGCACGCACGTTCGTCGACGACGCGGAGACGTACCTCGAACACGTCCCGCTCGTCGACGGCAACACGCTGGAGGCGTGGTCGATCCCGTTCCTGCTGGCCGTCGGAACGCTGCGCGAGCTGTCCGCGACGCCCGAGCGCGCCGTCGACGGACGCGGGGTGAAGGTGAGCCGCGAGGAAGTGTTCGCCGTCGTCGCCGCCACCTCCGAGCACGGCCGAGAGTCGCTCTCGGAGTTCCGCGACAGTATCGCTACCCGCCCGTTCCACCGCACCGCGCCGCCTGCCGACTGAAAACGGGGGTGTGGGACAAATAGGCGAGCGAGTGTGATGGGACGAGCGAGTGAGACGGGACGAGCGAGCGAGCAGAGCAGGCGGGTTCACTCGCGCGCTCGTTCCCGGCTGTCGGCGTCGGATGCTGGATCGGTGTCGTCCCCCCGCAGCCAGTCGTCGACAGTGCCGCCGAACGACTCGTCGCCGTCGTCCGTCGTCCGCTCGAACAGACGGTGCCGCTCCTCGTCGTCGTCCGTTGTTTCGCCGAACAGGCTGCGCTCGTCGTCTGTCGTTCCACCGCCGAACAGGCTGTGCCTATCGTCTCCTTCTCCACTCCCGAACCCGCCACGCCCGTCAGCTTCGCCTTCTGCGGGGTCGACGATCCGGTCGAGGTGCTCGACGAGTCGGTCGAACCGCTCTTCGTCGAACTCCTCGCGGTCGACCTTCAGCTTCGGTCGGAAGCCACTGCGCTCGACTTCCAGCTTGTCGTCGGTGACGCGGTACGACTCCAGTCGGTCGGCAGCGTAGAAGAGGTGGTCCACGGCGACACCCTCGTCGGTGACAGTCACCTCCGTCGTGTCGTCGTCGAACAGCGCGACCGCCGTGGTGCCGACGCCGCCGAGTCCGGTGAACAGTGTCAGTCCGTCGCCGAGACCGCCGTGGAGCAGCGACACGCCGGCGGTCACGAGGAACGCGAGGAGCGTGAACAGTCCGGCGGCGAGTTGGGCGCTGTTCTCCCAGCTTCGGCCGTCGTCGTCGCCGCTCTCGACGGAGACGTACTCCGTCGCGGCGGCGAGTCGGCGCTGGCTGCGGACGACGGCAGCGACGATCAGGAGCATCACGCCGACCGCGCTGGCTCCGACGCCTGCGACGGTCAGCCCCGCGAGCGTGCCAGACGGCTCTCCGAGCAGGAACGCGGAGAGGAACGCGAGCGGCGCACCGACGACTGTGCTCCCGAGGAGTGGGGAAGCGAGACGAGCGTAGAGGTCGTCGACACCCGCGGCGACGGCTGTTCCACCGAGCGTGGCGACGACCCCGGCAGTGAGGAGACCGACGAGCCCGGGAACGGCTGCACCGGCCGAGGCGGACAGGAGCGCCGCGAGCGGGACGAGCACGAGCGCGAGGTAGACGCCGGCGGTGACCGAGAGGAGGGTCTCGCTGCGGGACACGACTGTCGGTACCGCGCTCCGAGTCAAAAAGCTACGGCTAGACTCTCCGAGCGTGGAACAGTCGTCCACGAAGACGGTGTCCGGAACCCGCCTCGGCAACACGACACGAGGGGGCAGATACACCGAGAGTGTAGCTGCGAACGACTCTTGCCCACCGCCGACGGAGAGAGAGTGTGACCGATTCCGGACCGACGCGTAACGGCAGCGGTGAGTCACCAGATGGCAGCCACGGTGACCTGTGGAGAGACGGTGGCGACGAACGCGAGCGTAGCGACGGCGGACGCGAGCACGGCAGTGCTCGCAGTGACGAGACGGGGCCAGTCGAGACGACAGGCGCGGTAATCGGCGACCTCGTCGCTCGGGAGCGTCGGAGTGGTGCGCCAGCACTCGTCGCGGTCGCCCGCGACCGCACGTACAGCTACTTCGACCTCTGTAACACGGCAGCGAAGGCTGGAAACGTCCTCAGACACGTCGGCGTCCGCCCGGGTGACACGGTCGCGGTGGAACCCCGACACGATCCGGAGGTGACACTGACGACGCTCGGGGCCGCGCTGATCGGCGCGACCGTGACCCACGAGACGGGGGTTGGTGACGCGGGCGAGAGCCGTGCGGCGGTCGTCCACGCCGAGACGGAGTCGGCTGTCGACCCGCCGCCGGGGACGAGTCTCGTCGTCTTCGGTGACTCGCCGTCGACGACCGGCGCGACACACTGGGAGTCGGAAGTGTGGAGCGAGAACCCCGCGGTTCCACCCGCGCCGACGGAGCCGGACGACCCTGCGATCCAACTCGGTGCGGGTAATCCGTCGAGTGGCCACGACGACCGAGGCTCGGTGAGTCACCGACGACTCCTCTGTGCAGCCACACGGGTGCGAGACCGACTCGAACTCGACACCGAGACGGCAGTCGTCCTCGGGAGCGACCCGGCAGACCCACGGAGCTACGCCGCCGGTGTGCTCGCTCCGCTCGCGGCCGGCGGTACGGTGGTGCTCCCGCGGGACGACAGTGAGTCGGCACTCCGAGCGGCGGTCGAGCGTGTGGCCGGCGGAGACGGGGACGCGACCGAGTCGACACTCGACTGTCGCCGAACGGTCGCTGTCGGCGACACCGACCTCACAGCGGCCGCAGCCGAGCGAACCGACACCGCTCTCGACGACTCGCTGGCCGTGTCGAGCGTAGCGTTCGAAGAGTGATTTGTTCGCTGACGGGCCGACTTCGTCGCGCGGGGACTCGCACTATCGATCACGAGCCGTCGAGACAGCGTCGGGTTACGAGCCGTCGAGACAGCGTCGGGTCACGTACTCGTAGTGGACGAGTCTCACTCGACCGGCATCGACAGTTCGTCGGCGAGAGAGGCGACGACCCGCGAACCACGCGCACCGAGAGAGACTGTCGTGCAGCGGATCGACAGCGACCGCACGGGATTCGTCGGGACGACCGCGAGCGCGAGCGGAATCGTCCCCGTCCCGAGGTCGGCGGCGGTGAGTTCGTCGACCGCGACGACGGCGTACTGATCCTCGTCGACGTGGAGCGAGAACGGCGGGTAGTTCGGGCCGTCTGGCAGTTCGAGGAAGAAACGTGCCGTCTGCTCGCCCGGCTCGGGGACTGCCGGCGCGCGGAGCGCGAGCCGGATCGACTCCGTCCGCAACGCCGACTCCGGCGTGACGGAGACACGGACCGTGCCGCGCGCAGTCGGACGCTCGCGGGGCCGGATACCCACGTCGACACTCACGGCTGGCTCGCCGTCCCGCGAGAAGTTGTAGAACGCCCGCCCGGATTCCTCGTTCGTGACCGACGGATCACCGAGCGACTCGGTCCCCGCGAACCGACCCGCACAGCCGGCACTGCCGACGGCAACGGCTGTCGCCGTCCACAGGAACGACCGTCGGTTCACGGCGATTCGTCGACGGCGTCCTCCTCGGCTGCGCGCTCTTCGGCTGCGTTCTCGCGCACGACAGCACCGTCACGGACGGCGAGGTCGTGATCGTGGAGGAACGTCGCCGTCTCGGTCGGGACGACGCGTTCGGCACGGACACGCGCCCGGAGCAGCGGCACGAGCGTCGACAGTCCGGCAGGCGTGTCGACAGCGGGCTGGACCGGCAGGAAGTCGACTTCGTGGTCCGCGTCACGCGCGCGGTCGGTCAGCGTCTGGACAGCCGGATCGGCGAGCGCGTCGTCGAACGCGAGCGGGTCGGTGAACCCCGCGAAGAAGTAGTCACCCGCCGGTGTCGCGCCGACGACAGTCTGGTTCGACCGGAGTTTCATCACCCCGGAGTCGACAGTCGACCGACGGACGAGCGGCGCGACTGGACGCAGTACGGCGACTGAGTCGGCACCCTCCTCTCGGAGGAGGTGTGTGACCGTGTTCCCGAGTCGTGCGGAGGGTGTCGAGCCGACCTGTGGCTCGAACCGGGCGTCGGTCACGTCCGCAAGCGCCTCACTCGCCAGCGCGCGGACCGCTGCGGCGGGGTCTGGCTTATTCTCCAAGGTCGTCTGGCTCTCGGCGGTCGCCTCCCCATCGGCGGCGCTCTCACCGTCTGGAATCGTTTCGGCGGGTCGGTAGTTGACCAGCAGCTGTCCCCCAGCCTGCTCGGCAGCGCGGAGTGTGTCGGCGAGCGACGCGGCGTACAGATCGGCCGCCTCCGACGCCGACAGTGGTGTCGTCTCCGGGAGGGACGAACAGACGAGGCCGGGCCGGGGCGGCGACGCGAGGACGACGACGACGGTCATGCCCGACTCTCCGAGCGGGACGGATTTGAAGCTTCTACTTGCTGTCGGTCACGCGTCACCGACGAGGTGATCGCTGGCCGGGAGACAGGGGTCGTCGGGCGGGAGACAGCAGTGGTCGGGCGGGAGACAGCAGAGTGAAGACGGTCGAACGCGACCAGCCACCGTGTCACCGTTCGAGACGACAGTCGACGTGCGCTACCGCGACCTCGATCCGATGGGTCACGTCAACAACGCCGTCTACGCCACGATGTTCGAATCCGCTCGCAACGACTTCTTCCGCGAGGCCGTCGGTGTCGACCTCGCGGACACGGACGCCGTGCTCGCCTCACTGGCTGTGGAGTTTCACGCCCCAATCGAGGGGACTGACCCCGTGACGGTCCTCGTCTGGGCGTCGGCGGTCGGCGAGACGAGCTGTACGTTCGCCTACGAGGTGCGGGCGGACGGCCGAACTGCTGCCGAGGGCGAGACTGTGCTGGTTGCACTCGGCGACGACGGCGACCCCGTGTCGCTCCCCGACCGACTGCGTGAGGCGCTCGCCGCCCACACCGACCCGCCAGAGCCGTGACTTCCGATGCGCCACCCGTGGAAGACTGCGTAGCCGACGGCGGTGGACCGCCAGACGACACGCCAGACGACGGGGCGGGTAGTGACACCAGTTCCCCCAGCGTCGTCGTGTTCGGGAGCGTCAACGTCGACCGCACGCAGCGACTCTCCGGAGAGCCGTCAGACACGGCAGCAGCGTGCCCCGCGCCGGGGGAGACCGTCACAGTCGACAGTCCGCCAGCAGCGTTCACCGCCGACGCGACGGCACTCGGCGGGAAAGGAGCGAACCAGGCCGTCGCAGCGGCGCGGGCGGGCGTAGACACGACCCTCGTCGGCGCGGTCGGTGTCGACGCCGCGGCGTTCGGCGTCCGCGAGCGACTGGCTGCGGAGGGCGTCGAGACCCGACTGGCGACCCGCGAGACGGAGACCGGCGCGGCGTACATCTGGGTCACGCCGGACGGCGAGAACCGAATCGCCGTTCTCCCGGGAGCGAACGGCACCGTGACCGACACGGACGCACAGCGTGCTGCCAGTGTGGCTCGGAACGCCGCGGTACTCCTCTTGCAGAACGAGATTCCGGTCGCTGCCGCGACTGCGCTGCTCGACGAACTGCACGCCGCCGGCGAGAACGACGGAACGGGAGGCGACGAGATGGAAGCCGCGTCGGACGACGACAGTGAGGACCCACTCACCCGCACGCCGGTCGTGATCGTCGACCCCGCGCCAGCAGCCGGAGCCGAGTCGCTCGTCGACCACCCCCGCGTCGACGTGTTCGTCCCGAACGAACCGGAGTTCGACGCACTCCGAACGGAACTGGCTGTCGCCTCCGCGCGCGGCGCAGTTGTCGTTCGAACGGAGGCGGCGGACGGCGCGAGCGTGTTCGTGGGTGGTCACTCACCGACACCGTTCACAGAGCCGTCGGTCACCGTCGACGCGCCGTCAGTGGACGTGGTCGACACGACCGGTGCCGGTGACGCGTTCGCCGGCTACCTCGCGGCGACGCTCGGCAGTGGTGAGTCCGCCGACCGAGCCGCCAGTGAGAACGCGGACTCGCTCGCACGACTTCGCCACGCTGTCGCACGCGGCGTCTGGGCTGGCAGTCGCTCGTGTGAACGGGAGGGTGCGATGACCGCGCCAGCGCCAGCGCCCGCAGACGAGACGTGAGTCCCAGACCCGTCTCAGCCGCACATCTAGTGGATCGGAACTTCCCGGAGCGGCCGCTACAGCAGCGAGTTGACCGTCAGCCCGATCGACGCCACCACTGGCAGGGCGACGACGATTGCAGCCTCGCGGAGGTCGAGGTTCCGCGCGTGGCGGACGGCGTAGGTCCACAGCACTCCCTGCCACAGCGTCACCGCCAACTGGACGATGCGTGACCACTCGACGTACTGGTGCGTCTGGATCTGACGCTGAACAGCTGGGTACTCTTGGAACGAGGCTGCTGGCGGTACGGCCTGTCCGGCGTAGTACACCGCGAGCATCGAGACGAGACCGGCGATCAGCGCCGGGCCGTACCCCCACCCGACGAGCCACAGCGTCGTGGTGAACGACCCCTCGCCGTCGAAGAGCGCCGAGAGCCCGTAGAACAACGCCGCGAACACGACCCACAACACCACCGGAACGGCGATACCGGTGACCACACCGATAATCGCCGGCAGTGTGGTGACTGCGGCCGAGTCGAGCCCGCGGGTTGCGAACTGGACCGTGTACCACGCCCCGACTGCAGCCAACACCCCGTTGGCGAGAACTACCAACGACGGGACCAGCCAGTCTGGGTCCTCTGCGTGCGCTTCGAAGAAACCGTCTGGATCGGTGATGTAGTTCACGAACGAGCGTAGATGTCGACTGAACTGAACGTTGCAGCCGTGTTTCACCTGCTGGAACAGCGTCGAGACGGCAGCGCGTTCTCCTCTCCCAGTGCCGAGTCGCTTCGTGCTCGTAGTGATTACTGCGAACGGTTCCACGGAGGGCGTCGAAACCCGACTGCTCAGACGCTCTGTTCACCGACACGAGTCGCCACGGCGGTAGAGACTCGCAGTAATCACTGTGGCTCCGTGTCGATTTCGGGATCGTGTTTTCGGAACCAGTCGTGGAGTTCCTCGATCCGTCGCGTCGTTCGTTCGGGCGCTCCGATGTTGTGGTGTTCGTCCGTGTAGATCACCAGCTTCGCGTCGACACCTCGCTTGCGGACACTGACGTACAGTTGTTCGGCCTGCGTCGGCGGGCACCGCCAGTCCGCTTCGCCCGCAGTGATCAACAGCGGCGTGTCGATCTCGTCGACGCGCGTGATCGAGGAGATCTCGCGGTACGTCTCCTCGTTGTTCCACGGCATCCCGAACTCCCACTCGTGCCAGTTGTGGTTGTCGTCCGTGCCGAAGTTGCTGTAGAAGTCGTAGATTCCGTGTTCGGGCGCGGCGGCGGCGAACTCGTCCGTTCGGGTGACGACGTGTGCGGTCGTGATCCCGCCGTAGGAGAAGCCCGTACAGAACAGTCGATCCGGGTCCGCCACGCCGTCGGCGACGAGGTGGTCGACCGCAGACACCACGTCGTCGGACTCGAGCCTGCCGCGCGAGCCCTTCAGCTGCTCGGCGAACGCGCGACCGTAGGAGGTCGATCCGCGGTAGTTCGGCTTGACGACGACGTAGCCCCGGCTGGTGAAGTACGCCAGATCGAACCGGAAGGTCGGGGCGTCGTAGCTCATCGGACCGCCGTGGATCGAGACCACCGTCGGCCGTGGCTCCTCGCCCGGCTCGTAGTCGGCCGGGTAGTAGACGACGGCTTCGATCTCCTCGCCGTCGCTGTTCTCGTAGGTGACCACTTCCGCGTCCGGGAGCGGACGACTCGACGCCCAGTCTGCGTCGAGTGCCGTCACCCGTGTCACCGGGCCGCCGGTCTCACCCTCGCGGAGTTCCCCGGCGTCGACGGCGTACACGTCCGGTGTCGCGTCCGGCTGTCCCAGTCCGAGTGCGACCGTGTCCCCCGCGAGGTCGAACGCCTCGATCTCGCGGCTGCGACCCTGTCTGTCGTAGGCGCGCCGTGACTCGCCGTCGACCGGACAGACGGCCAGTCGTGTCCACGCCTCGTCCGCGATGGGCACCACGACGGTCTCGCTGTCCAGCCACTCGGGAGTCACCATCTGCCCGACGGTGCGGTCGAGTTCCGCCGAGATCGACTCGTACCCCCGCTCACCGTCCGTGGTGTCGCCGCCAGCGGTGTCGCTGTCGGCGGTGTCGGCGTCAGTGGTGTCGCTGTCGGCGGTGTCGGCGTCAGTGGTGTCGCTGTCGGCGGTGTCGCCGTCGGCGGTGTCGCTGTCGACCTCTATCGACGACTCACCCGTCGGTGCGACGAACACCTCGGTCGGCACGTACCAGTTCTGGTGGTCCTGTCCGAGGAACGCGAGTCGGTCGCCCGCTGGCGACCACGTCGGCGCGAGAGCACGGAGACTGCCATCCGTCAGCTTCCGGAGGTCGGAGCCGTCCGGTGAGATCGTGAACACGTCGTACGCGCCGGAGTCGTCCGGATCGTCGTCGTCACACCGACAGAAGGCGATACGGTCCGTCGGTCCCCACGCCGGCTGGAGACCCATCAGCGCCGAGACGGAGCCGGCCGCGTAGGCGTCGTCCAGCCGCTCTGGCTCCCCGTCGCCGTCGACCTCCGTCACGAACAGGTAGGTCGTCACGTCGTCGAGCCAGCCCGCGCCGTCGAACTTGTGCTGGAGACGTGTCACCTCGATCGGGCCGTCGTCCTCGCGCCGCTGTTCGAGGTACTCCCGGTCCTCGGGTGTCGGGTCGCGTGCGGCGACGACGAGTCGCTGGCCGTCGGGGGCGATGTCGAAGTCCGTCACCCCCTCGTCGAAGCTCGTCACCTGCCGGGCGTCTCCACCCAGCGCGAGGTCGAACAGCCACACCTGCTGGCGCGGGCCGTCGCCGATCGGCCCCTCGTCGCCTGTGCTGTCACCGCCGCCGTTCTCGTCGTCACTGTCGCTCTCGTCGTCACTGTCGCTCTCGTCGTCACTGCCGCTCTCGTCGTTCCTGTCGCCTCCGTCTGCGGACTCGCCGTTCCCCCGTTCCACGCGACCGGCTCTGCGTGCGAGGTCTTCTTCGCGGGCTGTGAGAAACGCGAGCTTGTCGCCGTCCGGTCCCCACGTCGGCTGTGAGGCCGTCGACGCCCGCGAGAGCCGGTGTGGCTCCCGAGAGCCGTCCGTCGGCGCGACGTACAGCGCCGACCGCGTCTCGTCTGCCTCCGGGTCCGACTCCTCCGCGACGAACGCGACCCGCTCGCCGTCCGGAGACAACGACAGTTCTGTCAACAAGCTGAGATCGTAGAACTCCTCCAGTTCGATCCCGTCCATGCCCACCTACTCCGACAGACACGCACTTGGACGTTCGGGTAGCGGGTCGCCGCGCGCCGCTCACGGCCGCCGCTCACGGCCGCCGTTCGTCGGTCGAAATCGTGTCTCTGTTGTCGCCCGTTGTCCGAGGTCGTGTCACCCGTCCGTGTATCCCCGAGTGTCTCACCGCTCAGCACCGACAGCCGGCGTGGGTCGCTCCGGGGCGACACGACAGACCGCGAGCAGTCGGCGTGCGCCGTCGGCGACCGCTCGATCCGTGGCGACACGCTCGGCGGCACGCACCACGCGCTGGCGCGCACCGCCGGCGAGTTCGTCGAGTCCGTCGAGTCGCGCGAGGAAGGAGTCCAGCCCGACGACGCGGTCGACGACGAGTCCCGTCTCGACGAGTTCGCGCTCGAACTCCTCCAGTCGGAAGGCGTGGTACGGCAGCGCCGGCAGTGGCGCGCTTCCCATCCCCGTCGCTCGGGGGCCGACACGGTCGGCCGTGACGCGACCGTCGTCCGTGATCGCGGCGACGGACTGACTCACGCGCACGGGGTCGCGCTCGAACTCCGCGCTCACTGCGGCGAGTCGACCGACGCCGGTGACGAACACCAGTCCCTCGGGTGCGACCACTCGCGCCAACTCCGCGACTGCGTCGAGACGCGTCTGCTGGTCCGGAATCGGCGAGAGACCGTGACCCAACAGACACGCGCCGTCGAAGCTGTCGGTCTCGAACGGCAACGACCGACGGTCTCCCTCGGCGACTGTCACGCCGTCGGGGAGCGACGCTGTCGCGGCCGAGCTCTCGGAGAACGTGTCCGTCGTCTCCGACGGAGCGCCCGTCGCCGCCGTGTCGACCCGGAGGTGACACACGCCGTGTCCCGCTCTCGTGAGCCACGCGGCCGTCGCCGGTCGTCCACCGACGTGGAGCAGCCGGCCGGTCCACGGCGTCGCAGACTGGATCGCCGACCGTGCGGCCTCGACGGCAGCGCGTTCCACCGTCGACAGATCAGACCCGTCTGTGTCTGCGTCTGCGTCGCCCCTGCCCGTCGAGTCGTCACTCGGCACGTCTCCTGTCATCGTCGGCAGAGTTGCGGCCCCACGAGTCAAACTGTTTCGGCGGCGTGGAACCTGCCCGAACGCGAACTAGTTCGTCGGTCGGCTCGTCCCGCTGGCGGTCTGCGAGCGGAGTTCGCGGGCAGAACTCACGACGACAGCGCCGCTGACCAGCAGCGCAGCGCCGACGATCACGACGAGCGCGACCGTGTCTAACACCGGCATCTCCAGGACGCCGCCGATCTGGCGGATGGCGACCGCGACCGCGCCGAGGAGCAGCATCACGCCGAAGTACACCTGGATGTCACCCTCGTCGACGAGGTCCGTCGCCGCCGCCCCGAGCCGCGCGCCGAGCGCGCTCCCGGCCAGAAGCGGTGCGACGATTGCGAGGTCGACAGCGCCGTCGATGGCGTACAGGAAACTCCCGATCCCGCCGGAGAACACGATCTCGAACAGGTCCGTCCCGACGGCGACCGGCACCGGCACGCCGATCAGGTAGAACAGCGCCGGCATACGGATGAACCCGCCGCCGACACCGAGGAACCCGGAGAGCAGTCCGGTGGCGAACGCGACGAGCAACACCATCCACAGCGAGACGACGACACCGCCTCTGAGTTCGATCATCGGCGGCACGCGGTACGACTGGATCGTCTTCGCAATCTCGGGGATGTCATCGGCGTCGGGCTCACTCTCGGCCGCCTCCTCGTCGTGACCGAAGCCGCCACCGCCGTCGCCGGTCGCGCGGTAGGTGACGAACGCGCCGATGCCCCCCAACAGAGCGACGTACGCCACACTGACGACCGTGTTCGCCAGCCCGATGGCCTGGAGCCAGTGGAGCCCGATCTTCCCGACCTCGATCCCGGCCGTCGTGCCGACGATCATCGAGATTCCGAGCTTGTAGTCCACCTGCCCCAAATCGCGGTGTTTCAGCGTGGCGATCACGGAGGTGCCGAACACGAACGCCAGCCCGGAGGCGACCGCCACGTCCGGCTCGTACCCCATCACCAACAGCGCCGGGGTGACGAGGAACGATCCACCCATCCCGAAGAAGCCGAACAACAGCCCGATGAGCACACCGAACCCGGCGAACAACCCGAGCAGCGTGACGGCGACCCCGAACAGCTCCACACTAACCACCCCGTAACGCCTCGGTGATCTTCGGGCCGACTGCCCGTTCGAGCGCCCCGTACCCGACGTACAACAGGAGCGCCTCCACCAACACCGCCCCGATGACGAGAACCGCCTGTGCGGTCCCCGACAGCGACTCAAACCCGAACATCGTCTGCCTCCGACAGCCTTGCAGTCTTGCTCCGTTGCTGCATACTCGTGGGTGGTCTGGCACGACACTTAACGGTTTTGAACAAATTGCACAATACTATATTCGGGTAGGCGACGCGTGGTTGGGCGTACGTTACGAGTCAGATACCCCGGTACGGGAGCGGGTTCGACGGGTCTGCTGGCGTCTGACGACGAGTCTGATCCCGTCTCGTCCGGGTCTGATCCCGTCTCGTCCGAGTCTGATTCCGTCTCGTCCCACCGTCGCGGCGTCGGGTCCAGTCGCTCGCGCGCTCGTGAGGGTGCGCCCCGTCGCTGACGGTCTCCGTGACAGACTGCTCGAAGGGTTAGTCTTGTGCCTATCGAACATTCAGTCGAGACTCTCGATCACACAGTGCTCGGGCTAGCAGTCACCCGTTGTAGCTTTGTGGCGATCTAGAACGGAATCAGTGGAAGCCAGCACAGAAATCGGGGGTTCGAACAGAACAGCGGCGTCCAGAGATGATGAGATCTCCCGAACAGCTGGTCCTGACCCAGAAGTCAGTCGACGGTACGCCGGACTCATAGGGTCGTGCGTAGATAGTTACCGCTGACTCGACTCACAGGCGTAGTAACGGCGCGGTACCGTCGCGATACTCGGTATCCACTCGAAAATCTCTACGCACGACCCTATCACCGGCTGAGTGCGCCGCAATTGTGAGAGCTGTCGCTAGTGCCACTTCAATCGTGAACTGCTAGATTTATCTACTCAGAGCACCTATACT
>CAKZQY010000341.1 GCA_937142015.1 uncultured Halobacteria archaeon
GAACACCACCTCCTCGTCCGTGATCGACTCCGCGTACGACGCCGTCTCACAGCCCGCTGCCCACGCCGCCACCTGCTCTTCGTCGTACGTTGCCGGCCCCAGTCCGAGAATCGACTCGTAGTGAACTGCCCTGATCGCCTCGGCGTCTGCCGGCTGTGCGTCTCGAACGATCACGACCGTCGTGTCTCCTGCCAACTCCCTCATACTGTCGGCCAGCCCTCTCGATCACCCGATAGTGAAGAGTATCAGTTTCTATCGTTCACAATTCCGAGCAGAAGTGACAACCAGAAGTTACGCGTCTGGCAAAGATTGCGAAAGCCTTTCGACCAGCTCGGCGGAAGGTGAGCGCACATGTCGAGTCAGACAGACGCGAGCGAAGACGGCACTGTCGAGGAGCAGGCGACGATGCAGGAGCGACACGAGTCGGTTGCAGCCGAGGTACTGCCCGACAGCACCGGGCTGTACGTGGGTGGAGAGTTCGTCGACGCGGCGGCAGCGGAGACGTTCGACACAGTCGACCCGGCGACCGGCGAGGTGTTGACAGACGTGGCTCGCGGACGCGAGGCGGACGTCGACCGCGCAGTCTCGGCCGCGTGGAGCGCCTTCGAGGAGACGTGGAGCGGCTACGCTGCTGGTCGCCGGCAGCGAGTGTTGACTGCCGTCGCAGACACCATCGAGGATCACACGGAGGAACTAGCGAAACTAGAGACACTAGACAACGGCAAGCCGATCTCCGAGGCGCGGGTCGACGTGCGCGGTGCGGCCGAGCAGTTCCGGTACTTCGCCGGCGTCGTCCGCGAGAACCCCGGCGAGACGATGAGCGAGGGGTCGCGGTACGGGCAGGTGATCGCAGAACCGTACGGCGTAGTCGGGCAGGTGATCCAGTGGAACTTCCCGCTGTTGATGGCGTCGTGGAAGCTCGCGCCCGCGCTCGCGGCCGGCAACTGTTCCGTGCTCAAGCCCGCCGAGCAGACACCGCTGTCGGCGCTCCGACTCGCGGAACTGATCGACGACGTGGTCCCCGACGGCGTGGTCAATGTCCTTCCGGGCTACGGCGAGGAGGCTGGGGAGGCGGTCGCCAGCCACCCCGACGTGCGAAAGATCGCGTTCACCGGCTCGACTGCCGTCGGCAAGCGGGTGATGAAGAACGCAGCCGAGACGGTCACGGACGTGACGCTCGAACTCGGCGGCAAGAGTCCGGTCGTCGTGTTCCCCGACGTGGATGTCGACCGTGCGGTGTCGCTCGTCTCCGCCGCCATCTTCTACAACAGCGGGGAGTGTTGTGAGGCCGGCTCACGGCTGTTCGTTCACGAGGCGGTCGCGGACGAACTGCTGGACGGACTCGCCGCCGCAGTCGAGTCGACGACCCTCGGCGACCCGTTGGACGAGGAGACGGATCTCGGCCCGAAAGTCTCCCGCGAGCAGGTCGAGCGGACGGTCGAGTACGTCGAAGCCGCCCGCGAAGAGGGCGGTGAGTTCCTCGTCGACGGCGGCGAGCCGGACGACGCGACACTCGAAGACGGCTGTTACGTCGAACCGACGCTCGTCGAGGGACTGGATCACGACTCCCCGCCAGTCCAAGAGGAGATCTTCGGGCCGGTGCTGACCGTGTTCCGGTGGGACGACTACGACGAGATGATCGAGTTGGCGAACGACGTGGAGTACGGCCTCGCTGGCGGAGTGATCACTGACGACGTGCGGCAGGCGAACGAGGCGGCACGTGACATCGAAGCGGGCTACGTCTGGATCAACAGCTACCACGACCTCGTGCCGGGACTCCCGTTCGGGGGCTACAAACAGTCCGGAATCGGACGTGAACTCAGTGCGGACACGCTCGATCACTACCGCCGGACGAAGACGATCAACCTCTCGCTGCGGTGATCTCCGTCTGACGGCGCTCTCGGTGGAGTGGGGTCAGAGTAGGACCACGCTGTCCACTGCAACCTCGACCTCGCTTCGCTCTTCCCCCTCCCCTTTTTTCGAATTTTCGGACTTCACACTGTGTCGAGCTGGCGTCTCGACAGCACCCTTGCCTCGCCGCCACGGTCGTGAGAAACTGGCAGGTTCTGTATCGCTGTATGTGGTTTACTCGCCGGTTCGCGGCGGTCACTTCCCGCCAGTCACAGTCGCAACTGTCGAGCGAGGTCGGCGAGGTCGGTACGAGTCACGTCGACGAACCGGCCGCCGACACGACGGACACCCTCGTCACCCGCGTCCGGGTGGCCGACGTGGACCAGCTCGTCCGCTGGAACGTCGAGCGCGTGAGCCAGCGTCTCGAACGCTCGGCGGTCGGGCTTCCGCCAGCCGCAGGCGGCACTCGACCGCACTGCGTCGAAGGCGTCGCGGTCGAACGCCGCACGGATCAGCGTCCGCCGCAGGAGCTCCGGCGCGGCGGCGTTGGCGAGCAGCCCGACAGGTCCGCGCGTTGCTGCCGCCTCGACCGCCTCGACCGCCCCGTCGCGGGTTTCTACCCCGGGGTCGAACGCCGCAACTACCGCTCGACGGGGAGCGTTGCCGGGGGCGTCGACACCGCGTGAAGACAACGCCGCGCTGACGTGTGCCGGAAGCGGTACCTCCGCACCCTCTGGTGGGTCGATGTGTGTCTCGCGGTACGCCGCCGTCCAGTCGTCTGGGAGATCGACACCGCGCTCCGCGAGTTCGTCGCCGACTGCCGCCGCCGGACTCTCGGGAAACTCCGCACGGACGAGTGTGTCGAACAGACCGAACGTCGTCGTCATCCGATCACGTTCGACGCCAGATCACGCGGGAAGTGCGTGAGCATCTCCGTCCCCTCCTCCGTGACAGCGACCGTGTCGGAGTGGCGGTAGCCGAACTCCTCGGTGTAGATTCCGGGCTCGATGGTGTGGACGTGGCCCGCGCGCATCACCTCGTCGCCGTCCTCGACGTAGTCGTACTCCCCCCAGCCGCGGTCGATGTACGGCGGTTCGTGTCCACCCATGCCGATGTTGTGACCGACGTGGTGGCGTGCCAACTCCTCGATCCCCTGTTCCGCGAAGTAGTCGTGAACGACCTCGTCGACGTGTGCGATCGGGACGCCGGGTCCGAGCGCGTCGATAGCGAGCGACTGCGCCTCCAGCATCAGCTCGAAGTAGTGCCGTTGGTCGTCGCTGGGTTCGCCGACGAACATCGTCCGTTCCAGCTCCGAGTGGTAGCCGTCGACGTTCGCCGACGCGCCCGTGATCAACACGTCGCCTCTCGACAGCCGCTCGTTGGGTGTGTGTCCGTGGGGGAGCGCCGTCTCGTGGCCCGAGATGTAGCCGGCGTGAACGGGACCGTCACCGCGCACGCGGACGGCGTAGGTGTCACCCAGCGCGTCCAGCATCGCACGCGAGGCGTCCATCGAGGCGCGCTGGCTCACTGTCGCCGGGTGTGCGCCGGGTTCCGTGTACTCCGCGAGGTAGCGGTGTCCGAGGTTGGCCCACGTGGCCGACTCCCGGATCAGGTCGATCTCGGCGTCTGTCTTCTCCCAGCGCATTCTGTCGACCCACGACTGGCTGTCGACGGTGTGAGACTCCGACAGCGCCGGCCCTTCGTAGCCCATTACGCCGGGTGCGCCGTCGGCGTCCGCGGTGACGTGGTCCGCGTCGAGCCCCGCCAGCATCTCGCGAGCGGTCTCGATGGGTGCGCCACCCGGGTAGTCGAAGTAGCTGTGGACGGCGTCGATCCGCGGGTTCGGCTCGACACGCTCGACTTCGAGTCTCGGCACGGTGATCTCGACGCGCTCTGCGGTAACTGCGAGCACGACCGGCCGCTCCGTCTGAATGTGGTGGAAGCCGGTCAGGTACTCGATTGCCGTCGCGCCGAACCAGCAGGCCGCGTCTGCTTCCGTCTCCGCCAGCCTGTCTCGAACCGCCGCCAGCCGGTCGTCGAACGCCGAGTCTGGGAGTCGGGTCGCCATACTGGTGGCCTAACCCGCTCACACGTAAGCCCTCGGGAAACGATGGTCTGGCGATAGTAAACGACATTACGCTATAGAGAACGGTTCACTGTGGCGCTGCGAATACCGTCGAATCCGCGCATCGGGTCCGCCGGTCTCAGGGAGAACTGGCCGGACCGACCGACCGAATCGGCGGTCTCACCGCCAGCTCGCACTCCGTGATAGGGTCGTGCGTAGATAGTTACCGCCGACTCGACTCACAGCCGTAGTAACAGCGCGGTACCGTCCGGTACTCGGCACCCACTCGAAAATCACTACGCACGACCCTATGAGGGAGTGTCGTCTGGTTCGAAGTCCCGACCAGCGGCGAGTTCAGCGTCAGTATCGAGCGTCCGATGGAGCCAGCTGTCGGACGCGTCTTCCAGTCGCTGCAACGCTGTCGGCCGTGTCAGCACAGCATCTCGTGCCAGATAGCACGCTCGTGCCAGCACAGGACGCTATCAGTTCTGCCGGCACGGAGCAGTTCTGCCGGCACGGAGCAGTTCTGCCGGCACGGAGTTTATACCACGTGCGCGCTTATCGTGACGTATGCAAAGCGTGCGGAAGGGGCTGCGGGAGGGTAGTCTGTCGAAAGACAACTACGAGCGGCTCCGCTGCACGGCCTGCGGGGTCAGCCTGACGACGACGGACGACCCGGACGAAGTGTACACACGGCGGGTGTGTCCAGAGTGCGGCGACCAGTGGAAGGAGCTCCGCTGACAGCCGGCTCCGCTCCGCTTCGGGTCTGTCTGCGTCTGCGAACACTCCCGACTGTCGGAATCGTCACTCGAACACGTCGTCGAACTGGCTCGCGCCCATCGGGTCGAACGTTCCGGCGGCGACGTTCTCGCGGAGGTGTGACACGTCGCGTGCGCCAGCGAGCGCGGCGGTGACGGCGGGTGCGGAGCGTGCGAAGTTGAGCGCACGCTGAGCCGGTGTGTCGCCGTCGAGTTCGGCGGCGACGGCCGGCGGAATGGCTCCGTCGGTCGTCAGTTCGCCCTGTCCGAGGCTGGCACTGGTGAACACGGAGAGATTCTCCCGGTGGGCGAACGCTAAGGCACTCACACGGTCGCCGTCGTGAGAGTGAGCCTCGACAGTGAACGCGTCGGCCATCCGGACGTTGAACGGGAGTTGGACCGCAGCGAACCCGCAGTCCTCGACATCGACTCGGTCGGCTGCCGACTCGGCGCGCGTGAGAATTTCGCCGAGGTCGAGGTAGCTGTCGGCGTCCGGCGGGACACGCAGCGCGTCCCACGTCGCCACGCCGTAGTGAGTCAGGTCACCGCGGGCGCGACGGCGCTCCAACAGCTCGAAAGCCGCCTCCAGTTGGTCGTACACCGCCTCACGGTCGCGGACTGCGAGCTGTGTCTCGGGGTTGTGAACGTAGTAGCAGTCGACCGTCTCCAGCCCGAGCGCGTCGAGTGACCGGTCCAACAGCGCATCGAGGAAGCTGGGTGTGATGGCGTGGCTGCCGTGGGCCAGCGCCTCGGCCGTCACCAGTCCCGGGTCGAGGAACGTCTCGCGGACGTACCGTCCGGGGTCCTCCGGCCGCGAGCCGTCGAACGGGACGAACCCGCCTTTCGTCGCCACGACGACGGACTCACGAGGCACGTCACTCTCGCGGAGCACCTCTCCGACCACCCGCTCGCTGCGTCCCGCGCGGTAGTTGACGGCTGTGTCGATCAGGTTCACGCCGGTGTCGAGCGCCGTCCGCACGCTCTCGGCGTACCGCTCGTCGTCTTCTTCCGTCGGCTCTCCGAGGTACGTCCCGAGTCCGAGACTGGAGACGACGCCCGGCCCGAACCGACGGAAGTACGTGCGGCCGAAGCTCTCCCCGTGCTCGTCGCGGTACCGCCACGTGCCGTCGGCTGTCGCCATACTCGCTCGTTCGGCCCGACTGCGTGAAAAGGTGCGGGCCGACTGTGACAACACGGAGACGCTGCGACGACTGTCGCTCGACAACACGGAGACGCTGCGACGACTGTCGCTCGACGACGCAGAGAGCCGTTGGGACGATTCTCGCTCGACAACACGGAGACGCTGCGACGATTCTCGCTCGACGACGCAGAGAGTCGTTACGACGACTGTCGCTCGACAGCGGCGGCAGCGTGGTCGGCCGCACGCTCGCGGACGGCAGCGGCGTCGAACGGCAGCACCTCGCGGTCACGCATCACCACCTCACCGTCGGCGACCGTGTGGCGCACGTCACTGCCGCGAGCGGCGTACACCAGCAGCGAGACGAGGTCGTGTTCCGGCGTGAGGTGTGGTGCGTCGAGGTCGACGACCGCGAGGTCGGCCGCGCGGCCAGCCTCGATCCGTCCGGCGTCGAAGCCGAGGAGGTCGGCTCCACCGGCGGTCGCCATCTCGACGACGGACGCCGCGGACACGTCCGTCGCGTCGCCCTCCGCCAGCTTCCCCACCATCGCGGCCTGACACATCTCGTCGAACATATCGAGATCGTCGTTCGACGCCGGGCCGTCCGTGCCGAGGCCCACAGTCACGCCCGCGTCGAGCATCCGCTGCACCGGCGCGATGCCGGACGCGAGCTTGGCGTTGGCTGCCGGGCAGTGTGCGACACCCACGTCGCGCTCGGCGGCCAACTCGATCTCCGTCTCGTCGAGGTGGACGCCGTGAGCGACGAACGTGTCACGCAGCAGGTCGTGGTCGTCTGCGAACACGAGGGGTCGCTCGCCGTACTCGTCGACGATCGGGTCGACTTCGGCGGTCGTCTCGTTGGCGTGGAAGTGCAGCGGGTGTCCGTCGGCGGCCGCGCGCTCGCCGAACGCTGCGAGGTACTGTTCCTCGACGGACGTGAGCGAGTGGGGCATCGCGGCCGTCCGCACCCGGCCGTCCGCCGCGCCGTCGAACGTCTCCGCGACACGGAACGACTCGTCGACATCCGCCTGCGCACCCACGTCGTCTTTCGTCACCGTCACAGCCGCGAACCCGAGTCGCGCCCGGAGGCCGGACTGTGCGACCGCCTCCACGACCTCCGCCGTCTCGAAGTACATGTCACCGACTGCGGTGACACCCGAGCGGATCAGCTCGACCAACGCCAGTTCCGTGCCGACGCGGATGTCCTCGGCCGTGAACTCGGCTTCGACCGGGCCCACTTCCTCGCGGAGCCACGTCTCCAGCGGCTTCTCTGCTGCGTAGCCTCGCAACAGCGACATCGCCATGTGACAGTGCGCGTTGACCAGCCCCGGGATCACCAGCCCGTCCGTCGCGTCCAGCGTCCCGTCCGCGTCGCCGCCGAGATCCTGTGCCACGTCGAGAATCTCGCCCGCCGCCGTGTCGACCAGTACGTCCGCCTCTCTGACCGAGAGTGACGGCGTGAGCACCCGCCCGCCGGTCACTGCCAGTGTGTCCATGTCGCCGCCGATGGCGGGAGCGGTACTCAATCCGTCGGAGTCGCACGGGCGGGACAACCTGACGCTCGCCCCTCGTGAGGACTCCACCACGACGGCTGTCGCCCTCGGTGAAGGCCGTACCACGCTGGTCGTCCACGAGCGTGAAAGCTGTGTCCCGATGGCCTCGACAAGTGTGAAGACTGTGCCGCGACGGTCGTCCGCCACCGTTTTGACGCGGGCCGTTCACCGCCGACGGATGCAACTCGGAGCGACAGTTGGCGGCTTCTACGACCGAATCGGCACCACAGCGACCGCTCACGGCGACGGGTTCGAGTTCCTCGAACTGTCGGTCGGCGGCGACGCAGTTCGGATCGACGAGATCGACACCACGGCGCTCGCGGACCGACTCGACGAACTCGGTCTCGACCGGACAGTTCACCTCCCGACGGTCCACCCGTACGCGGTGCCAGTCACAGAGATCCGTCGTGCGGCACTCGACTACCAGACACGCGCGCTCGACACCGCCGCGGCGCTCGGCGCGTCGAAGGCGGTCACACACGCCGACACAGATCCACGCGACCGCGGTGACGAGACGCTGCTGGCGGACACTGTCGCGGAACTCGCAGCACGCGGCCACGAACGCGGTGTCGAGGTGTGTGTCGAGAATCTCGGCCACCTCGACAAGGGGTTCGACATCTGGACTGTCGGCGAGGCGGCGGCGAGCGCCGGCGTCTCCCTGTGTCTCGACATCGGCCACGCGTATCTCGAAGTCGGCAACGACGGACTCGACGCGTTTCTCGGCTCCCACGCCGACCTCGTCTCGCACGTCCACGTCCACGACGCCCGCGAGCGTGGCGACTCACACGTCCCGCTCGGCAGCGGGGAGGTCGACCCGACCGCGGCGACGACGCTGGCAGACCACGATCCGACCGTCGCTGTCGAGGTGTTCACCGACGACTGGCGACTGCTGTGGGACACTGCTGTTCGGTTTCGAAGTGCTATCAGATCTGAGAAAACCAAATTGGAATAGCTATACGAGTTGACAAGTCAGCTAGAGCCTGTACTTGGAGCGTTCTTATGTCTTCGGTATATATAAACTAGAGATATCGCCATCAGTAGTGGATGAGGGATGCACATTGCAAAGTATCCTGGCCCTGGATTCCAGTCGGAGCGATTACTCACATGCTCTCGGTCAACTTTCAGAGCGTAAAAAACCGGGATCATTAGAATATATGGCACAAGTACTGCCATGCTCAAGTACTTTGTTACCACAAGCCCTATAAATCCACTACGTCTATAAAATATTATTCCAAGAAAATAAAATATAGATATATTAATGAAAAGAGATGAATAAACATTTATAATATAAAAACTTATTTTTTGATTTGTTATTTCGGTCATAATACAGGGTGCTTATCTCCAACTGACCTGAACCGATCCAAAGAAGATACGACCATCGTAATTACCTTCAACGTTTGAGGCTGCATCGGCACGGCTTTGACCCAGCCCATTCGTCATAGTCGCGGTCACATCCGCACCAACAGTAACACGAACGATGTCTCCGTCTGATAGATCAGATGAAAGAACCACCAGGTCGACCGAGTTACTGCCAGACACTACTTTTGGGGTCAGTGATGCCCCTCTACTCAGATCGACATGTTCCCGTCGATCAAGAACCGACGACGATCCAAGATCAGGGAAGAGAGGGGCACTACCGCGTGTAGCGAGTGTCTGGAACTGTAGCGTCGAACTTCCGAAGCCCTTGTTACTGATCATTCCCCTCCAGTTGGGGTCAATGGTCAGCTGCAGGTCTTGTGATGGATTCCCATCTACCTGCAAACGAGTTCCGATGGCTGCCGACGCCCCTCCCGTACCCAGTACCTGCTGGTTGACTGCACACTCTGCCTTCTTCTGGTTCTCTCTCCACAGCGCTGTGGTCTTTTCAACTGGGACACCCTCGCGTCTCGTTGCCGCGAATCGTGCGTCGAACAGGTCTTCGTCGACACCGGGGGAGACAGATTCGGGAGAGTCTTTGAAGCTGTCTGTTAGCATTCTACTGTACCTCCTGAAGCTGTCGCCGCATCCGTCTCATTTCCACCTGTCGGATCGCTTCGCCTCTCGACAGGTTGGACACAACGTGCGTCCCTCCGTTCCAGTCTGTCATGGTCAGCTCGTCTTCGCTCATTTCCATCTCGATTCGCCACCGCCTGTCCCCTGCAGTTATCACCGCTGTCTTCTCTTCGAAGCTGAGTGAGAGAGGCCCAAACTGACGCCTGAGTTGTCTGAGCTTTCTGTTGAGGCTCTCTGTACTCCCCTTTGGTTGTGCCTCTGATACCTCGGGTCGACCTGTCTCGATCATCCGTAGCTGAGTCTCGCTGGAACCGCTGATCCCAATTGTATCTGACCTTCCCATGTTTTGGATTCGGACACCGTCTGCTTGGCAACGGTATCCTACGACCCCGTTTCGGAGTGACGCTCGAAGCGTTCCAGGTTCACTCCAGCCGAGCCGGAGACGTGAAACACCAGCTACACCGGATGGATCGATCTTCTGTTGTGCGAGCAACTGTTCCGTTCCCTCCGTCACCCGGCTCACAGTGAGTGCAGATGGGGAGACAGAGACCGTGTCATATCGCTTCTCGCTCCGAATGTTGTACGCCATCGTTATTGAAGACGACGCACTCATCTCCAGCGTGAGCGATATCGAATCGTTGAACGGCTTTCCTCTCCCGGTCATTCTGCCGGGTGAACGCTGCTGTGACACGCTCGATTGTTGTGCCTCTCTGAACTCGATCATCTCCCACTCTGGGAACCGCCGCTGGGCTGGTCCGCCGCCTGCTCTGTCGCTCTCGGCTGTGACTGCCCCCGCCGTACTACTCAGTATAATTCCGGCAACTGAGGCAAAGTAACCTCTTCTAGACAGCTGCGATTTTCTTCCGATCACAATTATGAGCTTATCTGCCACCATTATCAACCCTTTGATATATTATTTCTGCTTATATTGACATAGTTTATTGTTCTAGAGTTGTTCAAACGCTTTCTATTACACCTCGTTGCCGAGGTGTTCACCGACGACTGGCGGCTGCTGTGGGACACTGCCGTTCGGTTCCGGAACGCTGTCGCTGGTGACTGACAGTATCAGTAGCAGCGGCCGACGATCTACAGTCATCGTCCGACGTGCGAACGACCCACCCGACGTGCGAACGACCCACCCGACGTTCGAACGGCCTACCCGACGTTTGGACGACCCGACAGCACTCACCCGAAGTTCTCGATTTTCGCGTCGTCGGCGTCGAGTCCGGCAGCTTCGAGTGCGCCCTCGGCTTCGGCGACGAAGTCGGCGAACCCGTAGACGAACGCCTGTTCTCCGGGGTCGCCGGTCGCGGCGTCTGCGACCAGCGCGCCGATTGCGCCGTCGGTGACGACGACAGACGCGCCACGGTCCCGCAGCGCGTCCAGCCGCTCGGTGTGTGCCGGCGCGTCGTCGCGGTAGACGACAGCCGCCTCGTTGCCGTCCGCGAGCGCACGCTCTGCGATAGCGACCGCCGGTCCGACGCCCGCTCCGCCGGCCAACACGAGCGCCCGTTGTTCACCCTCGTAGAACTGGTCACCGAACGGCCCCGTCACGGCGAGCTCGGAACCGGCGTCGAGATCAGCGAGGTACGCCGAGAAGTCTGGACCGTCCTCGTCGCCCCCGCCCAGCCCGACCGTCGTCTCGAACGTCTCGTCCGTGTCTGGCGAAGAGACCGTGTAGAAGCGTGAGACATCCTCGCCGTCGACCGTCGCCGTCAGGCGGACGAACTGCCCCGGACGCGCGTCGAACGCTGCCGGAGCCGACACCGTGACCGCGACCGTCTCCGGCCCCACCTCCGTGACTCCCTCGACCGTTGCGGTGAACTCCATACAGAGTCGTTTGCCTCCGCCGGCAGGAACCTGTCGGTTTCCCGTCTCGTCGTGATTGTCGTCTGGTCGTGCGTCGTGATTGTCGTCTGATCGTGCGTCGTGACTCGTGAACCCGCCGTTGACATCCAACGCGTCCGTCGCAGTGAACAGCAGGTGAGAGAGCATACGCGACAGTTCGGCGCTCATCGTTCGGACGACCTGTGCGTGCTCCGGCACGTCGATGCCAGCTTTGCACCGGTGAATGTACCCCATGTCGAGGTGCTGTGGGACTGCTCTCACCGTTCGGCGGCGGATTCGGCTGCTCGGGCGAGAAACTCCTCGGGCAGCGACTCGATCTCGCCGGCCTGCACGCCCCAGAGATTCGCGTACAGTCCGTCTGCGGCCAGCAGATCCTCGTGGGTGCCACGCTCGACCACCTCGCCGTCGTCCAACACGACAATCGTGTCGGCGTTCTTGACCGTCGAGAGTCGGTGAGCGATCACCAGCGTCGTCCGGTCGGCAGCCAGTCGGTCGAGCGAGCGCTGGATGAGGTACTCCGTCTCCGTGTCGACGGCGCTGGTCGCCTCGTCTAACAGCAGAATGTCGGGATCTTGCAACACTGTGCGGGCGATGGCGATACGCTGGCGTTGGCCACCCGAGAGCTTCACCCCGCGCTCCCCGACCCGGGTGTCGTACCCCTCCGACAGGGTCTGGACGAACCCGTGCGCCTCGGCGGCCTCCGCGGCGGCGACGACGTCCTCGCGGTCGGCGTCGAACTGGCCGTAGCGGATGTTCTCCGCGACCGTCCCGTCGAACAGGTACGTGTCCTGACTCACGTAGCCGATCGTGGAGCGCAAGTCTGCGAGCCGCACGTCCCGCACGTCGTGGCCGTCGACGCGCACTGCGCCGCCGGTCACACCGTCGGACTCGCTCCGCTCCCTCGACGGGCCGTCCGGACCTCTCGGCTCGGAAACGTCGTACAGCCGCGGGAGGAGCTTGGCGACCGTCGACTTCCCGGCCCCCGTCGGTCCGACGATAGCGACCGTCTCCCCCGGCGCGGCCTCGATGTCGACGCCGTCCAGCACCGTTTCACCGCTCTCGTAGGCGAAGGTCACGTCGTCGTACTCGATCCGTCCGTCGACATCCTCCAGTGCGACGGGATTCGGTGCGTCCTCGATACGGACGGGCACGTCCATCAGCCCGCAGATGCGCTTGGCCGAGGCCAGGGCGTTCTCGTACCACGCCACAATGTTCGACAGCTGGGCCATCGGGCCGGTGAGCCGCTGGGTGAGCAGCATGAACACGACGAACTCGCCGGTCGTCAGCTCCCCCGAGAAGAACAGCGGCGGGCCGGAGAACACCCACAGTCCGCCCAGCACGAACGTGGCGAGCAGTGCCGCGCCCGTGACGAGTTCCATCCCCGGCCGGTAGAAGTAGCTCAGCTTCAACACGTCCATGTTGGCGTCGAACACGTCCCGGGAGACGCGGCGAACGCGGTCGGTCTCGTAGGCTTCGGTGCTCGTCGTCTTCACCAGTTCGATGCCACCGAGGCTGTTCTCGATGCGCGTGTTGAGGTCGCCGACGGTCTCGCGGTGGCGTGTGTACCGCGGCTCGATCACGCGTGCGAACCACCACGTGAAGCCCACGAGCAGCGGCACCGCCCCCAGCGTCACCAGCGCGAGCTGACGGTTCGTGTACAGCAGCGCCGTGGTCACGCCGACGACGATCACGCCGATCCGCACCGAGTCCCCGAGCGCGTTGTCGAAGAACGTCTCCAGGTTCGACGTGTCGTTGTTGAGGATCGACATCACCTCGCCGGTCTCCTTGTTGTCGAAGAACGTCATGTCCAGCCGCTGCATCTTCTCGTAGGCGTCGACTCGGATGGCGTACATCACGCCGTGTGCGAAGTAGTTGATCGCAACGCCGCGTACCCACTGCAGGACGGCCCCACCGAGGAGGGCAGCGGCCACGACAGCCGTCGAGAACCAGAACTGTGTTTCCTGCTCGCTCGGCAGCCACGCGTCGGGAACGAGCGGCAGCGCGTACGCGCTCTCGCGTGTGAACACCGCGTCGATGGTCGTCCCCAACACGATGGGTGTCACGAGCACCGTCCCGTAGGCGAGCACGCTCGTGAGCAGGCCGACCGCGAGCCACGGCGCGTGGTCCGGCGTGTAGGCGCGAAACAGTCGCCACAAGGGCCGCTCGACCTGCTCGCGGGAGGCGTCCAGTTCGGTCTCGAACTCGTCGCTGGCGGCCATCAGCTGTCCCCACTGTCGGGCCGAGCGACACGTTCGGTCGGGCGCTCCCGGTCGTCGTCGTGACGAGGCCGGAGCGGCTCGATCCGGGGACCGCGTGGCGTCGACTCGACCTCGGCGTCCACCTCGAACACCTCCGCGAGCAGCTCCTCGGTGACAACCTCCTCGGGTGTCCCACGAGCCCGAATCGCGCCCTCCTCGAGCGCGACCATCTCGTCGGCGAGTCGCGCCGCCTGCTGGATGTCGTGGAGGACGACGATCACGGTGATGTCGCTCTCTTCGCGCAGGGTCTCGACGATCTCCATCACTTCGAGCTGGTGGCGGAGGTCGAGAAACGTCGTCGGCTCGTCGAGCAAGAGCACGTCGGTGTCCTGTGCGAGCACCATCGCAATCCACGCGAGTTGTTTCTGCCCGCCGCTGAGACTACCCACCTCGCGGTCGCGGAGGTGTCCACAGCCTGCCAGCTCGATGGCACGGTCGACGGCCCGCTCGTCTGCCTCGGTCGTGCTCTCGAAGAACCCACGGTGCGGGTAGCGACCGTGGTAGACGAGATCCTCGACGGTGATGCTGTTCGGTGAGGTACTCTCCTGAGAGAGCAGTCCGACCGTCCGAGCGAGTTCCTTCTTGTCGAACGACTGGATTGCCCGACCGTCGACGAGAACCGACCCAGAGTCGGGTTCCAGTTGATCGGCGAGTCCCTTCAAGAGGGTACTCTTCCCCGACCCGTTCGGGCCGACGAGTGCCGTCACCGCACCGGCTTTGGCCGTGATCGACTCCCCGTCGACGACCGGCCCGTCGCTGCCGGGGTACGAGAGCACGAGGTCCTCGCCGTCGAGGCGGCCGTCGGCCTCGCCGCGGCCACTCACAGTGGTTCCCGGCTCGTCCACACTCGCTGGACTGCTCCCGTTCGTCCGTGGATCGGTCCGTCGCTCCCCCGTCGTCTCTTTCCGTCGCTCTCCCGTCGTCTCACTCCGTCGCTCTCCCGTCGTCTCACTCCGTCGCTCTCCTGACATCAGATCTCACCCATCTGTTCCTGTTTCCGCATCAGGTAGAGGAAGTACGGTCCTCCGACGAGTCCAGTGACGATGCCGACCGGAATCTGGACAGGATTCAACGCGAGTCGAGCGCCCACGTCGGCCGCGACCATCAGTGCCGGCCCGGCGAACAGACAGCCGACGACGAGCTTCTTGTAGTCGCTCCCGACGACGTTGCGGACCACGTGCGGGACGATCAGGCCGACGAACCCGACGATCCCCGCGACAGCGATGCTCGCGGCCGCCGCCAGCACTGCGACACCCGAGAGCGCGAACCGAACCTTCTCCACACTCATCCCGAGTGAACTCGCCGTCTGTTCACCGAGCAGGAGGACGTTCAGCTGCCGTGAGCTGATCAGCGCGAGCAGCATCGCCACGGCCGTCCACGGCAGCACCATCCGCACCTGTTCCCAGTCCGTCCCGGTGAGCGAGCCGGTGGTCCACGCGATGGCCGACTGGACGAC
The DNA here is from genome assembly GCA_937142015.1 of uncultured Halobacteria archaeon. Classification (GTDB taxonomy): domain Archaea; phylum Halobacteriota; class Halobacteria; order Halobacteriales; family Haloferacaceae; genus JAHENP01. Next base: position 14,920 of record CAKZQY010000341.1, read on the forward strand.
GCCGATGTTGTCGGCGAAGAAGAACAGCGCCGTCTGGAGCGAACTGAACACTGTCCCGACGATGACACCCGCCAGCACGAGTCGGACGGGAGAGGTGCCGTTCTTCCACGCGATAGCGTAGACGATCAGGAACGCAATCGCGCCGCCGACAGAAGCGACGACCGGCAGGAACGCCGCCAGTCCCGAGAAGACGACCAGCGTCAGCAGGATCGCCAATCCGGCACCGGAGGAGACTCCGAGGATGAACGGGCTGGCGAGTTCGTTCCGCGTCACGGCTTGGAAGATCGCTCCCGAGACCGCGAGGTTCATCCCGACGAGCGCGCCGACGAACACCCGCGGCAGCCGGATGTTCCAGACGATCAGACTCCGCTCGTTCATCTCGGGGACCTCACCGCCCAGGAGGAACGCTTCCCACGCACGGGGGTCGAACACGACGTTCGGGTCGAAGACGGCCTGCCACGCCTCGACGATACTCATCGAGAACGCGCCGAAGCTCACCTGCACGAGTCCACCGGCGACGGTGACGGCGAGACTCCCGACGACGAGCGTGAACAGCGAGCCGTCGAACCAGTCGAGCCACTGCTCGCGCCGGCTGGTCGCGTCCGTCTCGGATGGAATTTCCGTCGCCATCTAGTCGCTCACCCCTCGACCCTCGAATCGTCTGTCACGTGGTTTAGGCTCACCTAAATACTAAAAAGTGTTCCGACTCTCGAGTCGGCCGACCCCGTCCAGCGACCCCGTCGGCACCGAGACGATGGGGAGTTTTTCTCTCACGGTTGATACTGTCTGTCACACCCCGTGAGTACGGTTGCGGCAGAATCGTGGTCTCAGCGCGTCTCGTGCCGTCGGTCACGAGCCCGTGAACGCCGCTGCGCTACAATTGGAGTGCCGACGCGTTTCACGTCGGATCTGTCGACCGCTGATCGACACTCGCGTGATCGACAGTATCGGTCGTCGCTCGACGCCGATTGCTCTGGGGGGGGCGTCGACGCCGACAGAAGTAGCCACGTCGGCGACGGTCTTCATCTCGAAGACGAAACAGTCCGCGGGGACGGCTTCGACCAGTGGTTCGTACGCTGGTAGCGGTTTGTGTCGATCCGCAGTTCCGTCGTTGTCGTGGAGGTGACACACGCGGATTCGTTCACCGAAGCGCTCGACGAACTCCTGGCAGTCCTCGCCGTTAATCTTCGCGTGGCCGACATCCAGTGTGACACCGAGATACGTCGGATCCACGTCGACAGTGTCGAGCATCTCCGCGAGGTCGGCAGGCGTCGTGGTGTACCGCCGCTTCTCCTCGTCGACGGGCTGGTTCTCCAGACAGAGGGGGACGCCGACTCGCTGTGCGTACGTGGCACACTCGGCGAGCGATTCGAGAGCGTTCTCTCTCGCTCGACGGAGTGGCGTCGGACCACCTCGTCGTAGCTGCTGACGTTCCAGTCACGGAATGGAGCGTGTTGACCTCCTCCCACGGCTGAAGACCGTGGGATTCCCACGGCACCGCACCGCTCGGTTGGGAGTGTCAGGTTTGCAGTCGTGGTCGACACGACCGGACTGCTGGCGGGGCCAAGCCGCCGTTACTCCTATCCCGGCGTGGGATTCAGAGTTACCGTGTGTGGGAATCCACACCCAGCGGCCCGAAGGGGATTCCCTCGGACGTGGTGTGGCCCGAATCCCGATATTATCCGTTTACTCGGGCGGCGAAACCCGCCTCGGTGTGGTGGTACATGTGTCTCGATTACACATAAAACTCCCGGCGAGCACAGTCCCGTGGTTTGATCCATCGTTGTCGGCTTCATCCGCACCCCTGAAGCGGGTGGGCTTTCGCCTCGTT
>CAKZQY010000342.1 GCA_937142015.1 uncultured Halobacteria archaeon
CCGTCGGTGAGGATCGTGTCGCCGACTCCTCCGTCGAGCTCGTCGCGGAGTCCGAGTGGACGCCGGGTGTCGACCCGGCCGGCTTCGCGCTCGACTGTGTCGAGTGTGGGAACACTGTCACCAGCGAGGGCACCAGCAGCGTGGTCGGCGGTGAACGCCGACGGTTCTGCTGTGCGTCGTGTGAGGCCGCGTTCACCGAACGCTACCGCGAGATGGAGGCTGCCGCAGAGGCGGACGGTGACTGATAGGTGACCGCGAAGGCGGACGGTGACTGATAAGTGACCGCGGAGGCGGACGGTGACTGATCCGGCGGCGGCGGTCGATTCCACCTACTCGCGGAACGTAACCACGCCGTCCTCGTGTGCTCTGCGCGCCGCGCCGACAGTCAGGGCGTGGTAGGCTCCCGCCAGCGTCACGTCGACCACGAGGTCGTCGAACCCGCCGAGAACCGCGATGTCGGAGACGAGGTCCGCGACGGAGTGAGTGACCGCCTCCTCGTCGGTCGGGCTGAGGTACGGTGTCGTCGACTGTGCGACGGAGTCGATCAGGCTGTCGTCCGCCGTCTCTCGTGGGTCGACCTGCACACTGATCGAGGCGTCCTCGTACTGGACGTCGAACTCGATTCCGTCGCCACACGCTGCCGGTCGGAGCTGGATCTCTCCGCCGCCTGCCTCGAAGCTGACTGGCTGGCTCACTGTCTGCCGTGGCTCCGACTCGCCGCGAACGACGCTGGCCCGACCGAGTGCCTCGGCGAGCTCTGGGTTCGGCAGTCCTGCGGGGTGACCGACGACACTCGCAGGCCCCGCGTCCGTCGCGTACGCGAACCGGTGCTCCGGCCGGGCGAAGTCCCACTCCTCGCGGATGCCGACGACCTCCGCAGCGGTGATGCCGTACAGACCGAGGGGACCGAGGACGTGTTCGACCACGAAGGCCCGCGTGCCGTCAGACCGCGTGCCGTCGGCCCCCGTGTCGTCGGCCCGCGTGCCGTCAGACCGCGTGTCGTCGGCCCCCGTGTCGTCAGGCCGCGTGTCGTTGGCCCGCGTGTCGTCGAGGAGATCGACTCGTACGTCGGCTTTGGAGACGTGCTCCAGATCGGCGGCGACGCCGTTGATGTTGATCCCCGGAGACTGTTTCGGCTCGACCCTGACTTCGGACCCTTCGATCGGGTTGGCAATCGTCCTCACGTGTCTGACCCCGCATTAGAAGGTGAACCCACCTCGGAGCGTGGATCGACGTTCGAGAGTGTCGTTTCCAACAGTTCGACACAGGTCTGGTACTGCGCACGCGAGAACGCTCCCGCGCGCGGCGTTCCCGTCCCGAGTGCGAGCTTCTCACCGCCCGGGATCGTCGCAAAGACACCCGGATCGGGGAGCCACTCGTACTCGCAGTCGCCTCGCACCTCTCGGTGGGCGGCCTCGACTGCCTCTCGGAGAGCCGCCGACGGGTCAGCCCGTGTGACACCGACCACCGTCTCGTAGTCGACGCGCTCGACGCCCGGGACGTCGGCAAACCGGTCTGTCACGTCGCTCGGACGAGTCGCAGGGGTAGTCGAGACGCGGAACGTCGCCCGCAGTTCGTCCTCGACCACGAGTGAACTGAGTTCGAACGTCGTCATCCCGGTGGTGAACACTCCCTGCTCGTCGGTTTCGACGGGGTAGTGTTCGTGAGTCGGCTGTGCAGCTTCGAGCAGCGCCGAGAGCTGGTCGGTGATCGACTCTCGACCCGGCTGTGACGTGGTCTCCCGCTCGGCCACGACCGTCGCCTCTCCCACCCCCGTCGCAACTGTCGAGACGAACCCCGCGAGCGGCGCGAGGACGATCCACGGCCCCGCCGCGGTGAAGTCGGGCGAGGGGTAGTGGAGCGTCCCACCAGCCGCCGAGCCGGCGGCCAACCGTCCGACTGCGCCGGCGGTCTCACCGACGTACCCGTCGTCCGTGCGCTCGACGCTGTCTGTGTCCACGTCGCCCGCGACCACGACGTTCACGTCGCCGTCTGTCGAGGCGTCACTCGCTCGTTCTACTACCGTCTCCGGAGCTGGGAGACTCACTCCACCACCCCCGTCAGATCGACTGTCGCCGAAGCGAGGTGACTCACTCCACCACCCCCATCAGATCGGCAGTAGAGGCGGCCATCACCTTCGTCGCGGTGACGAGTTGGTCGATAGGGACGTACTCGTCGACGACGTGCGCCTGTTGTAAGAGACCGGGTCCGTACACGATACACTCCTCGATGCCGGCGTCGTTGACGACGAAGCGCTGGTCGTCCGACCCCGGCGAGACGACTGGCTCCGTCTCGTCGTAGAAGTCGAGAATCCTGTCCGTGTACGTCTCGGCAATCGTGCAGTCGGCCGGAACGGTCGTCGGCTCGGCGAACATTATCTCCTCGTACTCGACTGTCTGGCCCGTCGCCTGTTCGGTGTCTGCCATCAGCTCTCGAATCTCCCGCCGGGCAGACGCGACAGTCTCGCCGGGGACGAGCACGCGGTAGAACGTCGCCCGACACCTGTCGGGAACGACGTTCTCGGAGTAGCCGGCGTCGACCATCGTCGGCGAGATGTCTGCCCGCCGAGAGGCGTCGGGTGTGACCGGCTGCTCCGTGGTGCGCTCGTGGAGATCGGCCTCGTACGTCTCGATCCGCGTCAGAAAGTCTGTCATCGCCGCGACTGCGTTCGCGCCGTCGTGGGCCATACAGCCGTGCGCCTTCTCGCCGTGTGTGGACACGTGGAACTTCAACACACCCCGGTGGCCGAGACAGATCCGCGACGCGTCGAAACACTCGGTGTACACACAGTAGTCCGTATTGTCTGGTGACACGTACCCTTCCTCGACGAGGTAGCCGAGTCCGGTGAAGCCGCCCGTCTCCTCGTCGACTGTCGTGCTCTGTGTGATCGACCCCTCGATGTCGACTCCCGCCGCCTCCAGTGCGTCGACGGCGAAGAGACTCGCAGTGATACCGGACTTCATGTCGCTCGACCCGCGACCGTACACGCGCCCCTCCTCGACTGTCGGGGTGTACGGGTCACGAGTCCAGTCCTCGCCGGCTGGCACTACGTCGAAGTGTCCGGTGAAGTGAACGTGTGGACCGCTGTCGTCTCCTTCGCCCGGCTCGTCGCTTTCCCTCGGCTCGCCTCCGCCGCCTAGATCGTCTCTCTCGCCCGGCTCGTCTCTTCCGCTCGGATTGTCTCCCTTCCGGCCGAGCACGTTCACTCGCTCGTGGTCAGTCCGCTCGGGGTAGTGCTCGGCGACGCGGTCGGTCGGCACCTCGACGATCTCCACGTCGTACCCACGGGTCCGCATCGCTTCGGCGAGAAACGTCGCTCCCTCGCGGTAGTTTCGTCCCGGTGGGTTCTCAGTCTCGATTGCCAGAAACTCCCGGAGGAACGCCACCATCTCCTCCTCGCGCGCTTCGACAGCCTCGTAGATGGCGTCTGTCGTCGGCATGCTAGATATCCCGCCCGCCGTCGACTTCGAGCGCCGTGCCAGTTACCATCGCGGCGTCGTCGCTGGCGAGAAACAGCGCAGCGTGTGCCGTGTCCTCCGGCTGTGCGAGGCGTCCCAGTGGAATCGTGTCGGCCATCCCCTCGACGCTCAGATCGCCGGCGGCGAACTCCGGCAGCATGTCGGTGTCCGTCGCAACCGGACAGATGGCGTTCACCCTGATGTTGTCGCCTGCGAGTTCGTACGCCAGCTGTTTGGTGAGTGTGATCATCCCTCCTTTCGAGGCGGCGTACGCCGACAGCCCCGTTCGTGGCCGGATGCCCGCCGTCGACGCCGTGTTCAGGATGACGCCGCCGTTCTGGTCACGCATGTGTGGCACGGCGTGTTTCGCGCCGAGGAACGCACTCTTCAGGTTCACCTCGTGTATCCGCTCCCACGTCTCCTCGGTAACGTCCTCGACGGGCGTCGACTCCTGTGGAACGCCGGCGTTGTTGTGTAACACGTCGATGGCCCCGAACTCCTCGACGGCCAACTCGACGACCTGCTGGACATCGTCCGTGTCCGACACGTCCGCCGTCGCCGCGACTGCGCGACCCTCACCGCTGTCCGCGATGCTGTCGACGGTCGCTGTCACCGCGTCGCCGTCGATGTCGACTGCGACGACGTTCGCGTCGTGTTCGGCGAACAGCCGTGCGGTGGCGCGGCCCATCCCCGCGCCCGCTCCGGTGACGACCACCGCCGTCTCGGCGAAATCCATACTGGCCGGTCATTTCACTGACGTATCAAACTACCGCCTCTTTCTCGTCTTACGTACTGCAACGATAGTAGAGCAGTGAACGGTCTCCAGAGGAGGGCAGTGAACGGGCTCCAGATGAGAGCGGTGAACGGTCTCCAGAGGAGGGCAGTGAACGGGCTCCAGAAGAGAGCAGTGAACGGTCTCCAGAGGAGGGCGGTGAACGGTCCCCAGAAGAGGGAAGTAGACTGCTTCGAGGCGTCAGGCACCAGGGAGTGATCCAGCGTCGTCGTCGAGATTGATAGCGATGTTCTTCGTCTGGAGGTACGAGTCGAGCGCCTCCATCCCCTTCTCGCGTCCGATGCCGCTCTGTTTGTAGCCGCCGAACGGCGTCTGGTTCGTATCGCCGAACCACATGTTGACGTAGACGTTCCCGGCCTCCAGCTCCCGGGCGACCCGGTGAGCGCGTGTCACGTCCGCGGTGAACACTCCGCTTACGAGCCCGTACTCCACACCGTTGGCGATTTCCAGCGCCTCCTGCTCCGTCTCGAAGCTCGTGACGGCCAGCACGGGGCCGAAGATCTCCTCGTGTGCGATCCGCGTGTCGGGAGCCACGTCGGTGAAGATCGTCGGCTCGAAGAAGTAGCCCTGCCGGTCGGGAGCCGACCCACCCGTGACCAGCGTGGCTCCCTCTCGCTTCCCGAGTTCGACGTACTGAGAGACTTTCTCGAACTGGTCTCGTGAGGCGAGTGGGCCCATGTCCGGGTCGTCGAGACCGGGACCGAGCTCGTAGGCGTCCGCTCGGGCGATCAGCCTGTCCACCAACTCGTCGTGAACGGACTCGTGGACGACGACTCGGTCGGCCGCCGAGCACACCTGTCCCGCGTTCGTGAAGATCGCCCGGTCGATCCACTGGGCTGCCGCTTCGAGGTCGGCGTCGGGGAAGACGACTGCTGGGTTCTTGCCCCCGAGTTCGAGCGTGACCGGCGTGACCGTGTCGGCGGCCTGCTTCATGATCGTCTGCCCGGTCGGGACACTCCCGGTGAACGTGATCGTGTCGATGTCGGCGTGTGACGACAGCGCCGAGCCCGCTGGGTCGCCGAAGCCCGTGACGACGTTGACCACGCCGTCCGGCACCCCCGCCTCTGCACAGAGTTCTGCGAGCCGGAGCGACGAGAGCGGCGTCTGTTCGGCTGGCTTGAGGACGACCGTGTTTCCGGCGACGAGCGCGGGTGCCACGCCGCGAGCGAACAGGTTCCCGGGGAAGTTCCACGGCGTGATCTGTGCGCTCACGCCGTACGGCTCCCGCACTGTGAAGTCGACCTGCCCCGCCCCGACGGGGACGCTCGTCCCTTCGAGCTTGTCGGCCGCACCCGCGTAGTACTCGAAGTACCGAGCGGCCCCCTGCATGTCACTCTTCGCCTGCGAGAGCGGCTTCCCCTGATCGCTGCTCTCGACGACGGCGAGCTCTTCACACTGGTCACGCACGAGCTCTCCGATCCGGTTGACGATCCGTCCCCGCTCCTCGGGGTCCGTGTCGCGCCACGCCTCGAACGCGTCGCGGGCCGCCGCGACCGCGCGGTCGACGTCTTCCGCGGTCGCAGCCGCGACCTCGGCGATCGGCTCCTCCGTTGCCGGGTCGACTGTCTCGAAGTGACTCCCCTTGACGGGAGGGACCCACTCCCCGTCGATGTACAGCCCGTTTGTGTCGGCTATTTCTGTGTCGACTATCCGTGTGTCGGCTGTCTGTGCGCCGTCTGTCTGTGTGTCGGTTGTCTGTGCGCCGTCTTCGTCCATGCGAAGAGGTATATTTTACAACTCATTAACCCTTTGCCTTGGAATCTGTGCGAAGATGCGCAGATTCTCTGAATTTCGTTTCCCTGATTGGGGTGCGTTATCGAATAAAGATTTATTTGGGTGGTCGCCTCATTGTGAACGAGACACATGACCGACGACACCAGCGACAGTTGGTTGACTCCGACACGGCGGCGGGTTCTCAGTGGTTTCGCCGGCGGGAGCGCCGTGTCACTCGCAGGTTGCACAGGTGGCGGCTCCTCCACGGAGGGCTCCGACGACACGACCACAGCAGACGACAGTGGCGGCGGATCTCAGGCGGAGACTGACACCGCCACGTCGGGCGGTGAGGAGGAACCGGTGTCGGTGAGTATCGGGATCGGCAACGGAGGGTGGGACCTCGTTCCGGCACGGGATACCGACTTCGACTCGAACAAGGTGTACACGCTGATATACGACAACGTCGTCAACCTGAACGCCGACGCCGAAGTCGTTCCGGACCTCGCCACTGACTGGACGCGCGAGTCAGACACCCAGTTCGTCTTCGAACTCGAGGAGGGTGTCACGTTCCACAACGGTGAGGAGTTCACCGCCGAGGATGTACAGTACACCTACGAGTGGATTCAGAACAACGAGAATCCCCGGAAAAACTACGTCGCCGCTGTGGAGGATGTCGTGGTCGAGAACGACACCACAGTTCGGTTCGACCTCTCCGAGCCGTTCGCTCCCTTCCTGTACAAGGTACACGCTGTGATGTGGCCGCTCTCGAAGACCGCCATCGAGGAGTACGGGGAGAACTACAACCAGAACCCCGTCGGGACGGGGCCGTTCCAACTGACCACGTGGGAGTCTGGGAACCGTGCGGTCTTAGAGCGGTTCGACGACTACTGGAAGGACGATCAGCCCAACATCGACCGTATCGAGTTCCGCATTCTCCCGGAGGACTCCTCGAAGGTGGCACAGCTCGAATCTGGGACGATCGACCTCCTCGACCGTATGCCCCCGCAGTTCACCGAGAGAGTCGAGAACGCAGACAGTGCGAGCGTGATCACGACAGGAGGTGTGAGTTCGGGCCGCATCGACTTCAACACGGATGTCGAACCACTGGGCGACCGAAGCGTTCGGCGGGCTATCGCGTGGGCAGTCGACAAAGAGCAGATCACACAGACTGTTCTCCAAGGCTACGGAACACCCGCGAAGTCGGTACTACCGAACTCGATGCCACAGTACAACGACGCGGTCTCTGACTTCAACCACCCGAGCGGCAATCCCGACAAGGCTCGGTCACTTCTCGAGGAGGCGGGGTACAGTGATCTGTCGTTCACGATCAAGACCTCGACGAGTTCGCGCCACAAGCGGACGGCGACGCTCCTCCAGAGCATGTTAGACAACGTGGGAATCTCTGTCGAAATACAGTCACTCGAGGGGAACACGTTCTTCTCACAGGAGGTCAACGGCGAGTTCGAGATCGCCGTCTCGAACTGGACGTGGTTCGGCGATCCGGACACGCTCTTGTATCTGTACCACACCGACGGTCTCAACGTTTGGAACATCAGCAACAGCGAACTCGACTCACTCCTCGAAGACCAACGGCGTGCTGTCGACCCCGAGACGCGTCTGGAGACTATCGACGAGATCCAGCGGATCGTCTACGAGCAGGCCTACTCCGTGTACACCTACTATCCCGACCGCATTCAGGCAATCTCGGACCGTATCGAAGGGTTCGATCAGTACGCCAACGGATCGTTCCGGTCTCTGGACTCCGCATCTGTCAACTGACACGGAGCGAACGGAAGCCCACTCGTGCGTGGGTGGGTCTGAACGCCACCACGCCTCGTCGTGTCACGACCCGGCGGAGTCACTCTCGGTCGGCTTTCGGCCGTCTCCTGTCGTCAGCTCTCGTGGCGTCGTTGTGGAGGAGACAGGCCACGCTGTCCTCACCGTCCCCGACGAGTTTCGGGTCGTCGTGTTCACACTCTGGCATCGCCTCCGGACACCGAGTCACGAAGTTACACCCGTCCGGGGGACGCTTCGGATCGGGAATCTCTCCCTCGAGAATGATCCGCTCGGAGTCGACTCGTGGGTCGGGGTCTGGCACCGCACTCAGCAGTGCCTCGGTGTACGGGTGGCGTGGGGATTCGAACAGTTCCTCCGTCGCGGCGACCTCGACGAGCCGGCCGAGGTACATGACAGCCACGCGGTCGGAGATGTGTCGAATGACAGATAGATCGTGGCTGATGAACAACATGGAGAGACCTCGTTCGAGTTTGATCTCTTCGAGCAGTTCGAGCAGTTGTCCCTGGACGCTCACGTCCAATGCACTCGTCGGTTCGTCCGCCACGATCACGTCCGGATCGACAGCGAGTGCGCGGGCGACACCGACCCGCTGTTTCTGTCCCCCCGACAGTTGGTGGGGATAGTCGTGGCGCGTCTCGGGGTCGAGTCCGACTTCCCTCAGCAACTCTCTGACGCGACTGTCGACATCTACACCCTCGTCGTGTTTCTGGACCGCGTACTGGAGTATCGTCCCGACAGTCTGTCTCGGGTTGAGCGAGGAGTTCGGGTCTTGGAACACGAACTGGATACGACTCCGCAGTTCGTCTTCGGGCACCTCTGTGAGTGGTCTGCCGTCGAACCGGATTTCACCGTCGCTCCTGTCGGTCAGTTCTAACAGGAGCCGGCCGAGTGTCGTCTTCCCCGATCCAGACTCACCGACGAGTCCGAGAGTCTCCCCCTCGGCCAGCGACACGTCGACACCGTCGACAGCCTTGACAGGCGGATCACCACCCGGTAACAGCCGGTCGAGCAGTGAGTCGGCCGAGCTGAACTCCTTTCGAACGTCGTTCGAATCGATCAGTGTCGAGGTCGACGCCGAGTGGTCGCTCTCGTGACGCTGCACATTCGGGACCGGTTCGAGCGGGCCGAGCTGTGCTGTTCTGACGCACGCCGCCTCGTGGTTCCCGGCTCGTTCGAGAGGCGGATCTCCGGTACGGCAGTCGTCTGTCGCGTGTGAACACCGCGACGCGAAGTTGCACCCCGTTGGGCGCTCGCCCGGGTCGGGAACAGTTCCCGCCAACAAGTCGGGCTCCACGTCGGCGATTCGTGGCGTCGATCTGAGTAACCCCGCAGTGTAGGGGTGTCGTGGAGTGACGAACACCTCCGACACCGGACCGCGTTCGACGATCCGCCCGGCGTACATCACGGCGACGTTGTCACAGGTCTCGGCGACGACACCGAGGTCGTGGGTGATCTGGATCAGACCCATCCCGCGGTCGTCGACGAGTTCGACGAGGAGATCGAGTATCTGCGCTTGAATCGTTACGTCGAGTGCTGTCGTCGGTTCGTCCGCGACGAGAATGTCTGGGTCGGTCGAGATTGCAATAGCGATCAGGACGCGTTGGCGCTGTCCACCAGACAGCTCGTGAGGGTAGGCGTCGACGACGGACTCGGGGTCGGGAATTCGGACCCGGTCGAGAAGCTCGATTGCACGTTCACGAGCGTCTGTCTCGCTCACGTCGCGGTGTTCGAGGATCGTCTCGACTATTTGTGTTCCGACGGTGAGAACCGGCGTGAGCGACGACATCGGGTCCTGGAATATCATCGCTATCTCCGAGCCTCTCACGTCCCCGAGCTCGGACTCCGACATGTCTGTCAGCTCTCGTCCGCCGAGGGTGACGGAGCCGCTGGCCACACGACCGTTCTCGTCGAGCAGACCCATCACGGAGCGAGCAGTCACGCTCTTCCCAGAACCGGACTCGCCGACAATACCGAGTCTCTCCCCGGGTTCGAGGTCGAAACTCACGTCCTTGACGGCCGTAATGCGTCCATGTTGGGTGGCAAACTCCGTCGTCAGTCCTTCGACCGAGAGCAGGCTGTGATCACTCACGTCAGAACCTCCGTTCTGTGCTCTCACGAGGGTCGAGTGCGTCTCGCAGCCCGTCTCCGACGAGATTGAACCCGAGCACTGTCACGAAGATCGCACCCCCGGGGAACAGTGAGATCCACGGGGCAGATGTCAGGTAGCCGCTGCCGTCCGACACCATCTGTCCCCACGTCGGCGTCGGCGGCTGGACACCGAGTCCGAGGAACGACAACGACGCTTCGGCGATGATTGCAAACGCCATCAGCAGCGAGGCCTGAACCAGCAGTGGTGAGATACAGTTCGGCAGCACCTCTCTGAAGACGATGTGGGGTGTCGAGTAGCCGAGTGCTCTGGCGGCGTCGACGTACTCTTCACTAGAGACGCTCAGGGCGGTACTCCGTGCGATCCGTGCGAACTGTGGGACATAAACGATACCGAGCGCGATGATGACGTTCGTCAGGCTGAATCCGAGGGCCGCGACGAGACCGATTGCGAGAACGAGCGCCGGGAATCCTAGCATCACGTCGACGACCCGCATCACGATCGTCTCGACGACTCCTCCAGCGTAGCCCGCGACGACTCCGAGAGCGGAGCCGATCGTGGCGGCGACCACCACCGCCGTGACTGCCACCTGAATCGAGACTTTCGCGCCGTAGATCGTGCGTGCGAGTACGTCACGCCCCAGCGTGTCGGTTCCGAACGGGTGGGCTGGACTCGGGCCTTCTAACGGCACGAACCGTGGTTCGAACGGACTGTAGTAGACGGCCTTGATCAGGGCACTGTCGAAGAGCGCCTCGTCGACGTAACTGAACACGCCGACGACGACGACCACCGAGACGACCACGAGTCCGGCGGACGCCAGAGAGTTCGCACGGAATCCGCGCCACGTGCGACGGAGTTGACGCACACGCGCAGAAGACGACCTGTCGATCACTGACTCGGACGTGTCACTCGTTCCGTCGATCACTGACTCGGACGTGTCACTCGCCGAGTTGGACGGACTCTCTCCGTTCATGACACACTCACCCTCGGATCGAGGTACGCGTACGCCATGTCGACGAGCAAGTTGATGAAGACGAACAGTGCGGCAATGACGAGCACAGTTCCTTGGACAGTCGGATAGTCCTGCTGTCGAACGGCCGACCAGATGAGTCGGCCCATACCGGGCCACGCGAATATCTGTTCGACGACGACTGTCGCCGACAGGAGATACCCGAACTGGAGTCCAGCGACTGTGATGACTGGGAGGAGTGCCTGTTTGAGTGCGTGTCTGACGAACACCTTGCGGCTACTGAGGCCTTTGGACTTTGCCATCTTTACGTACTCTCTGTTGATATTGTCGAGCATCGAGGAGCGAGTCTGTCTCGCAAGCAGTGCTGCGTACGCTGTGCCGACCGTGATGGCGGGGAGGAGCACGTGTTTGAGAGACTCGACAGGGTTCGCTGCCGGGGAGACGTAGTTCCCGGGCGGGAGCAGTTCGAACGTTCGAGCGAACACGAGGATCAGGATGAGTCCGAGCCAGAAGTTCGGAACGGAGATGCCTGTCAGCGCCCCCACTGTCACAGTGTGGTCGCTCACGCTGCCCTTCCGAACTGCGCTGACGACGCCTGCAGGAATAGCGATCACAGTTGCGACGACCATCGACGCGACAGCGAGAAACAGCGTGGCTGGCAAGCGACTCAGGATGAGCGCCGAGACCGACCGTTCTCGGGTGATCGACTGACCCAGATCTCCTTGGAGAACGCCACTGATCCAGTGTAGATACTGGACGTAGAGCGGCTCGTTCAGTCCGTACGCCTCCCGGAGTTGTGCGACGTTCTCTTCGGTCGCCTGAATCCCGAGCAGATTGACGACCGGGTCACCTGGAGCCGAGTGAATAATAATGAAGACGACAACTGAGACACCGAACAACACGGGCACAGTTTGAAGAACGCGGATTGCGACGTGTCGATAGTTCATTTTTCTACCCCGTCCTTTCGGGATCGCGGTGAGGCCGCAGCCGACGCGTCTGTACCTGTATCACGTGCGGCATAATCTCACACACGGACATAAACCTTCGGTGTCAATTGTTCGTGTCAGACCACGCAGTGGCGAAACCCGTTCTCCGCTCGAGACATCTACTGAACAGATTATAAATAGATGGGCCAATCTGTCGAACAGTAATCGACAGCGTCTGGCCACGTGCGTCTCGTCTCGGTTCTGTCGACCCCGAGTTCGATGGCTTGTGACCGACAGTATTGGACCGACAGTATCGCTGTCGGCACACGACTGATCAGGCGTTCGGCCACCGTTCGATGTACACTGTCTCGTCAGTGTAGAACCGTATCATGTCGTCACCTTGTGCGTGGAGGTCACCGAAGAAGGACGCCTTACGCCCGCCGAAGTGGAAGAACGCCATCGGTGCGGCCGTCCCGGCGTTGACGGCGAGATTCCCCACGTCGGCTTCGTGACGGACTCGCTTGGCGTCACCGCCGTCTGCGGTGAACAGACTCGCGGCGTTGCCGAAGCGGCTCTGGTTGACGACCGCAATCGCCTCGTCGAGGCTCTCGACCCGGATCAGTCCGAGCACCGGGCCGAAGATCTCCTCTCTGGCGACCGTCGTCTCCGGGTCGACCTCGCCGAACACTGTCGGTCCGAGGAAGTTCCCCGCCTCGTAGCCCGGCACCTCGACCGCCCGGCCGTCGAGGAGCAGTTCGGCTCCCTCCTCGATCCCCGTAGCGATCACGTCTCGGACACTCGCCTCGTGTTCTGGCGTGATGAGCGCCCCGATGTCCGTCTCCTCGTCGAGCCCGTAGCCGACCGTCTGCTCGCGTGCGACCTCGACGACCCGGTCGGCGAACTCGTCGTACACCCCGTCTTCGACCACGACGACGTCGTTCGCCAGACAGCGCTCGCCGCCGCAGGCGCACGCCGAGGACACTGTCTTCCGAGCGGCGAATTCGAGGTCGGCCGTCTCGGTCACGACGATGTGGTTCTTCGCTCCACCCTGTGCCTGAACTCGCTTCCCGCTGCTGGCCGCGCGTTCGTAGACGTGTTCGGCGACGGGTGTGCTCCCGACGAACGACACGCCTTCGACGCCGTCGTGATCGAGGAGTGTGTTGACCGTGTCGGCAGCCCCGTGAACGAGTTGGACGACACCGTCCGGGAACCCAGTCTCGTCGAGCAGCTCGAACAGCCGCTGTGTGACGACCGGGTCCTGTTCGCTGGGCTTGAGCACGAACGTGTTGCCCGTTGCGACGGCGTACGGGAGGAACCACAGCGGGATCATCCCGGGGAAGTTGAACGGCGTGATCGCCGCGAACACGCCGAGTGGCTTGCGGACGGCCGTCTCGTCGATGTCGGGAGCCGCGTTGGGGACGTGGCCGGCCTGCATCATCGACGGCACCCCACAGGCGACTTCGACGTTCTCGATCCCGCGGCGGAGCTCCCCCATCGCCTCGCCGAACGTCTTCCCGTGCTCCCGGACGAGCACTTCTGCCAGCTCTTCTTGGTGTGTCTCTAGCAGCTGTTTGAGCTCGAACAACGGCTGGATGCGCTCCTCGACGGGCGTCGACCGCCACGTCTCGAACGCCTCCCTGCCCGCAGCGACTGCCTCGTCGACGTCGGCGGCCGAACTGAAGCTGACGTGTGAGACGGTCTCGCCGGTGGCTGGGTCGATCACGTCCTCCCCACCGTCTCCGCTCGGTGACTGCCAACTCCCTCCGACGTAGTTCTGTACGTCCTCCCACGGCGGCGTGGTATCGAGTGTCATCCGACAGTCGTCAATCTCCTCGCTCCGGCATAAGAGTTTGCGACGCGACCGACACTGTCCGACGTGATCGGAGAATCGTAAACCGAAATTCTCTCTGTAAGCTGATCGAGAGAACGAATTTCGATACTGTGACTGAACGATGCAAACGTGTTGAGATACGTCGCTGACTCGACGACGTGCCGAGATACGTCGATCGCTCGCCACTGCCAGTTCGATTGTCTCGACGCGCTCGTGACGAAAAGACGACCTTCAGCACCCTTTTAATCCTCCCAGCCGTGTCCCTCGCCATGGAGAACGTTACCACCAGTGTCTCTGGGCTCGACGACGTCGATCTCGAACTTCTCGAGTACATCGAGGACGACTTCGACGTGAATCTGGAGGAGCTCTCCAACCGGCTCGGTCTCTCGAAGTCTGCGATCCACTACCGGCTGAACAAGCTCCGAGACAAGGGTATCATCGAGGGTGTGTCGGCGGACCTCCACCCGATGGCGTTCGGGCTGAACATGATGATGATCTCGGACATCTCCGTCACCCACGAGAGTGGGTACGCAGACGAGATCGGGTCGAGACTCTCCGACATCGACGGAGTCCAGCAGGTCTACTACACGATGGGTGACGTGGACTTCGTCGTCCTCTCTCGGGCCCAGAACCGAACACAGATGAACCAGCTCATCGACCAGATGGTGGACATCGAGGGCGTGAACGAGACGTCCTCACGGTTCGTCATGAAGGAGCTCAAGACGGACCGCAAGACGCTCGGAAACATGTCTGCGGAGATGCGCGAGGCGATCATCGAGGCAGACGACTGACACTACGCACGACCCGCTCAGTCGTCCATCGCCGCGTCGGAGATTTCGAGCGCGTCGTCCAGCACGGAGACGGCTTCGTCGACCTCCGCTGTCGAGATCGTCAGCGGCGGTGTCACGACGATGGTGTTGACAGACGTGTAGACGTACACGCCGTTGTCCTTGGCGTGAGCGCCCACCTCGTCGAGCACAGTCGTCCGGCTCGACACCTTGTCCGCTCGCTTCTCGAACGGGACACGCGTCTCCTCGTCTCGTGTCAGTTCGAGTCCTTGGTGGAGTCCGACGCCGCGCCGCTCACCGACGCTCGGGTGCCGGTCGGCGAGCGCTTCCAGCTCGGCGCGGAGGTACTCGCCCACCTCGCGGGCGTTCTCGATCAGGTTCTCCGCCTCGTACGTCTCGATTGCCGCGACACCGGCGGCGCAGGCGGTTGGGTGCCCGGCGAACGTGTGTCCGTGGTTGAGGAGCGTGTCCTCGAAGTACTCCGCCACCTCGGCTGTGACGCTCGTCGCCGCGAGCGGCTGGTACGACCCTGTCAGCCCCTTGGCCATCGTGATGATGTCGGGCTCCGTCTCGTAGAGCGTCGAGGCGAACCACTCACCAGTGCGTCCGAACCCGGTCATCACCTCGTCACAGATCAACAGCGCGCCGTGATCGTGGGCGATCTCTCGCAGCCGAGGCAGGTAGTCGTCCGGCGGCGTCAACACGCCGTTGGACCCGACGAGCGGCTCCACCAACACGCCAGCGACAGTGCCGCCTTCGAGCCGCAGCATCTCGTCGATGTACGCTAGACTCTCGTCGGGGTCGAGACTCGACCCGTACGCGTACGGATCTGGACCCTTCACCATCCCGGGCACCTCCGGCTGGATCTCCGGCCCCTGCGCGACGCGGCGGGGATCACCCGACGCAGACAGCGACGCGGCAGTCGCCCCGTGGTACGAGCGGTACCGAGAGAGAATCTTGTGGTTGCCCGTGTACGCCCGTGCGATCTTGAACGCGACCTCGTTCGCCTCCGTGCCGCTCGTCGAGTAGAACGTCTTCTGAATCGACCCGGGAGTGATCTCTGCCAGCTTCTCCGAGAGACGCGCCCGCGGCTCCGTCGACCACCCCGGGTTGACGTACGGAACTGTCTGTGACTGTTCGGCGATCGCCTCTGAAACCCGGTCTGCGTCGTAGCCGAGGTTCGTACACACGTACTGACTGCTGAAGTCCAGAATCGAGTCGCCGTCAGCCGTGATCAGCCGCGCTCCCTCCGTGTCGACGACCTCCGTCGGATCGAAGTCTCGCTGGCGAGTCCACGTCCCCAACGTGTACTCGCGGTCGAGCTGCTCGACGCTCGTTCGCTCTCTCTCCTTGCTAGCCATACACACGACCCGTCCGCCGCTGGCAAGAATGTATCGATCGGCTCGTATCTATCAGATTTTCTAGCTGCAAACAACGCGGGACAGGGAAAGATATGAAAATAATATGAAGAACAGAATACTCTCGACGGTTTGTAGATTTGTACTCTCTGTTCGCGGCTAGTTTTAAGAAAGTGTTTCTTCTATCGTCGTACACTCGAACACCTTTCAGATCTTAGACTGCTCACGGAGCTGCCCTCTGGACGAGAGCTCGGATTCGACGGCTCACACTCGACGGTCTCGCAGCCTGTCGACAGGCTCACACCGTCGATCACGAGTCGACAGGCTCACACCGTCGATCACGCGTCGACAGGCTCACACTGTCGGTCACGCGTCGACAGGCTCACACCGTCGGTCACGCGTCGACAGGCTCACACCGCCGGTCACGCGTCGACAGGCTCACACCGTCGATCACCGATCACGAGTCGGCCGAGAATCCCCATCGAGCGGCGGGGGGGCGACTCGAATCATTCTTGTGCGTCCGCGTCTCACAGACACCTATGCAGGTCACGGGACAACTGGCACTGACAGTCCTCATGGGACTGTTCCTCTTGGCCGTCGCCGGCTTTCTCACGCGCGTCGAGAACTGGCGCTCGTACACGCCGCTGGGTTCGGCCGGCGGCGGGGTCGGCGACACGGTCGAGGGGTACGTCGAAGAGGAGAAGCCGGGTGGGCTACTCCGGTGGCTCACCACGGTCGACCACAAGGACATCGGGATGCTGTACGGGCTGTACGCGGTCATCGCGTTCGTCGTCGGCGGGCTGATGGTGACCGCGATGCGGATCGAGCTGATCACGCCCGAGGTGGACGTGCTCGGCTCGGCGACGCTGTACAACTCGCTGCTCACCAGCCACGGTATCACGATGCTGTTCCTGTTCGGCACGCCGATCATCGCGGCGTTCGCCAACTACCTG
>CAKZQY010000343.1 GCA_937142015.1 uncultured Halobacteria archaeon
TCCCGTCCTCCTCGTGAATCAGAACCTTCCCCGGCGTCGTGATGCCGAACTGTTCTCGGAGATCCTTCGGAATCGTTGCCTGACCCTTCTTCGAGACGCGAATGATTTCCCCGTGACTAGTAGTACCTGACATACACGTATTACTATACGAGATTGTACTACTAAAGCTCTGTTGCGGTACCCAGTCTACCACGGTACCCAGCCTACCACGGTATCCAGCCTACCGAGATATCCACTCGGTCACGGGTGCCGTCTCCCGTCGACACAGTAATCACTCTGGGGGGAGAGGAATTTGTCGTGACACAGCGTTCAGATCGTCCGACGTTCGTCGACAACCGCCAGCAGACGCTCGCGGAGGCGATTGCGGCAGCCGTCGACTACTACCACGAGAGCCACGGCAGCCAGCCGACACTCGACGTAGCGACGGGCTACTTCGACCCGAACGGCTACGCGGCAGTGTCGGGCGTGTTGGAGGATGTCTCGGGCGTCCGCCTCATGCTGGGTGCGGAACCGGACCAGAAGGATCGGACAGAGTGGAACGCGCCGGGGGCGGCACGCGGCGCGACGTACGACGAGGAGCGCATCGACACCGCTCTCGCGCGGTTGGCGGAGAATCTCCGCGAGGACCGCGACCTGCTGGGGTTCTCTCGGGAGGTCGACGACACACTCGAACAGCTACTCGACTTCCTCGCTCGTGAGGACGTGACCGTCCGCCGGTACGAGGACGGCTTCCTCCACGGCAAGGCGTACCTCTTCGACGGCGAGGCGGGCGTGCTCGCTGGCTCTTCGAACTTCACTGGCGCGGGTCTCACCTCGAACTTGGAGCTGAACCTCGGCGAGTACGACCCCCGTGTGACCGGCGAGGTGGTCGACTGGTTCGAGCGACTGTGGCGCGACGCCGAGCCGTACGACCTCGCCAGTCTGTACGAGGACCGCTTCGAGGCGTACGACCCGTACCTGATCTACCTCCGAATTCTGTACGCGCGGTACGGCGACCGGCTCGAAGAGGAGGGGCCGGGTGGGGATGGAGAGATCGAACTCACCAACTTCCAACAACACGGCGCACAGCGCGCACTGCGATTCTTGGAGGAACACAACGGCGTGATCGTCGGCGACGAAGTCGGACTCGGGAAGACGTACATCGCCGGCAAACTGCTGGAGGAGTACGTCGAGAACCGCCGCCAACACGCCCTCGTCGTCGCGCCTGCCTACCTCCGTGACGGGATGTGGCGGAACGTCCGTGAAGAGTGGGGCATCCGCTTCGACGTACTCTCGTACGCACAACTCCGTCAGGAGCCGAAACTCGACCCAGAGCGTGACACGTGGGCTCCCGAGGAGACGAATCTCGCGTTCGCTCCCGACGATTACCAACTCGTCGTCGTCGACGAAGGTCACGCCTTCCGCAACCCACAGACGAAGCAGGCGAAGACACTCCGGCGACTGTTGCGCGGCAGCCCGCCGAAGGATCTCGTTCTCGTGACGGCCACGCCGGTCAACAACTCGCTGTGGGACCTCTACTACCTCCTGTCGTACTTTATTCACAACGACGCCGCATTTGCGAGCGACGGGATACGATCACTGCGAGAACGGTTCGAGACCGCACAGTCGCAGAACCCTGCAGAGTTGAGCCCGGATCTCCTGTTCGACGTGCTCGATCAGACGACCGTCCGGCGAACCCGTCGGTTCGTGCAGAACCGCTACGAGAACAGCACACTCCCCGACGGCAGCGGCGGCGAGATCCTGATCACGTTCCCCGATCCCGACCCACAGCGCGTCGACTACACGTTCGAGGAGACGTTCGGTGACAACTTTTTCCGCTCGATCCAACAGGGACTGGGCGGGAAAGACGACGACGACGACCCCGAACTCGAACTCGCTCGCTACCAGCCCCGGACGGTGCTCGAAGGCGAGGAAGATCGGTCAGAACTGTCACTCGTCGGACTCCTTCGAACGGGGCTGCTCAAACGGTTCGAGTCGTCGAGCTACGCTTTCGCCAACACACTCGAGCGAATGATCGGTCAGTACAAATCCGCACTCGACATCCTCGGCCGTGGCTACGTTCCAGAGACGAACGCTATCGAGGAGTGGAGTGAGGCGGCCAACGATCAGGCGTTCGAGGAGGCATTCGAGCGAGCCGAGGAAGACGAGAACGGACCCCTCGAACCACTGAGCGAAGATCACGACAGCGGAGAACTGTGGGAACAGCTCCAGTCGGATCTGGTGTTGTTGGAGTCGTGGCACGACCGCGCCACGGAGATCACCCGCGAAGACGACGAGAAGCTCACCACGCTTCGCGAGACACTCGCCGACATCGCGGCGCAGGCACGAGACGAGGCGACGAGTGACGCCGACGCCCGCCAGAAACGGAAAGTACTGATCTTCTCGTACTACCAGGACACTGTCGCGTGGATCACCGAGTACCTCCGCGAGGCGACACGGACGGACGACCGGCTCGCCCCGTACAGCGGTCGCATCGCCGCCGTCAGCGGTGACGGACTCGACGGCGAAGTGTCACAGACGGAAGCGATCCAAGGGTTCGCACCAGAGTCGACAGACGCGCCGGCGGGAACTGAGGACCAGTTCGACGTGCTCGTGACGACAGATGTGCTCGGGCAGGGAGTGAACCTCCAGCAGGCCCGCAACGTGATCAACTACGACCTGCCGTGGAACCCGATGCGCGTCGTCCAGCGGAACGGCCGGATCGACCGGATCAGTTCCCCACACGACACGATCCACCCCCACACCTTCTTTCCGGAGAACCGACTCGACGACTTCCTCGAACTGGAGAACCGTGTTCGCCAGAAGCTCACGCAGGCTGCACAGTCGGTCGGGCTCGACAACGAAGTGATCCCGGGCATGGAGACACAGGCGCAGAACTTCGCAGACCGAGAGGAACAGGTCGAGGCGATGCGACAGGAAGACCCAGGTCAGTACCGCGACCGCCACGCCGAGGCCGCCGCCTTCTCTGGTGAAGAGTTCCGACAACTCCTCCGCGACGGAATCGAGCGGCGCGAGGACGAGATCGTGAGCCTCCCGTGGGGTGCTGGATCTGGCTTCCGTGGTGAGACACCCGGGTACGTGTTCTGTGCCCGCGTCGGTGACGAGGAGTTCCTCCGGTTCGTGCCAGAAGACACCGCGGACGAGGAAGACATCGTCACGGACTCGCTGGCCTGTCTCCGTCGAGCAGAGTGTGCCCCCCAGACAGAGCGAGCGATGCCTAGCTCACTCCAAACGAACGTCTACGACGCGTGGGAGCGTGCTCGTGAGAGTATCCGAGCGGAGTGGAACAGTCAGACCGACCCGAGAGATATCGAACCTGACGTGCCCAAAATTCTCAGGCAGGTCAGTGACCACCTGACGATGAACCCTCCTGCCGGCGTGGACCACGAAGAAGTTGAAGACATCATTCACTCCGTGCAAGCTCCACTCGGCCAACGGTACCAACGAGAGTTCCGAGACATCTACGAGGACGACTCGCTCAGTGAGCAGGAAAAGTCGGCCCAACTGGTCGAAAAGACGAGGGAAATCGGTCTGCAGCCCTTCGAAGCACCGACTGCACTCGATCCGATTGACGATTCCGACATCAAACTCGTCTGCTGGCTTGCTATCGCGCCCCCGGTGTCGTCGGCCAACGAGAGGTAGTTCGCAGTTGGAGTGATCGAATCCGGTGCAGCCTGTCGAGAAGTACCGGGAGTCCAGAGCGGTTCCGGGCTGTGATGCACTCTCGTGTCTTAGAGCGATAAGACGCGAGGCTGAATCAGTCGTCGACTACGAGGGGCGGGTTCGTTGCACAACGTGGGAATCCCATCTCCCTCCGGGGTGAGGGGCTGTTAATTACCGATTCTGACACACACTGCCCGGACGGTTGGACGTCCACGGCCGCCGTCTCACAACCACTGCTCGGTGACGTACTCGACGGTGACCTGTTCTTGTGAGATGTACGTCGCCATCTCCTCGACGATGTCACCGACCTGCCGTGCGGAGAGTTCCTGATTCCGTTGTGCCAGCACGCCAGCCGTCGCCGTGGGATCGATCTCTGTGAAGAAGTCGTCGTCTTGTGTCAACAGGAGTCGGTCGGTGTCCCGCGAGTATTCCGCCAGTCGCTCGTCGGGGTCGCCTTCGTTCAGCGCCGACACCTCGGGCACGCGCTCCACATCGTGCCCGAGCTTCCGGAGGTAGTTCACCGTCGCCTGCTCGATGTTCTCGTCAGCCAGTATCCGATACCTCATCTGCTCACTCGCGGACTTCCTCGGGATCGGTCGTCAGGTGCTCGTTCTCTTCGAACGCCTGCTCGCGGCGTTTCTCGACCTCCCGCATCTCTTCGGGGTGGTCGTGATAGTACGTCAGCGCACGGTAGACGTCGGCCACGTCGAGGTCGTGCCGGTCGGCGACCGTCTGTGGTTCCAGCCCCCGCCCCTCGACGCGTTTTTGAATCCACTGGACGGTGATCCGCCGCCCTTCGACGTGCGGCTCGTCGTGTACTTCGCGGACGATCCGGTGCGTCTGCTGGCTCATCTCGTCTCGTCCTTCGACAGTCACACGTATAAGCCGTCTGCCGGTCTGTGGCTCGCTCACCCCGACTCACCTTCCCGAAACGGGTACCAATCCAACACGAACTCTCGAACGACGATACGACGCTCGAATACAAGTGTGAGCGAGTAGGGACGGGTGGGCTTCCGCTCGCTAGGTGTCATACGGTCGTGCGTAGTGATTTTCCGCGACTGTCGCGGTATCGGGCGGTAGCACGTCGCTGCGGTGCTCTCTGTCAGTTGTCGGTGGTAACGATCTACGCACGATCGTATCAGTCGTCGGTGGTAACGATCTACGCACGACCGTATCACTCGTAGTCGTACCCGTACTCACGGAGGACATCGGCGACCAACTCGGGCTGTTGGAATGCCGCTTCGAGGGCCGCCTCCCGGGCATCGGCGACGTACACGTCCTCCCCGAGTTGGCGCTCCAGTTCGTCGACGAACTCGTCTTCTCGCTTTCGGGTTCGGTCTCGGAGGTAGAACGTCACACCAGACCGCTCGTCTTGGACACGGTCACGGCGGTAGATGTACGGTAGTCGATTCGGCGACGTATCAGTCGTCTGGCTTTCGGGTTCTGTGTCGGACATCGGTCGTGTGGATTCTGTCGTCGTGGGTGTCTCGGACGCTGTACGGCTCTCGTCGGTGGTCGTGTCGGCGGCCCCGCGATCAGGATCGGACTCCTCGTCGGCACCATCGGTGGCAGACGCGTCGTCGGCATCACCGTCGGCGTCGTCGTCTGCAAACGGGTCGTCCCCACTACCGGGGCGCATCGCTCTCACCTCCGTCGCTGTCCGTGTTGTACTGTCGGAGGAACGTCGCCAGCTGTTCGAGCTTTCGGAGTGTGTCCTGCTCGTACTCACGGACACGACTCCGGTGGCTCTCGACGTACTCGAATGCCGAACACTGGACATCCCAGCACGACTCGAACAACGCGCCACGCTGACGGATCGTCACCGGGTGTGAGAAGGTCATCTCTCCGAGCTCCGCGAGCGCCTCCTGCTGGCTCGTCGTGTCTCGAAACCCCATCGGAACGACCGCGAGGATGCCGACCGAGATGTCGAGGGAGCTCTCCATTCCAGTGACGAGGTCCTCCAGTCCGCGAATCGACTCCGTGCCCTTCCCGGACGGCTCGAACGGGACGACGAGGTTGCGCGTCGCGTGGACCGCGTTGTACAGCTTCACGTCGGCTGTCGCCGGGGGGTCGACGATCAGCGTGTCGTAACGGTCGTTGACGCCCGCCTCACGGAGCACACGCAACAACTGAACGTTCTGGTTCCACGACTCGCCGAGGTCTTCCGCCTCCTGCCGCCGCCGAGCGAGGAGATCTCCGATGCGTTCGAGCACAGAGTGTGCCGGAACGATGTCGACACCCTCGCTCGTCTCGACGAGATTGTCGAACGGTCCACGGGGGCGCTCGATCAGGTGGCGCACGAGGTGGTCGGCGTCGGTGTCGTTACGGTGCTCGTCGACACCGAGAAGCCGAGAGAGGTTCGCCCGCTGTGGATCCAAATCCACAACGAGCACGTCGCGCCCGGCGCGTGCGTCGGCGACCGCGAGGTTCGCGGCGAGCGTGGTTTTGCCGATCCCGCCCGCCTCGGCGTGGACAGTGTACGATAACACGCGCGTCTGGTCACACGCCACGAACATAAAAACTCGTCAGACGTGGTGGACGGGTTTGCTGGCCAGCACTGCTGGCCACGAATGTGAACCATCATTGCTTGTCAGGATTACTCTCCATCATTGATGGCTGGCATTGACGGCTGGCATTGATGGCCAGCATTGATGGCCGGAGTTGCTGTCCAGAGTTGCTGTTCAGGTTTGATGGCTGGCATTAGTGAACACGATTGACGCCAAACACGGGTGGTCGGCGCTGGTCGGGATCACTGAGAGCCCACACAGTGGCACCGACATCCCACACAGCTGATCATCGACATCCAACGCTAGTGGACATCATTGACAAACATCACTGACAAACATCATTGATAGCCATCATTGGTCGACACCACCGATAGACATCGTCGACAGCAAGCACTGGTCGAGATCAGCGACGAACACTGTCGACAGCACCGCTGGAGGGCACCCGGACAGTCGTCGACAGCGGATACCGCCACACAGACACCAGTAGTCAGGGCGTGTCGTCCGCGTGAAACAGTTCCTCCAGACGGTCGACACTCTGCAACACTTCTTCGACAACGTCCGGTCGGATGTCGCCGAACTCGTACAGGTAGTAGCTCCCTCCCTGTGAGCCCTCGTTGTACTCCTCAGTGTCGAGGAATCCCTTCAGTTTCAGCTGCGACAGACGGTCGCGGATCGTCCGGGCGGTTTTCACGCTCGCATCGGCTCGCTCCGCGATAATCTCGTACACGTCGTAGATTTCACTGCTCTTCGCCGGGAGTTGGTCCTGCCTCTCCAGCAACAGCAGCGAGTACAGCGTCAGGTGGCTCTGCGTCGGGATGCTCTCCAACTCGTTTCTGACCTGTGACTCTTTCACCTTCGGTTCAGCCTCGCGGACGTGTTCCTCCGTGACCCGTTGGTCGTCGTTCTTTCGCGCGAGATCGCCAGCCTTGTACAGCAGCTTGAGACCTTGGCGAGCGCTGCCAGACTCCTGTCCTGCCATCGCTGCCGCGAGTGGTACGACGTCCTCCGACAGGACTCCGTCGAGGAACGCTCTCTCTGCTCGCTGGGAGAGAATGTTCCGCAACTGATCGGCGTTGTACGGGGGGAAGTGAATCTCCTCGTCGCACAGGCTGTCCTTCACCCGTGCAGAGAGGTTGTCTCTGAAGGTGAACTTGTTCGAGATCCCGACGACGCCGACCTTCGTCTCGTCGACCGGAACGTTGCCGTTGTCGTTCGCCCGCGGCAGTTGGTACAGTATCTGATCGTCGCTTCCAATCGAGTCCACCTCGTCGAGGACGAACAAGACGTGTGTGGCGTCTACTTCTCGAAGGTGTTCCCACAAGAACCCGTAGACGCTGTCGGGTGGGTACCCCGTCATCGGAATCTTGTTCTCGGAGTCCCTGAACTGGTTGACGAGTTTTACAGCAGCCTGGTAGGAGTTCTTCAGGTTCTTGCAGACGACCTGAACGACCTCGACGTCGAGTCCGTCGTACTCCCGCTGGTCGATCTGTAGCCGCTCCATGATCATCGTCGTGGCTATCGTCTTTCCGACACCAGTCTGCCCGTAAATGAAGATGTTCCTCGGTCTCGCACCTTTGATCACCGGCTTGAGTGCGGACTGGTACTCCTCGAGCTCTCTGTCTCGTTCTCTGAGTGTCTCGGGCTGGTGGCTGTCGCGGAGCACGTCCTCGTCTCTGAAGATCGGGTCGTCACGAGAGAACGGTTCGAGGCTCACGTGATCAGGTACCACACGAGGGGTTATAATACCCCTGCCTTCCTGAGCTTCATCGGTTTCCCGAGAGACCGATGACTTATAAAGAGAGCTCGGACACACACACACCTTGTTTCCTGAGAGTCACAGAACACGGAGGGGTGGGGGAGAGAAGAGCGAGGTGGAGGGTATATAACATGGAAAGATATAAGTACATACCGTAGAAACAGTAACCGCACTGGGAGAAAAGCGTAGTAGTAGATGCAAACATTTATATAGTAGTGTTCGAGAAGCTGCTTCGGCACTCCCTCTTCCGGCTACTCTCAGGAAACGAGGTGTGTGTGTGCACAGCAGCACGGTGCGAGGTGTATGTGCGGGAGTACGGTGCGGGGAGACCGAGTACGGTGTGAGGAGACTCAAACCGAGTTGTGACGGGACACAGCCCGTGAGAACGCGTTGTGGAGCCTGCTTCGTCCCGCCGTGGACGAGGCGGGTGTCTTGGTGTTGATACTCTCTCGACCCCCGTGTTCCCGTGGACTCAGGAAACGAGGTGTGTGTCTCTTGCCGACATCGGTCTCCGCCGGGCTTCACTACACCTCGGCTCGATCTCCGTCACCCTGCTCGTACTGTCAGTCACGAGGGGACCGATCGCCAGTCGACAGATTCGACGTGAGACGCGTTGGAGCCCCGGTTTCGACACTGGTACGTTCACGAACTGTGACCGACAGTGTCTGAGAGACGCCTCGACCCAGTTCCGCTGTTCGGTCTGGTCCCGCTGTGACAGACGACTCTCAGGAAACGAGGTGTGTCTGTCTTCTGCTCGAACACCGCCACGGGACTCTCGTGAACTCGGGAAACGAGGTGTGTCTGTCTTCCGCTCGAACACCGCCACGGCGCTCTCGTGAACTCGGGAAACGAGGTGTGTCTGTCTTCCGCTCGAACACCGCCACG
>CAKZQY010000344.1 GCA_937142015.1 uncultured Halobacteria archaeon
TAATTATATTATTATAGACTATAATAAACTATATATAAAAATATTATGTTCTATATGATAGAACTGTGAAACTGCACTCCCAAATTGTTGAGTCCAATTCATAGAGCTTCGGCGGGTGGTTGATTGTCAAGCTCTTGATGACTTCGGAGGTGATTGTAGTAGTGGAAGTAGCCAGTAATACTATGCCAATCGGGCGATCGAATTGAGAGGAAAGAATTAAGTAACGTGGGCTATATGTGGACCAATCTCTGCGGTCGGGGTGGCCTCTTTCTGTGAGGTGAGTTCGTCACGCTCTAAAAAAAGAAAACACACCTCTCAAGGCTTGTGCGCTCAACTGATGGTGGTGAGAGATTTTGAGCGAGACTTCTGTGCATCCGCGTTCAACCGTCACGCTAAGGAGTGTGCCACACAAAGAAGGCAGTAATGAGCGAGTCCTCGAATGAAGCGCACGCTCCAGACGACCCACCAGACGACACTGAGGCCGAAGACGTACAGACGTTGCGTAGACAAGTAGAAGAAAAGTACGACTTCGACAACTTCACACCCTCGGACATGGCAGACATGACAGCCGAGGAGTGGGATGTCGCGTTTGATCCGGAGACGTGGATCACGGGCGAGGAGCTGTTAGACCGCGTCGAGAAGGACCTCCGGAACCGAATCGCCCGCAGAGAGGTGTTCGCGGTGCTCGAACGCGCCGACGAGCCGGATCGAGTCGTCGCCTACTCCGACGAGGGGTGGGCAATCGTCTACCCGGACGGCAGCGTGGAGGGGGAGGGGACAGTGCTCAGAGACGTGAAGCCAACCATCGCGCTGTGTTCGATGGACTCCTACGAGATCGAGGAGCCGCCGGAGGCGTACGAACTCCCGTCGCCAGCGGAGGTGGAGGCCGGCACCGGCCAGTTCGGCAACAACCTCCTCCAAATCATCGCCGCGACACAGATCGTCGCGGGACTCGGTATTCTCGGTATCTGGCTGTTCACCGGCGTGATCCCCTCACCCGAGACGCAGCCGAACCTCCTGATCCCGATTCTGGCGGTCTTCTTCCTCGCCGTCGGCTTCTTGTTGTTCTTCGTCGTCGCCAACGCCCGGCTGTCGGACCGCTTCCGCGCGGAGGAGTACCGCGACCGGCTGCGTGCGGCCGGCATCGCCGACGAGGACGCTGCAATCTCTGCCGAGGATCGCCCGGACTTTCTCCCGTTCGAGGACGTTGTGGAGACGACGCTGGACGAGGACGGGCTCCCCGACAGGAAGACGACTGACGGCAACGGGGAGACGACCGACGGCGACGGGACGACAAC
Source organism: uncultured Halobacteria archaeon (assembly GCA_937142015.1). GTDB lineage: Archaea > Halobacteriota > Halobacteria > Halobacteriales > Haloferacaceae > JAHENP01. The sequence goes on from CAKZQY010000344.1 coordinate 1,299, forward strand.
TGACGGCAGCGGGGAGACGACTGACGGCAATGGGACACTGTGACCCGGTTGACGCGACGACCTCGCTTCGACATCCTCGGAGAGTCGAGCGACCGACCCACCACACCGTTCTCGCTGCCGTGTGACGTGTACACGGTGCCCAAAAAGTCATGTTCGGTGCGGGTCGTGGGTTACTATGGTTCACTGTGAGAACTGCGACCGAGCGTACGAGCACGCAGACGAACTCGACCACGAGACAGCCGACGAGGTGACCCTCGTCGAGGACGGCGAGAAGCCGGAGATTCAGATCGGCACAGGGAAGCGGGACGTGTGGCGGTGCAGAGGGTGCGGGAGCGTCCTCGGAGTTCGGTAGTCACACCAGTTCGGGAAGAGACACACCGGCTCGCCGAGAGAACCCACCGTACAGAGGTCGGAGGGTTTAACCTCACCCCCACCCGAGAATCGAGTACACATGAAGAGGCGGGAATTCGTCAGGTCCGCCGGTGGAACGACCGCCGCGTTGGGTGTCGGCGCATCCGCCGCCGGGACCGCCGCCGCTGCGGAGGACGGCGGGGGCGGCGGCGGGACGCGGCCCGACTTCGGCGGCTACACGGAGGGAGCCAAGGTTGGGTCCTACAAGGACCTCCGTGGCAAGAAGGAGGTGACAGTGTCGGTCGGCGCAGGCAGCGGCGGCGTCGCCTTCGCGCCGACGAACATCTGGATCGACGAGGGGACGAAAGTGATCTTCGAGTGGGTCGGCAACCAGAGTCACAACGTTCTCTTCGAGGAGATGCCCGACGGTGCCGGCGTCTCGGGACACGAGCCGCTCGAAGCGAGCGGGTTCACCTACGAGGCCACGTTCGACACCGGCGGCATCTACAAGTACTACTGCCAGCCACACAAGTCGCTGGGGATGCTCGGAGCCATCGGTGTCGGCGGCGACGTGCCGACCAAGTCCGTGAGCAGCGGCGGCGGTGGCGGCGAGAAGGAACTCCACTCCCTCGGCGTGCCGATCCAAGCCCACTGGGTCGGTGCCGCAACCATTCTGGGGATCGTGACAACTATCGTGTTCGCGTTCTACGTGTTGAAGTACGGCGAGAGTCCCCACACGGGGACGGGGAGGTAGTCACAGATGTCATCCACAGGATCGACCTACGGCGACATTCACCGGTACGAGCCGGCACGGGAGAGCACCGCTGCTACGATCACGATCGTGCTCCTCACCGTCTTCGAGATCGTGTTCGTGTTCATGTTCACGTACGGTCTCGTCAACGGCTGGGGACTGACCGACACGGGGAACATGTTCCTCGGCGGACTGCTGGCGGCCATCTTCCTCGATTTGGCGTTCATTCTCGCGCTGTACCGCAAGGAGTTCCTCCCGGACGTGGTGATCGTGAAGAAGCGACGCCGCAAGTGGGAGGACCTGTACATCCGCGAGGAGGATGTCGACGGTACCAGCATCGGTGACGGCGCGTGGGAACAGGTGAAACGCGCGGTGTACCCGTACAAGTAGTGAAGCAACGGTGACAGACACGTGACACAATGAGCCTGAAAAAGAAAGACGAACACGACCACAAGGCGTGGTTACAGAAGAAGGATCTGACGCCCGTCGAGACGACGTTTCTCACGGCGTTGATCTGGCTAGACAAGCGGTTCCGGATCGTCGACTACCTGGAGCTGTTGGAGACCCTCTACTACAGGGTCAACCTCCAGATGCCGAAGTCCCACACGGAGCAGTACGATCTCGACAACAAGTTCTGGTACTGGTACCCGCTGTACACGCTCGGGTTCTTCAGCACGCTCGCGTACGTCGTCGCGGCCATCTCCGGGGCGTTGTTGGGGTTCTACTACACGCCGTCGGCAGCCGCCGGGACGGAGGCGACGGGGGCGGTCGCCTACGAGCAGATCGCGTTCATCATGCGCGACCTGCAGTTCGGCTACATGCTGCGGTCGATCCACCGGTGGTCCGCACAGGTGATGACCGCCGCAGTGTTCCTCCACATGCTCCGTGTGTACTTCACCGGGGCGTACAAGGAGCCGCGCGAGCTGAACTGGCTGCTCGGGATCGTGTTGATCTCGCTGACGATGGTGTTCGGGTACACCGGCTACCTGCTGCCGTGGGACCAGCTGTCGTTCTGGGCCGGCCAGATCGGCGTCGAGATGAGCCTCTCGATCCCGCTCGCGGGCGAGTGGGTCGCACAGCTCATCTTCGGCGGGTTCTCGCTGAGCCAGTCGACGCTGATACGAATGTACATCCTCCACGTGTTCCTGCTCCCGTTCGTGGTGACGACGCTGATCGCCATCCACATCGGCATCGTCTGGGTGCAGG
>CAKZQY010000345.1 GCA_937142015.1 uncultured Halobacteria archaeon
CCGGCCGCGACAAGATCGTCGTCATGCAGGGCGGCTACCACGGCGCACAGGAGTCGACGCTCGTGGAGGGAGAGCCGGGTCACCCCAGTCCCTCCTCGCCGGGCATTCCCGAAGACTTCGCCCAGCACACGATTCCGGTGCCGTTCAACGACGCGGAGACGCTCCGAGAGGTGTTCGACCACCACGGTCACGAGATCGCGGGCGTGTTGACGGAGCCGATTCTCGGCAACGTGGGGATCGTGATGCCCGAAGACGGCTTCCACGACACGATTCGGGAGCTGTGTGACGAGTACGGCGCACTGTTCGTGTTAGACGAGGTGATCACCGGGTTCCGGGTCGGCGGCCTCCAGTGTGCGCAGGGCCGGTTCGACATCGATCCAGACCTGACCACGTTCGGGAAGATCGTCGGCGGGGGGTTCCCGGTCGGCGCAATCGGCGGGAAGGCGGAGTACGTCGAGCAGTTCACGCCCGCTGGCGACGTGTTCCAGTCGGGCACCTTCTCCGGGCACCCGGTGACGATGGCTGCCGGCTACGAGAACCTGCGGTTCGCGGCCGAGAACGACGTGTACGACCACGTGAACAGTCTCGGCGAGCGACTCCGCTCCGGAATCGAGGACATCTGTGAGGATCAGGCACCCGAGTACACGGTCGCCGGCACGGCGTCGATGTTCAAGACGATCTTCACCCGCGACGCGCCCGACTCCTTCGAGGATCACTGTTCGGGCGGCTGTCGCCAACGTGACTCCTGCTCGCGGTTCGACCACTGCCCGAAAACTGGCGGTGACGTGCGCGACGCCGCGACCGAACGGTGGGAGCGCGTGTTCTGGCAGGAGATGCGCGACCGCGGGATCTTCCTCACCGCGAACCAGTTCGAGTCGCAGTTCGTCTCGTACGCGCACACGGAGACGGACATCGAGGAGACGCTGGAAGCGTACAAAGAAGCGCTGTGAGAATTGTTCGAGTTTGAAGCAGGAGCACAGTCTCGGTCTGCAGAATTAGTTCCCACTACTACCTGAAAGCATAAGTTAGATAAAAGACTTGGTAAGTTTGTAATATTATCTATCATATATTTATTTAATATATTGCACTGCAAGAGGGTTCTTAGTGCTAGATGTAAGGCGAGCGTTGACGAGGTTTGCGGTCGTCGGTTGAAAAATTGAACGCCTTTTCGAATTTAGAACAGAGAGGGATCGTCATACTCGGTTTCTGCCGCCTCCGGAAGAACCTCCTCCAACTTCTCCCGGTTATCGGTCGGGATGACTCCAGCCACGCTCACAAATTCGTTTTCCCAATCGCACTCATGCACTATGAATCCATCAGTCCTCTCAGCAGCAGTATAGATGTCGTTGATCTTTCTTTCTATTACAAATCCTTGCATATATGGAAGCCGAACCTCGAACTCGGGGGATTTCTCTGCGGGATTTTTCTGTGAGGCAGCGGTATCCATGTCGTCGTGGTCGTCGATAAAGTGAAAGTAGACTTCCTCTACTTTATATTGAAGGCTCTGGTTATTCACGCCGGGGGTGACCTCCCAACAGACGATGTCGTCTTCAACGTGAGTAGTGCGGAGACCTTTCAAGCTACCCTCCTTGTACTTTCCTTCCCGAACAGGATTTTCGATGATGTCCTCTATCGTCCCGCGGTAGTTGTCGAAGCGCCCGCTCGATTTCAGTCGGTCAACGGTCTTCTCAAAGCTCTTGTTCCATCGGACCTCCCACGGCACATCAAACATACACTGTCAAGAAGAGAGAAGACGTTCCAAATCCGGATCGTCAACGGGATCACGCTCAAGCTCACCCATCCTCCTTCGAACCCCGGGCGAGAGGACGATCTGGTCGATGTAGGTAGCAAAGTCCATCTCTTCGGCGTACTCGAAGTTATCCCAGAGCCACGTATCCTTAGCTCGTTCAACCAGCTCGTCGGTACTCATCCGGTTAGTCATCTGGTGAATCCGGTCAACCAGGTACTTCTTTTTGGGCGAAACTTCACCACTGTCCAATCCGGTCGCATATTGACCGTTACTCCGCTGTGAAACACGACCCTCATCTTCGAGTTCACCGAGAGCTTTTGAGACAGCCTTCGAATACGGCCCGTAGTCGTACGGCATGAAGGTCGCATCGGTCAGGCGCTGCCCGGTCTCCTGAGCGGTGTAGACCTCGCCATAGAAGATGAGCTTGTGAACCCGCTTTTCGTATAGGGCCTCGTATTTCGATAGGAATTCAAGGATGATCTCCTTCAATTCCTCCATGTCGTCCTTGTCGAGCGTGACAGGAGGTCCCGTTGTGTATCTACTAGGAGACATATGTCACTGGTTCCTGATGTATACTAGCGGTTAGATGTGGCATAAGCTTGGTGGTACACAGGAATACGGATTCTCCAAAATTGGGCCCTGAGAGACAGCCCAGGCTTGACTTTTCGTGTTCATAACTCAACCCCGCCCACGGTGAGGCAGGGAATCCGCCTCGCTATCTAGTTAGAATAGGATTATTCGCTCACGACGCCAGTCCGACCGTCTCCCGGTACGAGCCGTGGACACGCTCGAACACGTCCATAATCTCGCCCATCGTGGCGTAGGCTTTCACCGCGTCCACGACGTACGGCATCACGTTCTCGTCGGACTCCAGCGCCTCGTGGAGCGCGGCGAGTCGGTCCTCGACAGCCTCGTCGTCACGTTCCTCCTTCACCTCGGCGAGGCGAGCGAGCTGGCGGTCTTGGACTTCCTCGTCGACTTTCAGAATGTCCGGTTCGGTCTCCTCGTCGATTTCGTACTCGTTGACACCGACGACGACCTCCTCGCCGGCGTCGACACGCTCCTGGTACTCGTAGCTGGACTCCTGGATCTCGCGGTGGAAGTACCCCTGTTCGATGCCCCGCAGGACGCCGTCGCGGATGGAGCCGTCACCCATCTCTCTGATCTCCTCGATGTACGCCATCGCCTTCTCTTCGACTTCGTCCGTCAGACTCTCTACCATGAACGAGCCGGCGAGCGGGTCGACGGAGTCGGCCGCGCCGGACTCCTCGGCGATGATCTGCTGGGTGCGGAGCGCGACGCGTACCGCCTCCTCGCTGGGCAGCGCCAGCGCCTCGTCGAAGGAGTTGGTGTGGAGACTCTGTGTGCCGCCGAGGACACCTGCCAGCGCCTGAATCGTCACGCGGACGATGTTGTTCAGCGGCTGTTGGGCGGTCAGCGACTGGCCGGCGGTCTGGGTGTGGAACTTGAGTCGCTTCGATGCCGGCTGTTCTGCGTCGTACCACTCGTCCATCACGCGGCTGTAGATCCGCCGAGCGGCGCGGAACTTCGCCACCTCCTCGAAGATGGAGTTGTGAGAGTTGAAGAAGAACGAGAGCTGTGGCGCGAACTCGTCGACGTCCATCCCGCGCTCTGTTGCGGCCTCCACGTAAGCGAACCCGTCTGCGAGCGTGAACGCGAGCTCCTGAACCGCCGTCGAGCCAGCCTCGCGGATGTGGTACCCCGAGATGGAGATGGGGTACAGCTTCGGCGTCTCCTCGACCGCGAACTCCACGGTGTCCGTCACGATGTCGAGTGACGGCTCCGGCGGGATCACCCACTCCTTCTGGGCGATGAACTCCTTGAGCATGTCG
>CAKZQY010000346.1 GCA_937142015.1 uncultured Halobacteria archaeon
CCCGCGACCCCGACTGAGACGCCCACAACACCAACAGCAACGCCCGCGACCCCGATTGAGACGCCCACGACCCAGTCGTCAGCGTCTGGCAGTGTCCAGATCAGCGAGACAGCTGTCAACGAGACGAATTTCGCTGCGTCGAGCGCAGTCGAGGTGACAGTAACAGTCGTGAGCGACTCGGAGGGCGAGAACGAGGAGACGACAGAGACAGTGGCACTGGCTGTCGACGGCGAGACAGTGGCCACGAAAACAGTGACACTCGCGCCCGGGGAGTCTCGTGAGGTCACGTTCGTCCACGAGTTCGCCGACGCTGGCAGTCACGAAATCACCGCTGGGCTCCGTGGTTCTGGCGGTGACGCGGACACTGGTGGACAGTCTGGAACGGCTGTGCCGGCTCGACAGAGCGCACCGGTGACTGTCCAGGTACAGAGCCAGTCGACAAAGCACGCCTGTACACTGTTCGGCGTGAACCTCGGCCACTTCGGTGTCTGCTGGTACTGGTGGGCGCTGCTCCTCCTCGTTGTGGTGACTGGAGCAGACCTGTACCGACGGCGGCGGAGCGACGGTCGCTTCCGGAGTGGTGACACCGGCCACAACGACACCGACCACAACGACACCGATCATGAGGACCAGTGACGATTCGAGACCACACACGACAGTACAGCGAGGAACGACAGCCTCAATCCGCGTCGGACGGAGAGAGACGAGTGTGTCAGAGACGAGTTTCTTCGACAGGCTGCGAGAGCGGATACGACGACGGGGGACGGTCGTCTCGGTCGGTCTCGACGCCGACCGCGACAGGCTGCCGGCGCACCTCGACGAGTACGACCTGCCGCGGTGGGCGTTCAATCGCCGGATTATCGACGCGACACACGAGTACGCGGCGTGTTACAAGCCGAACGTCGCCTTCTACGAGGACGCCGACGGCTGGCGGGCGCTCCGAGAGACGATCGCCTACGCGCACGGGAAGGACGTGCCGGTGGTGCTCGACGCGAAACGAGGGGACATCGGCAACACCGCGCGACAGTACGCGACGCTGTTGTCGGAGGCGGACGCGATCACAGTGAACCCGTACATGGGACGCGACTCGCTGGACCCGTTCCTCTCACAGTCGGAGAAAGGCGTGTTCGTGCTCTGTCGCACCTCGAACCCGGGCGGGAGCGACCTCCAAGACCTCACACTGGAGTCCGGCGAGCCGCTGTACGAGCGTGTCGCCGCACTCGCACAGCTGTGGAACGAGAACGACAACGTCGGGCTGGTCGTCGGCGCGACCGCCCCGGACGAACTGGAGACACTCCGCGAGGCGGTACCCCGACTCCCGTTTCTCGTCCCCGGCGTCGGCGCGCAGGGTGGCGACGCGGAGGCAGCCGTCGAGTACGGACTGGCAGACGGTGTCGGACTGGTCAACTCCTCACGCGGTATCATCTTCGCCGGCGAGGACGCTGGTGAACAGTTCCACCACGCGGCCGGGCAGGCGGCCCGACGGCTCCGCGACCGTCTCGAACGCCACCGCGAGTCGTGACTGACGCACGCGACCGGTACAGAGCTGTGACGTGCCGGCGCGCCGAGCGACCACAGCGTGCCGGGCGACCGCCGCGCGTCGAGCGACCGCAGCGTGCCGGGCGACCGCCGCGCGTCGAGCGACCACAGCGTGTCGAGCGACGAGCACGGTCGCGCCACGTTCTTGAGGGTGCGAGTAGAACCCTCGCCGAGCCGTGAGTCCGACCACGAGGCGGACGAGCGAGGCCGCTCGCCCGGGTCGAGTGGCCACACTGCTCGGCGAGAGAATCCACAACGCCGGAGGCACACGAACTGAAGGGAAAAGTCGAAGTGCTGGCTCCGTTAGTTTCGATCAGAGATGAGCTGGGAACTCACCTCGTACACGGTGCTCGCGTTGTTCGCGGTGGTGGTCTCCAGCTCGCTCTCGGTCGTCGCGCTCCGGAACCGGTCGGAGCCGTACACGAAGACGTTTCTCGCGCTGATGGTGGCGTTGGCTGGCTGGGCGGGGTTGTACGGCGTGCAGTTAGGATTCACGGACGTGAGCAGTCAGTTGGTGTGGCTCCGAGCGGCGGTCGCCGTCGGGGCGGTCGTGCCCACGCTGTGGCTCGTGTTCGCGGTTCAGTACGTCGGCGCGGGCGACCGGCTGTTCGACGGCCCGTGGTGGCTGTTGGGAATCGAGCCGATTCTGGCCGCGGTGCTCACGCTCACCAACGGGAGTCACCAGCTCGTCTGGGGCGACCCGGAGGCGTACAGGCTCACGGGGCTCGCGCTCCCCGGCGGTATCGTCCCGAACACGGTGGTCGCGGACGTGACACTCGGACCGGGGTACGCCATCCACTCGGCGTACTCCTACGCGCTGATCGCCGTCGGTGTGCTCCTCGTCGGGCGGGTGGTCTTCTCCGAGTCGTCGCTGCTCACCACGCAGGCGTCGCTGCTGGTCGCCGGTGCGATCCCGCCCTCCGTCGCCAACCTGACGTACCTCATGGGGGTGAGCCCGATTCCGAATCTCGACACCACCCCGTTCGCGTTCGTTGTGACCGGCGTCGTCTGGGGTGTGGCGCTGTACCAACTGGACTTCCTCGACCGTGGGCCGACGGCACAGCGGCGCGCTGTCCAAGAGGCAGGCGGGGGGTTGATCGTCGTCGACGAGGACGGCACGGTCGTGAAGACGAACGAGATCGGACGCGAGGTGTTCGACCCGTCACCGACGGTCGGAGAGCCGGTCGACGACCTCCTCCCGTACCCGGACGCGGACCCGACGGCGCTCGACGGGGTGTTGGTGACGGCGGTGCGTGACAACCGCCGGCACGTGTACGACGTGCGTGTGACCGGGCTCGACGACCCGCGCGGTCGGGTGCGTGGCTACGCCATCGTCGCGTGGGACGTGACGGAGCGTGACAGCTACCAGCAACGGTTGGAGGTGGTCAACCGCGTGCTCCGGCACAACCTGAGCAACGACATGAACGTGATCGTCGGTCGAGCGCGTCTCATCCGCGAGGCAGCCGACGACGAGTCGCTGAAGGAGGCCGCTCGCACCATCGGCGAGACGAGTCTGGAGCTGTTAGAGACCAGCGAGAAGGCGCGTGCGATGCTCAAGATCCCGGAACACCGCGACGACCCCGTCACCATCGACGTGTCGCGGCCGGCTCGCCGGGTCGCGCGCAGCCTCCGGGAGGAGTACCCGAACGCGCGCATCTCCGTCGACGCTCCCGAGTCCGCTCCGGCGGTGGTCGGCCGCGAGAACGACTTCGAGACCGCAATCGAGAACCTCGTGGAGAACGCCATCGAACACCACGACGGCGAGGAACCGACTGTCGGCATCGACATCGAAGAGTGGACCGATCAGGTCCAGATTCACGTCCGCGACGACGGGCCGGGCATTCCGGAGATGGAACGCCGCTCGCTGATGGAGGGCTCCGAGACGCCGCTCGATCACGGCAGTGGTCTCGGACTGTGGCTGGCGCGGTGGACTGCGAACGCCGTCGGCGGTGACATCGCTATCGCCGACCGTGACCCCCGCGGGACGCGTGTCACCCTGTCGTTTCCCGCGGACGACGGGAACTGAACGCCCCGTCTGTGACTGTCGTTCTCGACGCCTCGAACGCCTGCGAGAACTACCGACCACGACCCACTACACGCCGATCAGGTCACAGACGTACTGAAACGAGTCACTTCGGTCACACGCGAGGTCGTAGTCGAACTCCTCCGTGATGTCGATTTTGAGACGCTCTTTCGAGATGTACTCGGAGTCGCGGAACACGTCGTCGAACTCCGACTTGTCGACGTGAGTGGTGGTCGGCGGGACGCGAACCAACTTCTCCTCTGCAATCTCGTCGGAGACACCAGCGAGGTACCACCCCTCGACGGCATCGACAGCCACGAGGATGTCGAACGCGCTCTTGATATCGTAGCGGTCTCGTTCGTACTCCTCTCTGTCGTCGCAGTCGTGACAGCCTTGCTGCCCGCGGTCGAGATCCGTGACGAAGTAGTGTCCGCGGTACACCTCGTGAACGGCGGCGAGTATGTCGTCGACTGCGCTGTTCGGCTTCTGTGAGTACTTGATGACCTCTGACCGCTCGTCCATCCGCGGCTCCAGCACGTCTCTAACGAACCGTTCGTCGTCACTCCCTTCGACGAGAAATATTACGTCGTTCACTGCTCACTCCCCCAGTAAGTTCTCCGTGTACAGTTCGCCGATGCCCATTCCGTTTTCGAGGAACGTCTGGACGCGCTCGCTCTCTGCAGGCTGTTCCACCTGCGTGAACCCGTCGTCACCGCGCGAGACGAGACGGATGCTCTCTAGTGGTGCGTTCCGCACCACCTCGACGTTGTGTGTGGTGATGAAGACCTGTTTGTCCGTGTTCTCTGTCACGTCCCGAATCTTCGCCATCAGGTTGGCGATCAGTGACGGGTGGACGTTCCGCCCCGGCTCTTCGATGAAGATCGTCTCTTCGTCGCTGAAGTACAGCAGCACGATGGTGGCGAGCACCCGAAGTGTCCCGTCCGACAGCATGCTCGCGGGGATGTACTGATCCTCGCCCGGCTCGAACTCTTCGAGAATTTTCAAGAACAGTGACTGGTCTGGCATCGTCTCTACGTCCGAGTCCGAGACGAACGGGAGCACGTCCGAGACGAGTGTGACGAACTTCTCCTTCTGCTCTTCGTCTTCGACGATGTTCCTGATGACGAGCGCGAGATTCGACCCGTCTGGCTCGAGTTCTGTCTTCCCCTTGAGTGTCGTTGGCTGCTGGATCTTCTTCGTCTGGATGTCGTAGGTCTGGCCAAGATTGAGACTTTCTTTTGACTTTAGTAACTCAACGTCTTTATTTTCAATGTTGTATGATTTAGATTCAATACTCTCAGAAATTTTCGATTCAATATTTTCGAGCTCTTTATTAGATATTTCGGACCCTATGTGTTCTTCTTCAATATTTTCAAATCTATTCTTTATATACTTCAAACCAGAAAAGACACCGATATTCTGATCTACACTTGCGACCCATACTTCGCTGTCACTTTCAGACTTTGAAACACT
>CAKZQY010000347.1 GCA_937142015.1 uncultured Halobacteria archaeon
CGGGAGATTATCGAAGCAGGGCTGAGAGCGGTAGAACATCCAGACGAGTCGTAGCACGTGGACTGTCGGGCTATGTTGTCGCTTACACCCACCCCTGAAGGGGGTGGGCTTCCGCTCGCTACGTGTCACTCCGTCCGCCAACTCCCAGCGACCCGTCGCTGGTCACCACATTCGACAAATTCAAATCGCACTAGATACTCAGATACGGTACCGGAACGAATGAGCGACACAGAGACAGCCCACTGTTCGAGTTGCACCCACGACCAGCTCGAGGCCCTCTATCAGGTGAACGTGGAGGCGAAGCGGTACGCAGCGTCCGCGAGCGACGCGTACGACACCGGCTGGAAGACGCAGGCCCACCACCACAGTCTGCGGAAGCGAGCGTTGTACAACTTCAAGCGCTCGATCCTCGGGACGCTGGTCGAGCGCGGCTGTGTCGACGCCGTCAGGCTCCACGAGATCGACGGCCGGGAGTACTACTGTCTGTACGTCTCGGAGTTCGCCTTCCACTCGCCGATCTCCGAGTGGGAGGAGCCGCCCGCCGAGGAGTTGCCCTCCTCCCCGCGGACAATCGAGGATTTCGGCGCGGCAGTCGAGGACCGCGAGGACCGCCTCTCCGAGCGGGAGGCGCTGTCACGGCTGTGTGAGGAACACGGCACGCCGAACGACCACCTGCCGAAGCCGTTCGTCCAGTACCACGCCAGATCGGAGTTCACCGGCTGGTCGGAGCTGCCGGGCGCAATCGAGCAGGGCGACCGAGTCGACGACCCGCCGGAGCACGCCGAGCCGTTCCTCTTCGAGATCGGCGACGAGTTCGACACGACCGAGGGGCGCTGTCGCATCCGCGACCGCTCCTACGCGTGGCTCACACCGTGGCTGGACAGCTCGCCGGTTCTGCCGCGCCCCACCTACAGTGCCGTTCTCGACGGCGAGGAGTACGAGATGGTGCGACAGGACCGACTCCTCGACGACTGGTTCGTGCTCGCAGACAGCCTCGACGACCCGCTGCCGGACGTCGCCGGCGAGCAAGGGGAGATAGCAGGCCGGGAGTACGACCGGTCGGCACCGTTCGAGATCGGTGACGTGGTCGAAGTCGACCCGACATGGGACGACAGCGGCCCGTACTACTGGCAGATCACCCGCGCGTCCGTGTCGCACTCACTCGTGTTCTGTGAGTTCGAGCCGGTCGGACCGACCGACAGCTGTGAGCCGTCGCTCGCGGTCGAAGAGTTCGTCGACGACGTTGTCGCAGTGTACGACTCGCCTGCGGATATCGAGTGACGACGCCCGCGGACATCGAGTGACGATCCGGAGTCGCCACTCGTCGAACCACTCGTGACCGACAGTGTCAGCGACTGCGTTCGACGCGGTCCTCGTCGGAGCGTCGCGGCGTCACTTCCCGTGCCGGGTGTTCGGCCACCGAGAGCGTCGTCTCCCCGGCGGGTCGTTCCGGCGGCGCGGGACGGTGGCGAATGCGGAGCATCAGTCTCACTCCCCGAGCCCCTCGGTGTCGGCACGGTAGGCGGACACGAGATTCACCACGGAGTCGTACTCGTCGGCCGAGTACACCGCGGTGTCGTGCTCGCCCACGAGGACGTAGTACGCCTCCGTCGACGCAGTACCGACCGCCGCTCGGTAGACGGCGACGGAGCGTCCGTCCGTCCCGAGCAGGCGGTGGGCCCACCACTCCACCGTGGTGACCGTGCCACCGACCGTCGACGCGACGGCCGACTCCACCGCCTCCGCGACGGCTGGGTCGACCGTGGGACCGTTCTTGGCAGTCGTTGCCATGTGAGCAAGTAGCAAACTCCGGGTAAATAAAGCTCACTCCGATACTATCAGTCTCGATTTTCGAGCGGCTGTCGTGACGCTCTGCTCGTGGTCAGCCGTCACTGTCGAGCAGTTCACCGTCTGGTCGCTTCGCACCCTCGGAGTCGTGGACGACGACGCCGTCGGCGTCGGTCGGCTCGTAGCCGTCGCGGACGGCGATCGCCTCCGCCAGTTCGCGGACCGCGCGTCGTTTCAGCGCGACAGCCAGCTCTCGGGCGTCGGCTCGGGAGATGTCGCGGCCGAGTCCCTCACACTCGTGGGCGCGGACGACACCGGACTCGTCGACCGCCTCACCCATCGGCTGACTGGTGCCGCCCAAGGCGACGCTGAACGGGTAGGTCCGACAGACGAGCGGGCGACTGTCGTGGACGGTACACGCACCAGTGCCGTCGTCGTCCTCCTCGTAGAACGTGCAGTTCCCGCAGTCATCTGTCGCCAGCGCCCACTCGAACGTCTCTCCCTCCGGTCCGTCTGGTCCGTCCTCAATCCCGTACGGCATCGGTCGCGCTACGTCGCGCCAGTCGTACGCGACATCTGATGTCTCAACCCCGCCGTCTAGGTTGCTGTCGGCGTCTGGACCGCTGTCGTCGTCTGGACCGCTGTCGGCGTCTGGGTCACTGTCGTCGTCTGGGTCGCTGTCGTCGTCTGGG
>CAKZQY010000348.1 GCA_937142015.1 uncultured Halobacteria archaeon
CCAGTACTCCGCACCCAACCGAAAATCCCACGCACGACCCTATCAGTCGTCGGTGGGAACGATCTACGCACGACCGTATGAACCGTAGGTGTCCGACGAGTCGCTAGAACCCGTCTGTGTCGCTTCGCTGTCGCCCGAACGTGTTCGGAGACGCTCCCAGCGAGTGGGTCGCGGGTGGAGCGTTCACCTCGGCAGCAGCCAGAGAGACGCACATGTCGCAGACGACAGACGACGCCGATTCGTCGGAGCAACCAGAGAACAGCGCTTCGACCCAGACACCGGGAGCCACGACGAGCGAGACGACAGTCACGGTTCGGTGCACCGGGCACATCAGGGACGCCGTCGGCACCCACGAACTCGAATTCACCTTCGCGGGTCGGACGCTCCGAGCGTTCCTCGACGCGTTCTTCGCAGCGTACGACGTTGCAGACCTCGTCCTCGCCGAGACGGAAGCCGAGGAGACCGCGTCTGGGTGGGCACCGGAGCCCGAGGAGCTGCCGGGCACGTGGCAGAAGAATCCGCCCGGTGACCGGACTCGTGCGTTCGCGCGTGTCATGATCAACGGCCGGTTCAACGAACTGCTGGACGGGTTCGACACCGAGCTCTCCGACGGTGACCGCGTCGCGCTCGTCTACCCGTTCGTGTTCTGTCTGTGATACTCCCGACTGTCGTTTCTATCGAGCGTGTGTCATATCTGTAGAACTGACAGGTTCGACGACGGTCGCAGTCGGAGGGTGTCACGCTCTCGTCGGCACCGTGGTCACCAGTTCGAGTCGAGTCGGGGGCTCACGACGGCGGCAGCCGTTCGAGTCGAGTCGGGGGCTCACGACGGCGGCAGCCGTTCGAGTCGAGTCGGGGGCTCACGACGGCAGCAGCCGTTCGAGTCGAGTCGAGTCGGAGGCTCACGACGGAATCAGCCGGCACCCTCACAGTCACAGCCACCCTGTCGCAGGAACTCGTCGGCGGGGTACTGGCGACCACACTCGCGGCAGAGAACCTGGAGGTTGAGCAGCACCTCGAACTCGCCGGCGTCGATCCGGTCGGTGTCACGCAGCGACGCCACGCGGTCCTCCGTGACGGACAGCGTCCGACTCGTCAGTCGCTGGATGCTCTCGACGTCTTTCTCGATCTTCTCTTCGTCGGAGAGCCGCTCGTACTCCGCCTCTCGGTAGTCGGTGAGGTAGCTGTGGACCGTCTGGTAGGTGACGAACGCGTCTTCCAGCTCGTCGACGTCGACTCCGGTGCGCTCCAGTCGTGTCCGCGTCTCCGCGCGGACGCCGCCGGTGACGTCGTCGTCTGTCAGCCGCTCGTAGATCGTGTCGACGTCGGCTTCGAGCGCACCGCGGCCACCGCCCTCCAGCGAGCCTCCGTCGGCGTCGTCCAGCGCCGCTTCGAGGAGTTGCCGGTTGAAGTAGTCCGCGAGGTCGCGGAGACTCATCCTGTCGTCGCCGTCGCTGGTCCACCGAGCTTCCATCTCTGCGCCTAGGCCGGTCAGTCCGTACGCCTCGATCTGCCGTGCGACCTTGCTCGACGGTCTGTCGGTCGTGTCCCTGTCGTCGGCAGCCCTGTCACCTGTGTCTCGGTCGTCCGTATCTCGCTCGCTCGTCTCTCGGCCGGTCGTGTTTCCGTCGTCTGTGTCTGTCGTCGTACTTCCGTCGTCTGTGTCTGTCATCGTACTTCCGTCGTCTGTGTCTGTCATCGTACTCGGTGTGAATCGTGTCGGAGTCAGTTGGCTGTACCAGTGGTGTCAGATGCTGGAGACGCGGTCGTACTCGTCGGACAGCGCCTGTGCGTCTTCCGGGAGGAGCGCGACGACGAGGTAGTCCGCGTAGTCGGCGAAGTAGTCGACGAGGCGTGCGATTCGGTCGGAGTCGATGGCCTCCAGGGAGTCCAGCAACACGAACGGGACGGACTCGTGGAGGTCGTGGACGAGGTAGCCAGCGAGCGCGAACACCAGTCCAGTTACCTCGCGTTCGCTCTCCGAGAGGTGTGTGAGGGTGTCCTCGTAAGCGGTGCCGTTCTCCGTCGTGCGGACGACGTGGAGTTCGAACGTCGTCGCCCCGTCGACGGAGTCGTCGTCTTCGGCGATGCGTTCGATCCAGATTCGTTCGAGGTTGTCGTACGCCAGCACGTCGAGGACGGCGTCCATGTGTTCGTTGAACGCCTCGACCGCGTCCGCCTCCGTCCGGTCGATGCGCGTCCGCTGGCGGGTCAGCTCTTCGACCAACTCCTCTCGGCGCGAGCGCAACTCCTCCGCACGGTCGAGCAGCGCCTCGATCTCCTCGATTTCGTCGGTGACGTCGTCGAGCTCCGACTCCAGCCGGTCGATCTCGAACTCCAACTCGTTGGCGTCCTCGTGTAAGGCGAGAATCTCGTCGAAGTCCTCCGACTCCAGCCGAGACACGTCCGTCTCCAGCCGCTCTACCTCGGCGGTGGCGGCCTCCCGGTCGTCTTCGAGCGTCTCGATCCGCTCGCGGCGACGCTGGATCTCCGCGTCGATCTCGTCGAGTTCTCGCTGGATCTCGCTGCGCCGCTCCCGCTTTTCCCGTGCCTCTCGACGGCGGCGCTGGAGCTCGTCCAACTCCGACTTCACGTCGCCCAGCTCCGTCGCCTTCTGCCGTCTGAGCTCGTCCAGTCGGTCGACGGTGCTCTCGATCTGCTCGCGCTCGACTGTCGACCCACACGTCCAACAGGTGACCGTCTCCGCCGTGTCTTCGAGTAGCTGGTCGGTGACCGCGCCATCTGTCGCGTCGAGTTCCGTAACCACGCGGCCGTCGCCGTCGGCGAGTCGCTGCTCGTTGTACTGGACGACGCTCTGGAGTTCTGACATCTCCTCGTTGAGTCGCTGTCGTCGCTCGCGGAGACGTTCGATACGCTCGGCCGTCCCCTCGTCACCGGGAGCCTCCGGGAGTTCGTCGAGCTCCGTCTCCAGCTCCGACTGGTCGCGTTCGAGCGCCGAGATGCTCTCACGCTGACTCTCGATCTCGTCCCGGATCGACTGGAGACGAGTCCGCGTCTCTCGGAGGTCGCCGAGCTTCGACTCTAACTCCTCCTGTTTCGCCTCGTTGCGTTCGAGATCGGCGCTCTCCTCGTCGATGACGGACTCCAACTCGGCGAGCTCCGACCGCTTCTCGTCGATCCGCTCCCGGAGGCGTTCACACTCTCGTTCCAACTCGGGGAGGTCGCGCTTCCGGCTCTCGATCGTCGCCAGTTCGTCGTTGATCTCCGACTTCTCCGACTCCAGCCGACTGATCGCCGACTCGATGGCGCTCACGTCCACCGGCCGCATCACCAACTCGCGGAGGTCACCACCGCGTTCGACCGACCGACGAACCTCGTTGTCGGCGTCTAAGAAGGCGAACAGATCCGCGACACTCGGATCGTCCAAGTACCCCTCGCCGGAGAAGCGAACACCCTCTGGCGTCTGTGTGAGTGTCCGTTCGTACGTCGTTCCACCCAGATCCAGCGTGACCCGTCCGCGGTCGGCGTCACCCTTCAGCGTCGCTCGCTCGCTCCCCATCGCCGCCGCGATCGACTCCAGAAACGACGTCCGGTTTGTCGCGTTCCGTCCGACGAGAACTGTCACTCCCCTGTCGAGCGTGACTCCCGTCTCGTCGATCCCACCGACGTTCTCTACCTCGAAGCGAGCACGGCCGACGGGCTTCTCTTCGGTCTCCATACGTGCAACGGGATAGCCGAGCTACCTTAATCTTGCCTTTCCGACCGACCCCGACGAAGCTCTGCGGTTGAGCTGGACGACTCTTTCGGGCCAGCCCAGCAACTCTTTCGAGCCAACCCAGCGACTCTTTCGAGCCAACCCGACGCTCCGGCTGGTGTGACGCTCGTACGTCTGTCACGCAGACAGTTGACTCTCCGATGACCGTACGTCTGTCACGCGGACAGTCGACTTCCGGAGGGTCGTGTCTCCCACTGACGCTGGTCCGACCACGAGACGGACGGAGAACACTGTGCCGTGTGAACTGTCCACACAGCTTCGTTCGTCTCTCACAAACGCCCTCTCACGCTACTGGTACGGCCGTGTCGGCACACGATCCCAGATTCCGGCAACACTGGCGGTCGTTCGGGGCCGTTCACTGTCGCCCCCGAACGGCAGCGTTCGTCTCTCACGAACAGACGTAGACGCGTGAGTCGAGCGTTCGAGACGTGTGAGTGTCCGAAGACGGCGGCCAGCACGGAATCTAGCGGGAGCAGTCTCGCTCGGACGCGTCAGAGCCAGCGGCGTTTCGTTCGGCAGACACGAACAGTCACACCTGCGTGGCGTTCACTTCGATGACGTTCGCAGCGCCTTGGACGACCTCGGGGAGTTCCTCGTCGAAGCGGTCCCCTTTGAACCGACTCGTCGGGCCAGAGATACTGATCGCCCCCACCACGTCGCCGCCGGGGTGTTCGACGGGGGCAGCCACACACCGCAGTCCGTCGAGAATCTCCTCGTCGTCGAAGGCGACGTTCTCCTCGCGGATCGTCGCTAACTCCTCGTGGAGTCGGTCTCTGTCCGTGATGGTGTTCTCCGTGCGGGCTGGGAGTCCGTGCCGGTCGACGACAGCGTCGACTTCCTCGTCCGAGAGCCGCGAGAGAATCGCCTTCCCGAGCGCAGTACAGTGGAGCAGCTTCCGGTCTCCGGTGTAGGAGGCGGTCTGGATCGCGTTCTCTCCCGTCGCCTTGTGGAGGTAGACGCCCTGACCGTGCTCTTCGATCATGAACTGGACGACCTCACCCGTCTCCTCGGCGAGTCGTTCCACCTCCTCGACGGCGATGTCGTAGATGCTCACCTGGTTCTTCGCGTACTCGCCGAGGTCGACGAACTTGAGACTCACCGCGTAGCTGTCCCCCTGCTGGACGACGAACTCGTTGGCCGCGAGTGTCTGGAGGTGACTGTGGACGGTCGCCTTCGACAGGTCGAGTCGCTGTGCGAGCTCCGAGACCCCCGCGCCGTCGAGTTCTCTGAGCGCCTCGACGATGGCACACGACGTGTCGACCGCCTGTACCCGTCGTGGTGGCCCCGATTCCGCGTCGTGCATACGCCCGCTACGTCTGGCGGTCACTTAGTTGTTCGTGAGAGCCGAACGGACACGGCGACAGCAGAGGCGAACAGTCTCGCGTGTCAGGCGCACACGGTCCCGACGGTCTCGGACGCGAACCGTCCCGACCGCGTCAGACACGAACAGTCTCGGCAGGCTCGTCGAGTTCGCTGTTCTTCACAGCGTCGCCGGTGTCGCCGTCGAACAGGTGGATCTTCCGCTCGGGGAAGACCACGTGAACGTCCTGTCCGGCCTCCAGTCGGCGTTCTCCCTCGACACTGACCGTGTACGTGGTCTCGCCGATTTCGAAGTAGCCGTAGGTAACCTCCCCCATCGGCTCAACGACTTCAATCGTGGTCGGAATCGCGTTCCGGTGGTCGCCGCCGGCGAGTTCGATGTGCTCCGGGCGGATACCGAGCGTGAGGTTCACGTCGGTGTCACGGAGGTCGTCGAGCGTCGTCTCCGAGAGGGTGTACTCGAACGCGTCGTGTGTCAGCTGGTCACCGTCGCGTCGGACAGAGAGGAAGTTCATCGACGGCGAGCCGATGAAGCCGGCGACGAAGCGGTTGTTCGGCCGGTGGTAGCAGTCCAGC
This sequence comes from uncultured Halobacteria archaeon, assembly GCA_937142015.1. Taxonomy (GTDB): domain Archaea; phylum Halobacteriota; class Halobacteria; order Halobacteriales; family Haloferacaceae; genus JAHENP01. The sequence goes on from CAKZQY010000348.1 coordinate 5,633, forward strand.
GGCTCGTCGATCTGCTGGAGTTCACCGCCGTCGAGCACGGCGATCCGGTCACCCATCGTCATCGCCTCCGTCTGGTCGTGGGTGACGTAGATCGTGGTGATGTCCATGTCCTGTTGGAGCTGCTGGATCTCCGTCCGCATCGTGGTGCGGAGCTTGGCGTCGAGGTTCGACAGCGGCTCGTCCATCAGGAACACCTCGGGCTCTCTGATGATCGCTCGTCCCAGCGCGACGCGCTGTTGTTGTCCGCCCGAGAGGTCCGACGGCTCCTTGTCGAGCAGGTCCTCGATTTCGAGCAGCCGCGCGGTATCCTCGACACGACTGCCGATCTCGTCGCTCGACAGGTCGCTCGTGATCTTCAGCCCGTAGCCGATGTTCTCCCGGACCGTCATGTGCGGGTACAGCGCGTAGTTCTGGAACACCATCGCCATATCCCGCTCTTTCGGCTTCTTGTCCGTGATGTCGCGGCCGTCGAGTGTGATCTGGCCGGTCGACACGCGCTCTAACCCCGCGATACACCGCAGTGTCGTCGACTTCCCACACCCGGACGGGCCGACGAGCACGAGAAACTCGCCGTCCTCGACTGTCACGTCGAGGTCGTCGACGGCGACGATCCTGTTGTCACCCGACGAGAACACTTTCGTCAGGTTGTGTAGCTGTAAGCGACCCATGGTATCACTGTGAACCGTTGCCTCGGGGTTGTCTATCTCGCTATATAAATCCACCTGCAATCCGCGAGTGAACGGCGTCGGTTGCGCTGCCGACGTGACGACCCGCGGTGTCGGCTCAGCCCGGAATTAATTCTCCGCAGTGTCGGCTCGGCCCCGATTCGGATTCCCGTCTCACTCGTCCGCGTCGGCGTCCGTCCCTGCGGCATCCTCCTCTCCGGAGCTATCCACGGCCGTCCCAGAGCTACATCCATCGACCACGGCAGTGACACCGTCGTCCGTCGCGGTCCACTCGCCGCTGTCTGGGTTCGAACCCACCTCGGACAGTGCCGTGCCGTCGACGACGACCTGCGCCGGGTCGACATCGTCGACGACGACTTCGACGGTCGCTGCGGAGACCGCGACCGCTGCTGTCGCGTCGTCTCCGGTGTCAGGTGTCTCACCCGCGGTCCCGTCTGGTGTCGCACCCGCGGTCCCGTCTGGCGTCGCACCCGTGGTCCCGTCTGGTGTCGCACCCTCCACCTCGTCGTCAGTCGTCACAGTCAGCGTCTCGTCGTCGACGGCGACAGAGACGGACACCAGCTGGTCACGGTCTTCGTCGTAGAACCGGCCAGTCGCGGCTCCGTTCTCGTCGAGCACGGTCACCAGTTCGAGCCACGAGGGCGTGCCGGGCTGGACGGACTGGGTGGCTTCTCGACGCGGGACGACACTGCCGGCCCGCTGGAACAGCGGCAGATCGGCCAACTCGACGGACAGGTCCACTGTCTGGCCGCCCTCGTACGCCTCGCCGGTCCAGTAGTCGTGCCACGTGCCCGCGGGGAGGTAGACAGACCGACTCCCCGTCTCGGAGAACACCGGAGCCACGAGCAGGTCCTCGCCGAGGAGGTACTCCGTGTACATCCGCTGTGCGGTCGGATCGTCCGGGTACTCCAACACGAAGGGGCGTGCGACCGGGAGCCCAGTGCGTGCCGCCACCTCGGCGTACGTGTAGATGTACGGCAGCAGTCGGTAGCGGAGCTGTGCGTACTCGCGGAACAGTTCCGTCGCGCGCTCGCCGAACGCCCACGGCTCTCTGGGAGTGGTGCCGTGACACCGCGCGTGACTCGACAGCAGGCCGAACTGCGCCCACCGGACGTACAGCTCCGCGGAGGGTGTCCCGCGGAACCCGCCGATGTCGTGGCTCCAGAAGGCGATGCCGGACAACGACGCCGACAGCCCGCCGCGCAGTGCGGCGGCCATCCCGCTGCGCGACGGGTGGGGGTCTCCACCCCAGTGGACGGGGAACTTCCCGCTGCCGACCCACGCGGACCGCGCCCAGACGAACCCGTCCTCGCCGTTCGCGTCGCGTGTCGCCTCGTAGACCGCCTGATTGTAGAGGTACGGGTAGAGGTTGTGCATCGCGGCTCCGCCGCGACCGTTCGACAACACCGCGTCCTCCGGCAGGTACTCCCCGTAGTCCGTCTTGAACACGTCGACGCCCATCTCCAGCAGGTCGTGGTGTTTCCCCTGCCACCACGCGACGGCGTCGGGATCAGTGAAGTCGACGATAGCGCCGCGGTACGACCCCTGACAGGTGCGGTCCATCACGTACGGTTTCCCCTGTGGGGTGTCGACGAAGTACCCCTCCCGGACACCGGTCTCGAACGCGTCAGTGCCGACAGGGACGTGCGGGTGTTCCCACAGCGACAGCCGGAACCCCTTCTCGTGGAGGTCGTCGATCATCCCTTCGGGGTTCGGGAACTGCTCGCGGTCCCACTCCAGGTCACACGCGTGGTTCTCGCGCATCCAGAACGGGTCGAGGTGGACAACGTCGGACGGAATCTCCTCCGCGCGGAGTCGGTCGGTGATCCGTTCCAGCTCCGCTCGTGACTCGTAGCCGAGCCGCGACATCCACGTGCCGAAGCTCCACTTCGGCGGCCGATCCGGGCGACCCGTGAGCCCGGTGTACGTCTCGACGATCTCTCGAAACGACTCCTGACAGAAGAACACGCAGCTGAACCGGTCGCCTCGAACGTCGACCGACGCGCTGGCCGTCGCAGAGTGTCCCAGATCGTAGTGGACGCGACTCGTCGTGTCGACCAACATCCCGTAGCCGCTCGTCGAGAGGTGAAAGGGGATGTTCTTGTACGCGCGCTCCGTCTCGGTGCCGAGCGGTTCGACGTGCCAGAGGTCGAACTCGCGTCCTCGGCGGTCGAACTCCGTGAACTGTTCGCCGAGCCCGTAGATTCGCTCCGAGGGATCGAGTCTGAAGACGGTGCCCGTCCGGTCGACGCGGTGGGGACCGTCGTTGATCTCCTCCGTCTGGAACCCCAACGGCGGAACGCGCGTGTCACCGCGCACGTCGTACAGACTCCGTTCCTCCTCGAACAGCGCCGTCCCGTCGGCACGCGCTACCTCGAAATCCCACGGATCGCGCCCGACGGTGATCGTCAGCGCGTCCGTCTCGACGATCACCGACGCCTCCGTCTCGGTCACCGACAGCGACACTGGCTCCGCGATCTCGGCCGGCGTCAACTCGGGGTAGTTCCGGCGCTCTGTGTCCGTCGCCGGCGGAGCCACGCGCGCCTCCGGGTTCGCTTGGATCTCGAACCGGAACGTCTCGGGCCCGAGAAACTGGAGTGTCACCGGCACGCGCCACGGCACGTCGGTCAGCCGCTCCCCGTCCGACTCCGTCTCGCAGGTGAACGTGACTGTCTCGTCTTCGACGGCGTACTCCGCGACGGCTGTCACCTTCGTCCAAGGCATCGCCCGTCTGTCGACCGCACGCCTACATAACTCTACGGAACACCTCCCGGCAGACCGCTATCGGAACACCGCCCGGCAGACTCGTGACACGTCCCCGCCTCGACAGCACCAGCCGACGCCACCACAATACTTAATCCACCAGTTGACGACCGACGAGACGTGACAGACGACGAACCCGACTACCGGATACCGCAGGGTGGCGGGGTGCCGTGGCGCGACATGGGCGTGACGGAGACCCACCGGCCACCGGAACGAGACGTGGCGATCACGGGTATCGAGACGATGGCTATCGCGGGCAACTTCACCTGGGGAATCGTGAAGGTGGAGACAGACGCGGGCGTGTACGGTCTCGGCGAGACGTTCCGCGCGGAGGCTGCCCTCGACATGGCCGAGCGGATGGACGTGGACTTGGCGGGGGAGAACCCGCTGGACACACACCGCATTCGGGAGCTGCTGGAACAGCGGTACACCGGCTGCGGTCGCATCGGACAGGCGGCGTTCACGGCCATCGAGACGGCGTGTTACGACATCAAGGGGAAGCTGTTCGACGTGCCGGTGTACGAGCTGCTCGGCGGGAAGTACCGCGACGAGATCAAGATCTACTGTGACACTCACGGCGGGGAGTCGTTGGGCGAGGCCAGCGAACACGACCCCAAGGAGGTGTACACCCCGGAGTCGTACGCTCGCGCGGCCCGCGAGGTCGTCGACGAGGGGTTCGAGGCGCTGAAGTTCGACCTCGACGTGCCGACCCACGCCGAGTACGACGAGGCGAACCGCCGGATGGACAACGAGGCGCTGGAACACAAGGTGTCGCTCGTGGAGGCTGTCCGCGAGGAGATCGGCTACGACATCGATCTCGGGATGGACCTCCACTGGAACTTCACCGTGGAGACGGCGGTCAGACTCGGGAAGAAACTGGAGCGGTTCGACCTCGCGTGGCTGGAAGACCCGGTGCCGCCGGAGAAGACCGACGCACAGCGGCGCGTGACCGAAGCGCTGGATCTCCCGGTGTTGACTGGCGAGAATCTCGTCACCACCGCGCAGTTCCACGACGCCGCGAGCGAGGGGATGATGGACATCGCCGCGCCGGACGTGAACAAGTGCGGCGGCCTCGGCGAGTACGTCGACATCGCCACCGTCTGTGACCTCCACGGGATTCCGGTCGCCTCACACAACATCTCCAGCCCACTCGGCACCGTCGCCGGCGCACACGTCTCCGCCGCGATTCCGAACTTCCTCTGTATGGAGTGGCACTCCCGCGACGTGCCGTGGTGGAACGACATGTGCAACCGAGTGGCCGGCTCGGGACCGATCCTCGAAGACGGCTACATCGACGTGCCGGAGGGACCGGGACTCGGCGTCGAACTGGACCGTGACGTGTGTGAACAGTACCTCCACGACGACTACGAGCTGATCGTCTGAGGATGTCTGAACACACAGTTGTCGTCACCGACCACGACTTCGCCGATCTCGACATCGAGCGCGAGGGACTGAGCGACATCGCCGACGTGGTGGTGCTGGCAGACGACGTGGCGGGCGGGAGCGACGCGGCAGGTGGACCTGACGCGGCAGACGAACACGACAGCGAAGACGGAGACGGAGGTGGAGACGCCGACACGGCCGACCGACACGAGCAGTTGGCAGCGGCAGACGCGATCGTCAACCTCAGAGCGGAGCTCAACAGCGACGCAGTCGCGGCGGCGACGAACTGCGAGGTGATCGCGCGGTACGGCATCGGCGTCGACAACGTCGCCGTCGAGACCGCCACGGAGCAGGGGATTCCGGTGACGAACGTGCCAGACTACTGTCTGGAGGAGGTGTCGACACACGCGCTCACGATGTGTCTCGCGTTGTCTCGCGCCCTCCCGGCGTACGACGCAGACGTGGCAGCCGGCGGGTGGGACCGCGGCGTCGGAGTCCCGATCCACCGCTTCTCGACGCAGACCGTCGGTGTCGTCGGCTACGGCGACATCGGCCGCGCGGTCGGGGCGCGCGCGGACGCACTCGGCGCGACCGTCCTCGCCAGCGATCCGTTCCTCGAACCCGCGGACGTGGCCGACGAGCCGGCGACACTCGTCGAGTTCGAGACGCTCCTCGAACGCGCGGACTTCGTGACGATCCACTCCCCGCTCACGCCCGAGACGCGGGCGCTGTTCGACGCCGACGCGTTCGCCCGGATGCGAGACGACGCGTACCTCGTCAACGTCGCGCGCGGCCCCATCGTCGACGCGGCGGCGCTGCGGACCGCACTGGACGACGGCGAGATCGCGGGCGCGGGACTCGACGTGTTCCCCGAGGAACCACCCGCGGCCGACGACCCGCTGCGTGACCACCCGGACGTGCTCACGACGCCCCACGTCGCGTGGTACAGCGAGGAAGCGAACGACGACCGCCGCCGGACTGTCACCGACATCGTTCGCACGGTGCTGGAGGGCGGTGAGCCGTACAACGTCGTCAACGACGTGACGTGACGTGACCCGAACCACGGTCGGCTTGTCGTGATCCGGGCGATAGCTCGGTCGCTGTGACCTCGGCGACAGTTCGGTCGCTGTGACCCCGGCGACAGTTCGGTCGCTGTGACCCCTGCGACAGTCCGGTCGTTGTGACCCCACGGCACGACTACTTCACATTTATATCCCTCGCGGTGAGCAGTCAGGGTAGAGATGGACCACCGAGACAGCCAGTCGACCGGCACGTGGGCAGACCGGCTGCGGCAGGCGGTCGCAGCGGCGGACCGCGGGTGGAAGGCGACGGCGCTGGGCGTCGGCATCCTCCTAGCGAGCACGCTGCTCTGATGGCGACACTGCGCGCCGTCGCGCCCGGGCTCGCAGTGCTCGCTGTCCTCGCCGTGCTCGCGCGTGCTGTCGGACAGGTGACCCCCGCCAACGCCTTGGTAGTCGCTATCGTCGCGGGCGTCGCGCTCGCGGTGACAGTCGGCGTTCCGGAGTGGGCACAGCCGGGTGTCGACCGCTACAAGCTGTTGTTGGAGACGGGGATCGTCCTGTTGGGCGCACAGATGACGCTCGGACAGCTCGTCGAGACCGGTCCGCTGATCGTCCTGCTCGCGGTCGCAGTGGTCGCCTTCGGCGTGGTGTTCGTCGAGCGGGTCGGCCGGTACGCGGGTGTCGAGTCTGGCACGCGCTCGCTGTTGGCCGCGGGCGCGAGCGTCTGTGGCGTCTCTGCGGTCGTCGCCGTCGCCGGCAGCGTCGACGCCGAGGAGGCGTCGATCAGCT
>CAKZQY010000349.1 GCA_937142015.1 uncultured Halobacteria archaeon
TTGGAACCCCGAGTGACACGCAACAACCTATCAACACTTGTGACCGACAGTATACACCACCGCCAGGACGGCTGCCCGGACCATCCAGACAGCTCCGGCAGTCGCGGTCGCAGCGAATCCGTACTCGCAGTTCCACCGGAAGGCATTACTTGCGCCCACGTGACCGACCGGGTATGACCCTACGGAACCCGCCGTTGCGAGAGACACACGCCGACAGCGGTGCGAAGTTCACCGAGTTCGGCGGGTGGGACATGCCAGTGGAGTTCGACTCCATCAGCACGGAACACGAGGCAGTACGGGAGTCTGCCGGCATCTTCGACGTCTCACACATGGGTGAGGTCGCGGTCGCCGGGCCGGACGCGACGACGCTGATGCAGCGGCTCACGACGAACGACGTGAGCGCGCTGTCGCCCGGTGACGCGCAGTACGCCGCCATCGTCCGCGAGGACGGCGTTATGCTCGACGACACCATCGTCTATCGACTCCCGGACGACCGCGTGGAGACCGTCGTCGGACCGGGTGTGAACGACGGGCGAGACGACGCAGACGACACAGACGACGCGTACCTGTTCATCCCGAACGCGGGACACGACGCGGAGATCCACGAGCGGTGGGTCGACTACCGCGACGAGCACGACCTGTCGGCGACGGTCCGCAACGCGACGGAGGACTGGGCGATGTTCGCGGTCCAAGGCCCGGAGGCAGCAGCGCTCGTCTCCGACGCTGCGGCGAGTGACCTCACCACAGTCCCGTGGTTCGACGCCACCTTCGCGGATGTCGCCGGTGTCGAGTGTTGGGTGGCACGCACCGGCTACACCGGCGAGGACGGGTTCGAACTCCTCTGTCCGTGGGAGGAGGCAGCGACCGTCTGGCACGCGCTCGACGACGCCCAGCCGTGTGGACTCGGCGCACGCGCCACACTCCGGATCGAGAAGGGGTTCCTCCTGTCGGGACAGGACTTCGACCCGGACGACGAGCCACGCACTCCGTTCGAGGCCGGCATCGGATTCGCGGTCGACACGGACACCGAGTTCGTCGGCCGCGACGCGCTCGCCGAACAGGAGGCCGCGGGAACGGCGGAGTCGTTCGTCGGGCTGGAGCTCCTCGACCGGGGCGTCGCGCGCCACGGCTACGACGTGACCGGCGACGACGGCCACGTGATCGGCACCGTCACCAGCGGCACCAAGGTGCCGACGCTCGACCGCGGTGTCGCCTTGGGGTACCTCCCGACGGAACACACTGACCCCGGGACACGCGTCCACGTCGTCGTCCGCGGACAAGAGAAACGCGCGCAGGTCGTCGACCCGCCGTTCGACGAGGACTGATACTGTCGGTCTTCGACCGCACGACGGCCGGGTGGTGTCGCGCCTCGGGCCCACAACCCACACACTGAACTACCCCCCTCGAAAACAGGTACGACAATGAGCTTCGACTTCCCAACCGACCGGCGGTACCGCGAGTCACACGAGTACTTGACGACCGACGCGCCCCACCGTGTCGGGATCTCCGACTTCGCACAGGACGAGCTGGGAGACGTGGTGTTCGTCGAACTCCCGTCGGAGGGCGATCGGCTGAGTGCCGGCGACTCGTTCGGCGTCGTCGAGTCGATCAAGGCGGTTTCGGACGTGTACGCCCCGGTCTCCGGCGAGGTGACGGCGATCAACGAGGAGCTGTTCGACGCGCCAGAGCTGCTCAACGACGCGCCGTACGACGACGGCTGGATGCTGGAGCTCGACCCGGACGACGAGAGTGAGATCGAGGAACTGATGACTGCAGACGAGTACGCAGAGCAAGTCGAGTAGTCGCTACGAACTGCGGGGTCTCACGCCTCCGCCCGGAGGTGGGCGTAGACGGTCGCCAGCAGTGCCCCGGTCACCGCCGAGAGAGCGGAGACGGGGTACGCAACCGCGAGCAGAGCCACCAGTGGCAGGAGGGCAGCCACTGCGGTGGCGAACAGGCTCGGGTCGTGGCGGTACGCGCGGTCTGTCGGGCGTGGTGTTGTCGTGTACATCTCTGGAGGGTCGCGTCTGCGGGTACTCTGTGGGCGGTACGACAGGGTGACCGGCTGGACAGTCCGACCGTCGGTCGCTGCGACCATCGACACAGTGGGACGGTCACTCCAACGTGGCCGTCGACACAGTGTGACGGGATTGCCGGCCAGTGCGACTGGTGTGTCCGTCGTCGGACGACGTTCACAGACGAGTCCGTCTGTGTCCGGCCAGCGTGGCTACGGTCGGTCGGATGCTGTCCCCCGGCGACAGGTCAGCACATCGGTACAACGACGCGACCGACTGCAGACCTGCGGAGAACTGTCGTCTGTATCGGAGTGGTCACGTCGTCGTCACCTCCACACGGTCGTAGGCGCTTGCCCTACTTGACTCTCGTGTGTCCCTGCTACCGCGTGACACGCGAGTCTGGCACACGACACACGTTGTCGACCACGAGCGCATTGCTCCAGAATCGACAGACCCGACGTGAGACGCGCTCGAAGCCCAGCTGTGAGGAGCCCGTGCTCACGGACTCGTGGCCGGCAGTATCACAGCATCTCGTCGATGTGCGAGCCGATCTCGTCGATGCGAGCGCTCTGTGCGTTCGTCTCGTCGGCGATCTCGTCGGCCTTCCGGGAGACCTCTCGCGCGGTGTCGGCAGTCTCCTCGACCATCGTCGCAACCTCCTCCGTGCTGGAGGCCTGTGAGTCGGTCGCGTTGGCGACTTCGGTGATGCCGTCGTCCACCTCGGAGACAGCGGTGCCGATCTCTTCGAGAATCTCGATGGCGTTCTGGACGGCGTCGGCCCCACGTTCCACCTGTCGGTTGCTCTCCTCGATCGTCTCGACCGCCGAGGCAGTGTCGTTTTGAATCTCCGTGATCGTCTCCTCGATCTCGGCGGCGCGGTCCTGTGACTCCTCGGCGAGACTCTTCACCTCGTCTGCGACGACGGCGAACCCGTCTCCCTCGCTCGACCGCGCGGCCTCGATGTTGGCGTTCAACGCCAACAGGTTCGTCTGGTCGGCGATGTTGTCGATCACGGTGACGAACTCCGTGATCTCTTCGATACGGCTCTGGATCGTCTCCACACTGTCGGCGACGTTGCCGGCGGCCTCGTAGATGCCGTCCATCGCGTCTTGCACCTCGTTTGCTGCCTCCTGTCCCTCGTCGGCGAGGTCCTGTGCCTCCTCGCTGGCGGACGCGACCTGCTCGGCAGAGGCGGCGACCTCCTCGACACTCGCCGAGAGGTTGGCGACTTCCTGTGACACCTCCGCCATCGAGTCCGCCTGCTCGTCCGTCAGCTCGGAGATTTCTGTCGTCCGTGTGCTGATCTCGTCCGAGGAGTCGCCCACCTCGACGAGTGCCTCCCGAACGAGTTCGAGTGTGGCCCGGTCGACTCCACCCTCGCTCGTGTCGGTGACCCCCTCCTCGGAGCCCGTGCTCGAAGCCATGTTGTGGACAGTGGGGACCCCACCCCTATAATCGTCCCCCCTCGTTCCACCGCGTCGTCTCTGGTCGTATACGCTGTGCGCTGTACTGTCGGTCACTGTACTGTCGGTGAACACGCCCGCCTCGGAACCGTGGTTCCAGCGTGTTTCATAGGGTCGTGCGTAGAGATTTTCGCGTGGGTGCCGAGTACCGGACGGTACCGCGCTGTTACTACGCCTGTGAGTCGAGTCGGCGGTAACTATCTACGCACGACCCTATCACGTCAGCCCTGTGATCGTCGAGCGGACGTTCTCGTGAGCGACAGTGTACAGGCGGTACGAGGCGACTGCCCCGGAGCTTGATTCCCGAGGCGACTGTCCCGGGGCTTGATCCCCGAGGCGACTGCCCCGGGCTTGATACCCGGGTTCACCACGAGAGCCGCTCACACGACGCGGTTCTGTAGCTCCTCGCCGCGCTCCAGCCGGCGGACGTTCTCCGCGAGGATGTCTGCAATCCGCTCGTAGTAGTCCGGGGAGTGGCCGGCGTTGTGGGGCGTGATTCGCACGTCGTCGAACCGCCACAGCGGGTGGTCGGGCGGGAGCGGTTCGGGATCGGTCACGTCGAGGAACGCGCCGCCGATATGGTTCCGCCGGAGGGCTCCCACCAGTGCGTCCGTATCGACGACTGCGCCGCGGGCGACGTTGACCAGCGACGCGTGGGGTGGCAGCGTCGAGAACGCGTTCTCGTCGATCAGCGCCTCCGTCTCGTCGGTGAGTGGACAGGCGAGCACGAGACTGTCGGCGTCCGCGAGCGCCGTCTCCAACTCCGGGTAGCCGTACACCTCCTCGACCGGCCCACCCTTCTCCGGGGTGTGACGGACACCGACACGTTCGACGCCGAACGGCTCCAGTCGTCGGGCGACGGCGGTGCCGATGGCTCCGAGGCCGACGATACAGACGGTCGAGTCGTGTAGCTCACGACACTGGTAGGAGCTCCACTCGTGGCGGTCCTGTTGTCTGGTCGCACGCCGGAAGTCTCGCGCCAGCGACAGCAACGCGCCGATCACGTACTCCGAGACGTTCGGCGCGTGGACGCCGGCGGCGTTCGTGAGCGCGACGCCGGCCTCTCGAAACGCCTCGTGGTCGAGGTGGCTCGTGCCGGCGTACACACAGGCGAGCAGTCGGAGTTGGGTGGCGTCCGACAGCAGTTCGACGGTTCGTCGCCCGTCGCCGGTCACGACTTCTGCGCGACGGATCGCGTCCCGTTCTGCGGCGGTGGTCTCGGCGAGCGTGATCTCGTGGTCGGGGAGTCGTTCACGGAGTTCGGCCGCGTACTCCGAAGCAGGCATCCCGTGAACCGACTGTCTGGTGAGGGCGATCTCCATGATCGACCGTTCGACGAGCGACCACTCGAAGCTACTGATACGGTGATACGGTCGTGCGTAGATGTTGCCACCGACGACTGACAGAGGGCACCGCAGCGACGTGATACCACCCGATACCGTAGAAGTCACGGAAAATCACTACGGACGACCGCACGAGAGGCTGCTTGGCTCCCGAGACAGCGCAGTCTGTGAGAGACAGCAACACGGTCGACTCCGCACGAGTAGGCAGTACGGAGAGGTGTCGCCCGGAACACTAACGACCGGCGTCACTCCCGGCGGCGTGCCTCGGTCGGCCGGCTAACCCTCGTGCCGGGCGCTCGTCGTTTCGGCCGACGAGAGCCGGATCGTGTCGCGCGCCCGGGTTCGCCGTGCTGTCATCGCACCCTCGTGGGTCTGCTCGGACGGGGACTGAAGGCGCGCGATTACGCTTCGTGGCCGAGTCAGATACGACTGACGCTGTCGGAGTGATCGATCCCGGACGGCTGGTTTCCACCCGGAGCGGGGTGACTGCGTGGAAATTTTCTTGTCGTCACGCGGTCTAGTGCGCTTGTGACACTTCTCGTCCCGTACGACGGGTCGGAGTTGGCCGACACGGCGCTGATCCGAGCGGCGTCGTTCGGTGACATTCTCCAAGAGCGCGTCCTCGCCGTCGCCATCGTCCCGAACGACAACGTCCGCTACGCCCGTCGCCACGGCTGGCTCGGCGACGACGAGGCGTTCCACTTAGAGACGGTCGCGGAACGGCTCCGGGGGCGCGTCGCGGAAGTCGCTCCCGAGGCGGAGTTTCGCTACGAGCTCGTCGACCGTAACGCGCCGCCGGGCACGATTGCGGCGAAGCTCCGGCGCGTCGCCGCGAGTGAGGAGACGACGATGCTGTTTGTCGGCAGTGAGAACGCCGGCCGACTCACCCGGTCGGTGACGAGTGTCGGCTCTAGTGTCGCCGCACAGGCCAACTACGACGTGGTGATCATTCGGCAGCCGAGGCCCGCAGCGAGCACTGCCGTCCGCGAGGTGGAGGCCGAAATCGAAGCCGACGCCGAGTCTCCCCCGACTCGATCAGACGACTGAGTGTGAGCGTTAGACTGCGGTTCTCACCCACTGTGTGGTCGCCAGTCGCAAGTCGCCGCGTGCTGCCACTCGTCGCAAGTCACCGTTCGTCACAGTCCCCGCTCGTCGCAAGTCACCACCCGGTACAGGTTATCGTTCGACGAGTTCGACCTCGTGGCCGTCCTGATCCTTCGTGAACGCGTAGCTGTAGCCACACGACTCCGGATCGCGGTAGTCTTCACTCTCGCGGGTCAGCACAGTCTGCCAGTCGTCTTCGAGATCCGCGACACGGACAGCGAGGTGTCCCCACGCGTCGCCCATCGTGTACGTGCGTCCGTCGTAGTTGTAGGTGAGTTCGACAGCCATCGCCTCGTCGGCAGCGCCCTGCGGCTTCATAAAGTAGTTCGCGAACGTGTCTGCCTCCCAGCGGCCGGTGTGTTCGTACTCGAACGTGCGGAGCCAGTAGCCCAGCGCCTCCGTGGCGTCCTCGACACGGATCATCGTGTGGTCCAGCGACCACCGGGCCCCGTGGTCGCGCTCGACGATCTCCACCTCGTGACCGTCGGGATCTTTGACGAACGCGTAGCCGGGGTTCTCCTCCGGCGGTCGATAGTCTTCGACACCCTCGTCCATCAGCTCGTCGTACGCCTCCTCGACGTCCTCGACACGGACGGCGATGTGGCCCCACGCGTCGCCCATCTCGTAGCTGCGCCCGTCGTGGTTGTACGTCAACTCCAGAATCGCCGCCTCCCCGTGCATCTCCTCGGGACCGAGGAAGTAGTTCGTGAACGTTCCCCCGTCCATCTCGCCTTTCACCTCGTAGTCGAGGTGTGTCGTGTACCAGTCGATCGCCTCCTCGTCGTCTTCCACACGCATCATCACGTGGTCGAGTGTGTACGCCATGTTCGAGTGGTCGGCCGCGCGCTCGATAAGACTACCGACCGGCGACGACGCTGCCGGTCGATTGTTCCACAGACAGTGTCGGAGTGAGAGGCTGCCGCGGAGGACATATACTGCTGGCGTACCACCGTCCCAGTATGACTCTCGGAGATCGCCTCCGACGCGTTCTCCGCCAGCAGGCACGGAAGGCGGGCGAACAGTACGCCGAGAGCAAACGCGCCTACACGGAGGGACGCGAGGAGGGAGTGCCCGAGTCCGACTGGCCAGACGGAGACTGGTCCGAGTCCGACGGGCCCGAGACAGACGGGTCCAGTCGGCCAGACGACTCGACAGAACGGCTCCGAGTCGATCCCGCAGTCTTCGGTCTCCCGGCGACGGACGACGGTGACACACGAATCGTCTGTCGGCGTCACGTCGAGCGACGCACGGTCGCGGTCGACACCGAGGGTCGTCCCGCCTGTTTCGAGCCCGGGAACGACGACTGTGAAGGGTGTGCGGTCGACGTACGCGAAGGTCGCGTCCAGACGTGGTGACCGGAGAGGGACACGAACTTGTCCGCAGAGCACTGACACCGAGTCGTGTCCACCGACTCCGACGACTCCGAGACAGTCGTGCGAGACCGCAACGTCGACGGCGAGCCGCTCGAACCGTGCTGTGAAGACCCCGCCACCGGCGCGCTCCGCGACGGCCACTGTCGCGCACTCGACCGCGACCCCGGCCGCCACGAGGTGTGTGCCGTCGTGACCGAGGAGTTCCTCCAGTTCAGCCGTCGCCGCGGCAACGACCTGATCACGCCGCGTGCTCACCTGGATTTTCCGGGGCTGTCGGACGGCGACCGCTGGTGTCTCTGTGTCCCGCGGTGGATCGAAGCCCACGAGGCCGGCGTCGCCCCACCCGTCGTGCTGGAGGCGACGAACGAGGCTGTCCTCGACGAGATCGACCGCGAGACGCTGGAGGCGTACGCCTACGAGGGGAGCGACGAAGAGAGCAACGAGAACTGACGACAGCCACGAACGGCTGCCGTCCACCACCTACTCCGCTGGACTGTCGTGAATGCGCCGCCCGACCGCGGCGTCGAGTCGGTGAACTTGCCCCGGGGTCAAGCCCCGGGGCTTCCTGCTTCCACGACGCGCTTTGCATTCACGGCCTCCCGCTGAGGTGTGAACGTAGGGAGCGCAG
>CAKZQY010000350.1 GCA_937142015.1 uncultured Halobacteria archaeon
CGGCAGAACGGGAGTCCACCGACAAGCCAACGGCTTCAGCCGTTGGTAGCTGACTGTACGTGGTGCTGTGTCGCGTCGGTGCAAAGGCGCATCGTTCGCTCTCGCCGGCGTGTCACTGTCGGCTGCCGTCGCCGGAGGTTCACACACGGCGCGGCTGCGAGCGACAGTTCTCGTCACGGGCACACAGCAGTCGACGCCGGCCAGGCGTGCGGTGTGTTCACACCCCCGCGTCGTCTCACAAAGCACATTAGGGGAGCCGACAGAGAGCAGTGTAGTGATCGACACGTCTCGGTTCCGTGGGTTGCTCGACGAGGCCTACGAGCGGTTGCTCCGCCGGGAGATCGACGGCGCGCCGGACCACGTCGCTATCATTCAGGACGGCAACCGGCGGTACGCGCGGTCGAACGGCGAGGACGCGCCGGACGGCCACCGAGCGGGCGCGGAGACGACGGAGCAGGTGCTCGACTGGTGTGCAGAGCTGGGTGTCGAGGAGCTGACGCTGTACGCCTTCTCGACGGAGAACTTCGCGCGTCCGGACGAGGAGTTAGAGCCGTTGTTCGACCTGATGGCTCGGAAGCTCCGCGAGTTCGCGGACGCCGACCGCGTCCACGAGCAGGGTGTCCAGATTCGCGCGCTGGGTGACGTGCCGATGCTCCCCGAGCGCGTGCGGGAGGCGGTCGACTACGCGGAGCGCCGGACGCGTGGCTACGACGAGTTCCGGCTCAACGTCGCCGTCGCCTACGGCGGGCGCAACGAACTGCTGTCGGCTGTGCGAGCGGTCGCACGCGACGTGGCGGCCGGCGAACTCGACGCCGAGGCGGTCGACGCAGACGAGGTAGAGTCGCGGCTGTACGACCGACCAGTCCGGGACGTAGATCTGATCGTCCGCACCGGCGGCACGGAACGCACCTCCAACTTCCTGCCGTGGTACGCCAACGGCAACGAGGCGGCCGTCTACTTCTGTACGCCGTACTGGCCGGAGTTCTCGAAGGTCGACTTCCTGCGTGCGATCCGCACCTACGAGGCACGCGAGGAGTCGTGGCGACGCGCCCGGACGAGACGTGCCGCGGCGCTCGTCCGCGCGGTCGCGGAGGCGGAACTCGCCGACGCTCGAACGGTCGCCGCACGTCTCCGTGACCGACTCCCGGGACGCAGCGACGACGAGCTCGCAGAACTCGACGCCGTCGAAGAGTCGCTGGACGCCGCCGATCCAGCGGACTGAGATCCTGTGGGCTGAGACCTGCCGGTCCCGCGAACGGAACCACCTAGCGAGGATCAGTTCTCCCGCAGAAGCACGACGAGGACCACGATCAGGAGCACCTGCGCGACCTTGTCGACAGCCCCGATCGTGCCGACGTCCGCCGGGAAGGACTTCTGGCCCGCGGCGAAGTTCAGCGCGTACCACAGCACAATCTGTCCGGCAGTGAACGGAATCCCGAGCAGGTACAACAGCCGTCGCCGGTAGTTGACGAGAATCCCGGCAGTTGCGAGGAGGAACACGACACCCGCGAACAGGAACGAGATGCCGAGTCCCGACGGAGCGAAGCCGACACCCAGTCGCAGGTGGACGAGACCGCTGACGACCGCCAGCAGTATCCCAGCGTAGTGGAGTGGTCCGAGGTCTGCCGTGTCGAGCAGTCCAGACTCGTTCACAGTGCTCATACTCGGGTTCTGGAACGCCGTGTAGTTAAACACACCACACCCTCGGTCGGCGTCGACGGTGGGGTGACGGACAGCACGGGGAGGCGAGTCGAGTCCGAGCAGTTAACGGGGTCGCTGCCGTCGTGTCTCTCGCAACGCCCTGTGTCCGATGTTCGACAGACTCCCCACTGCCGGGGTGGTGTCCGAGCGTTCACCCCAGCAGTACGTCGTGATCGTCCTCTGTGTGCTCCTCGTCGTCCCGACGGGCATCGTCGCCGTCGAGTTCCTCGACAGTCTCGGGCGGGAGACGGCCGGCGAGCGTGTCGCCTCACAGGCGTCGGTCCCGTTCGAGGACCGCGAGGCCGTGGCTCCCCCAGCGAACGGGACGACAGTCGTGACCGTCCAGACGTTCCGTCGCAACTTCCTCGTCGCGTTCGCGCCAGACGGCCGCGTCCGGTACTTCGAGAACTCACTGGACCGGTACCACGACGTGGACCCGATTCCGGGCGAGACACACACGGTCGAGTTCGTCGGCGCGGCGTACGACGGTGACACGACCTACGAGGTGGTGCGGCGTGTCAACCTCACGACAGGCGAGACGACAGAGGTGTACCGCCACGCTGTCCCGCGAACGGACCGGACACACCGCTGGCACGACGTGGACCGACTGGACGATCACCGACTGCTGGTTGCCGACATCGCTCACGACGCCGTCTTCGTCGTGAACACGACGACTGGCGAGCGTTCCTACGAGTGGCCCGCACAGGCAGCCTACAACCTCTCCTCTGGCGGGCCGTTTCCCCGAGACTGGACACACCTCAACGACGTCGAACGGCTCCCCGACGGACGGTACCTCGTGAGCCTCCGCAATCAAGACAGTGTGGTGTTCCTCGACCCCGGAGCGGGCATTCAGGCGTCGTGGACGCTCGGGAGCGACGACGATCACAGTGTGCTGTACGAACAGCACAACCCGGACTTTCTCCCGGCAGCGACCGAGTCGCGCAGTGGACAGCCCGCCACCGGGAGTCTCCTCGTGGCAGACTCACAGAACAGACGGGTGATCGAGTACCGTCGCGTCGGCGACAGGTGGGTCGAACAGTGGACGTGGACCGACGACCGGATGGCGTGGCCACGCGACGCAGACAGACTGCCGAACGGACACACGCTGATCGGTGACACGAACAGTGGTCGCGTGCTCGAAGTCGACGAGCGCGGCGCGGTCGTCTGGCAGGTCGGCGGACTGGCGAGCTACGACGTAGAACGGCTCGGCACCGGCGACGAGAGCACCGGTGGCCCGACTGCTGCGGCCGCGAACCTCGAGAGTCGAACTGTCGACGCCGACGACACTGTCGGCAGCGAGGTGGCTCGTGTTGTCGGCGCGCTGATCCCCGGAAAACTCCGCAACACGGCGGCGTTTCTCGCACCGCTGTGGCTCTCGCCACTCGGCCAGAGTGCAGCGGTCGTCGCCGTTCTCTCGACGCTCTCTCTGGGAGTGCTCTTCCTCGTCCGTCGGCTCCGGGGCAACTGGCAGTAGGCTCCGGAGGGATATATACCACTCCGGCGGCTACAGATGGCTCGTGATATTCGCTGTGCTCCTCACACGTCTGTGGGGCTCGGTGCTCCAGCCGATTCTCGCGCTCGACAGCGCCGTCGTCGACTTGGTACTCGCGGCGCGACACCCGCTCGTGACGAAGGTCATGACCTCGGTCACGGGGCTCGGCTCTGCGTCTGCCGCGCTCGTCTTCCTCGGGCTCTGTTACCTCGCCGGCTGGCGGAGCGAACTCGCAGTCACGGGCACGTCGCTGCTCGTCGCGGGGGTCGTCGTCGTCTCGCTGATGGCGCTGGTCCAACGACCGTTCCCGCCACAGCCGGTGTGTCTCACCCGCGGCACCGAGATGACTCCTCACTCGTTCCCGTCCGGTCACGCGGCGGCCGTGACGGTGTACGCGCTCGTCGCACGCCGGTCGGACGCGTTGCCGACTGTCGCCGTCACCGGGGTCGCCGGGCTCGTCGCCGTCTCGCGGGTGTATCTCGGAACCCACTACTTCAGCGACACTGTCGTCGGTGTCGTCATCGGCGTTGGTGCGTTCCTGCTCGGACGGTGGCTCGTCGAGCGAGGAACAGTCGGTAATATCCGCCGAGGGCTGGCAGAAGCAGCAGCTTGATCTCTCGATTAATGCGATTTAGAAGTAAACATTAGAAAACATTAATAAATAAATTATTTAAATAATAAGCCTAATTAGATAAATTTAAAATCGCGTTTATAACTGCGTGTGTACACAGAACTGTCGTGTTCTCAGACCGTCTCATAGTGATTACTGCGAGTCTTTACCGCCGTGGCGATTCGTATCGGTGACCAGAGCGTCTGAACCGTCGGGTTTCGAGACCGTCGACAGAACTATTCGCAATAATCACTATTATTCGTGCTACCTAAACAATTCACAACAATTTAATTCAGAGATTTTGTGTGGGATAGAGTGTCTGGGCACTACCTCACCAAACAGGGCAAAGGCTAAGTAAGCGGCTCTTCATGATTAAGCTAGTATCCGAAATGACTCCCGGAACACCGAAAGAGCTAGACATCCGACTGGCGAACAAAGATATTCAACAACTAATCACTGATGTGGAAAAAAGAAAGCTCGTCCTTCCTGACTTTCAACGCGACTTCGTCTGGCCGACGCATCAGGTGGGAAAATTACTTGAAAGCATCCTCAACGGCTACTACATCAATACACTCCTAACGCTCCCTGTTACCCAAGGTGGCGAGGGAAAGGTTCCATTCCCACCACGGAAGATTGAGGGAGTCCCCGACGACAGAGACAACCCCTTCAATATGGAGATGATACTTGACGGTCAGCAGCGAGTGACCAGTATCTATTACGCGATGACGGCTCCTGAAGGCATCCCTCTATCAAATACTAAATATCCACAGCTGTACTGTATCGACCTAGATAAAGCGATTAAGGGAGAATTCGACGATGATGCCGTGAAGTGGCGGCGTCGTGACTGGGAGAGCTCCCAACAGCTGGTCGATAATGACTTTGAACTCCAGTTGGAAAATGGTCTCATCCCCTTCACAGTATTCAAAAGTAAGTCCACGTTTAGGAGTTGGCGACGTGGATTGGAAGAACACATTCAGAAAGCCGAGACTGGTCTGGACCGTTTCAGCAGTGATCAGAGGCTAACGCGAGATGAAATAAACCAGATTGAGGACAACACTGAGGTGTTCCGTGACTACGACGTTCCAATTGTACAGATGGAGGTCGGAACAGAATCGTCGAAGGTAGTTCAAACCTTCGAACGAATCAATACACAAGGTCTCGAACTAGGAATTTTCGATATCCTCACGGCACGACTTTATCCAGATAATATCAATCTCAGAGAATTGTGGAAACAAGCAATTAGTGAAAGCAGTGAGCTCGCAAATTACACTAATGAGGAAGGGAAAACGCGAGTCAGGGAGCGAACCCTGAGGACGCTTGCGCTCTATCGTGGCGAGGAGTGTAAAGAGGAGAATCTCGGGAAGCTTGATTCAACGAACTTTGAGGACGACTGGGAATCAGCAACCAAGATTCTTGAACGGGCGCTTGAAAAGGCGAAATCGGCGGCTAGTGGTGGTCTCGGAGTCTCCGATCGCTTCGGCTTCCCGTACGGATCCATCGTCCCTCCACTCGCAAATCTGATTCACATCGCTGAGAATGAAGAAACGTATCCGAGCCAACAGGCATTGAAACGAGTCCGACAATGGTACTGGGCAAGTGTTTTCTCGCAACGCTACAGCGGTAGCTCGGACACTGTATCTTATAAGGACTACAACACGGTCAGTGAGTGGTTAATCGACAAAAATGCCCCCAAACCGGAAGCGATTGAGGAAGCGAGACGGTTGATCCCTGTGGAGATTAATTTGGAGGCGCTGACCCGGGGAGGAGCCTACAATGGTGTGATGAGTATGCTCGTTGTTAATGACGCTAAAGATTTTGGTACGTTTGAGAGTATATCGGTCCACGATACCGATGACCACCATATATTTCCGGCCTCAAAGCTAGAATCTGGTGAATTTGGAGAGAGTTACAATTCCATAGAAACAAATAGGATTCTGAACCGGACAATTGTACAGTACAGAGCAAATAGATTCAAATACAATGAAAGAGATCCGAAAGATTATGTTGAAGAAATGATTGACGAACACGATCACGGTGAATCAGGAGTGAGGGACGTTCTTCAGAGTCATTTCATCAATGAAGAAGGGTTTGAGGCTCTGCTGAACAACGATTACGAACAATTCTGTGATGCACGAAAAGGAGAGATCCGGAACGAAATTGAGGAACGAACCAAGCTTGAGATAGATTGGACACTAACTGAAACAGAAATAAATTAACAGACACAAACAATATGTGTAGTATACTTTAGAAAACAAGTTTTCCACAGCGAGGATTTATTTTGCTGTTGGAAAAATAGAGTGTGTTAGAAATCAACGAACTCCTTGTTCTCACCCAGAAGAAAGAGGCCAAGGTCACGACCATCGGCGGCGGGCTATTTAATTGGCTCGAGGATGTAAGAACGCTCCAGTTCGAATTCTAAAACGAGCTCTTAGGTCAAGCCTTTTGCTTACCCTTTATTACAGGTGATCATGATCGCCGTCGACGGCTAGCGAAGACAGCAACATAATACTGCCCGACGCCGGAGTGAGTCACGTGCTGTTCCCGACGCACCTCCTCGCTGCTGCGCTCCTCGGCTGGTGGCTCCAGCGTGCGGGGTCGACACGAGTCGTCGACGAGACCGGATTGTGGCCGGCCGTCGACGAGACCCGGCTGTGGCAGGTCGTCGACGAGACCGGATTGTGGCCGCTGGCGCTGGTCGTCGCCGGTGCAGCGCTCCCAGACGTGATCGACAAGCCGCTCGCCTCGCTCGGCGTCGTCGAGTTGTTCCACAGCGTCGGTCACTCCGCGCTGTTCGCGGTCGTCGTCCTCCCGGTCGCGCTCTCCGGGCGTGCGGGCCGGGCTGTCGCGGTCGGGTGGGCGTCACACCTGTTGCTCGACGCTGTCCACGTCGTGATCAACGGTCGGCCGGACGACGCGCTGTTTCTCGGCTGGCCGCTCGTCGTGCCGCCGACGCCGCTGCGGATTCCACCCGGCGAGTTCTTCTTCTTCTACCTCTGGTCGCCCTCGTTCTTCCTCGAACTGCTGGTGTGGGCCGGCGCTGCCGTGGTCGCCGTCCGACGACTCCACCACCGTCGGGAGAGCGTGTGATCGACAGTATCACTCGGCTCTGACCGATGGTATCACTCGGCTCTGATCGACGGTATCGTCCGGTCCCGAACACAATCACTCCGGACCGACCGACAACGTCAGTAGCCTCTCGCACCGAGTACGAGGTGAGGTGTCCACAGTGACAACCACAGTCGAACTCGACGACGACCTCTACGAGCGGCTCGCCGCGCACTGTGAGGAAGACGAGACGGTCGCCGAACTGATCGAGGAACTCGTCTCCGTCTACGAGACGGAGGGGGCGTTCCTTCAAGAAGGCTACTCGGAGTAGCTGGACGGGTGGCCGGCTGTCTGCCGCGTTCCTCTCGCGAGACGAGATGCTCGCAGAAGCCAGAGAGGAGGCAGCGTCCGGGTCGACTTCGTCCGTCTCGACTACTTCGATCGAGATCGACTGGAGTTCGTGGGTGCAGCTCGGGTCTACAGACATCTATCACGAGTTCCCTCGGTTGGAAGACGACACACGACCGGGAGCGGTCGAGTTCGAGAACGACATCCGGGCGTCGAGTGACGTGCCGCGGATCGGTGCTCGGTCCGACATCAAAATGGAAGCGGGGCGTCTGATCTGCAACAGCAGTGCAGTGAATGCCGACGAGTACTGCGACGATCAGGTCGTCCAAGACGGGTTCAGTAACAAAGGTGCCACAGTGTCCCACGACTGGGACCACGACTACAACGACACACCGAGAGAAGACCTGATCGAGGACGACGACCCAGACAACAAGATCAGTGACATCACAGAGACGCGCAGTGTCTCACTCGAACTCTCGGCATCGCCGGACGGCCCCTCTGGGACGATCGGATACAGCAGTAGTGTCGCAGTGCCGGGAGTAGACATCGTCGACAAGACCGTCCAGTCGACCGGCCAGACCAGACACGAACTCCAGGTGTCCAACTCGGGAGAAGACTCGGCAACGACCACCGCCGAGTTCGAGATCGGGAGCACAGCCGAGTGGAACCCCTCCTGTGATACGGTCGTGCGTAGTGATTTTCGGTGACTGTCGCGGTATCGGGCGGTATC
>CAKZQY010000351.1 GCA_937142015.1 uncultured Halobacteria archaeon
CGGCTGGCGGTCGTGTGAGCCGACCCCGCTGCCTGCTTGCGGTTTTTCGACGCTCCCCTCGCAGGCGGTGGGAACATTTATCACGAACCACCTACCCACTCGTCCGTGTCGGATACACTGACACCACCTACCCGCTCGTCCGTGTCGGATACACTGACACCACCTACCCGCTCGTCCGTGTCGGATACACTGACACCACCTACCCGCTCGTCCGTGTCGAGTACGCCGAGCCTTCATACACCCAACACGATCGGGCCGAGCAGCACACCCATCAGGTGGACGCGACGGCAGCCGAACCGCGCCGGGACGAACCCGACAACGGTTGCGGCTGCGAGCGCCACGATGCCGGTCACACCGGCGAACGCGACGGAGAGACACGCCACACCGACGAGAACGCCCCCCACGAGCGCGCGCTGCGGGAGCCGACGAGCGGCGACGAACGCGGCGTCACCCAACACGAGGACGCCGGCGACCCCGACCGATCCGGCGACGACGGTTACGGCCAGCAACGGCAGGAGTCGCTGTGGCACGCCGGCGTCGGACATCGCCACCAACACCCCGGAGCGTGGGGTGCCGAGGACGACGAACGCGAACAGCGCGAACACCGCGGTTGCCGTGTTCGCGCCGCTGGTTGCGACGACGTACTCGCGTGCCGGGTCCCGACCGCTGGTGAACGGCAGCGCGAGCACCGACGCGACGCCGGCAGAGACGCCCGGGAGGTAGCCGACGGCTGCGCCCGCACCCGTGCCAGCGCCCGCGGCCACGGTCACTGCTCGTGGTGAGAGTGCGAGACGCGCGTCGGCCTGTGGCGGCACCCCGCCGCCGTCGACAGCGTCCAACAGCACCGGCGCGCCGAACAGCCCCGCGAACAACGGGGTCAGTGTTCCACCGGCCGCGACCGGCGCGGTGGGAGTGGTCTGGGGTGTCGCCACGCCGAGCGCCGCCGCGAGGAGGAACGACGCCGTCCCGGCCGCGCGCCGTCGCCACGTCGACTCCGTGGCAATGCCGAGGAGGACGACGACCCCGAGCACGACTGGGAGGAACGGTCGGAGCCGCGGGTAGACGCGCGCGGCGACGGCAGTCAGCGGGACTGCGACGGGGACGGCGGTAGCCAGCGCGAGTCCGCTGCCGACCGCCGACAGCCGGAGCGCCTCGCGGCCACGACCGCCCAACACGAGTTCGTGGCCGGGGAGTGCGCTCGCCGCCATCGCCGCGTCCGGCACACCTAACGCGAGTGAGGGGACCACGTCGAGGAACGTGTGGACGATGCCGGCCGACAGCATCGCACACCCGAGCGGCAGCGGCGCGAGACCGAGGCTCGGGGCGACGGCAACCAACAACATGGCGAGGTTGTTGGCGTGGAGCCCGGGGAGCAACCCGCTACAGACACCGAGCCCACAGCCCGCGAGCGTGGTCGCTGCCAACACTGCGCCGCTCGATCCAGTCGGGAGCACGGGCCGTCTGGGTCCGTTCCCCTACTTGAATGTGTGGTCGACGACCTCCGACGAGTGGCTATTCTCGCTACTGGCGAGGCTCTGTCTCCGCAGCCAGTTCACGAGTGTTGACGGCGAGCACTGGAGCAGTCGCGTGGCGGATCACGCGTTCTGCGGTCGAGCCGAGCAGGAACCGACTCACGCCCGTGCGGCCGTGCGTGCCCATCGTGATCAGATCGACGTCGTTGTCCGCCGCGTACTCCAACAGGTCGCGGGCGGGAAACCCTTCGAGAACGGTTCGCTCGGTCTCGAAGCCGTCTGCCGCCGCTTGCTCGGCGACACGCTCGACGGCAGTCTCGGCGTCGTCGTGGAGTCGGTCGAGCACCTCCGTCGCCACGCTGCCCGAACTGCTCGCTGCCACGTCCGAGAGGTCGACGACACTGACGACGTGGACCCGGGCGTCGGCGATCCCGGCCAACGGGAGTCCGTACTCGACTGCCGCCTCCGCCGCCGCACTCCCGTCGGTCGGGAGCAACACCTCCTCGTACTGCCCGGGTGTTCCTCCGGTCTCCGCTGCTGTCTCCGCCTCACTCACCTCGTCGGTCTCGCTCGCCTGGACCGTCACGACCGGCACGTCGACGGTTCGGAGTACCGCCTCGGTGACACTGCCGGCGACGTACCGAGAGATGCCCGTTCGACCGTGTGTACCCATCACGATCAGGTCGATGTCGTGGGCGTCGACGTACGCCGAGATCGCGTCGACCGGATCGCCGTCGACCATCTCTCTCCGGAGGTTGTCGTCCGGCTCTGCGAGTGTGCGTACTCGCTCTAGGGCGATTTCACACTCCCGCTCCAGCCGACCACGGAATTCCTGTCCGACGCCGCCGGCGTCGAACACCCCTGCCCGCCCCTGTACGTCGACGGCGCTGATCGCGTGGACGCGTGCGCCGAGTGCGCGACCGACCGCCAGCGCGTGTTCTGCGGCGACGGCCGCGTGTTCGCTCCCGTCTGTCGGCACAAGTATCTGTTCGTACATGGTACAGCTGGAAATTCGACGCGTGAACCGATAAACCACGTGGGCGTCCTCTCGGTCTGGGAAGTATCTCACAGTCAACTCAGTGCAGGAAGTATCTCACAGTCAACTCAGTGCGGGAAGTATCTCACAGCGTGTCGGGTCCAAACACACACCGGCTCTCTCGGTCTGTGCTATCTGTGCTGTCTCCTCTCGGGGGAGACACGCAGTGAGAGCCGGTGTCGCGGAATTTTTGTCGTCGTCGGTCGACTACCCACTCGTGCGTTGGAGTGTTCTCGTCCTCGTCGGGTGTCTCGTCCTCGCGGGGTGTAACGCGCCGGGTGGCGGCTCCGTGAGCCCGCAGACGGCGACACCCGGAGCGTCGTCTCCGACCGGCTCGACGCCGACCGCTGGCGACGCTGCTGCGACGCCGACAGCCACGGAGAGCGTCGGGACGGACGGACAGACGCCGACGGCTGGGGACCAGCAGGACGGAGACAGCGCCACACCGACGACGGACACCGGCACAGCCACTGGCGGTGGGACTGCCGGTAACGACGCGACGCCGACACCGACACCAGCGGTGCCAGACACGCCGCGCGCGCTGGCGGCGACGTACGACGTGTCGGTGCGTGGCGGCGAGTTGCCGACGAACGTCTCGCTGGTGTTCGCGCGGACCGCGCTGTTGCTCGACCGGCCACGGGCAACCCCACCGTCGTCGGTTCAGATCCGCAGTGACGTCGGGACACAGGCGGGCGCAGTTCGCTACCCGCCGTTCTTCGAACTGCTCGGCGTGCCGCCGACCGACGAGACGCCGACCTACCCGGCGTACGTCGCCTCACCAGAACGGATCGTCGTCAACGAGAACGTGACAGAGAACCCGGCGTTGCTGGAAGCGACACTCGCACAGGAGTCCGTCCACGTCGTCCAGTTCCGCGAGGGTGTCGACGACACGCTCCGCACGGAACTGGTCGACGGTCGGGTGACGGTGGACGCGGGCTACACCCTCACCGGCGTGCTGGAGGGGACGGCCGTCTACACGGAGTCCGTCTACCAGCGGCGCTACCAGAACGCGACGGCCACGCGGATCGACGCGCTCACGGCGGCGTACCAGAACCGGTCGGACGTCGGACGACTCAGCTTCGGGATCTACTACTTCGGGTCGCGGTACGTCCGCGAGCGGGTCGACGACCCGAGTGAGGTGTGGCAGCTGTACGAGAACCCGCCGCAGACGACCGAGGAACTGCTGCACGGTCTCGATCCCGGATCGGAGCCGCCCGCGGCGCTGACTGTGACTGCCGCGGGCGACGACCGGTGGGAGTCGCGTCCGCGTGGTCGCACCCGGCTCGGTGAACTGTTCGTGCGTGGCACGCTGGCGACGAGTTTGAACGACTCCGTCGCCGCGCGCGGAGCCGACGGCTGGGGGAACGACGAACGACTCGTGTTCGCGGAGGGGCCCCGCGATCCGACACCCGGCTACGCGTGGGTGTTGCGCTGGGACGACGCCGCGAACGCGACGGAGTTCGAGCGGATTGCGGGCCGCTACCTCGACGAGACTGCCGAGCCCACGCGCGTCTCGTCCCCCGAGGGCCCGGTAGACGGGTGGGAGACGGCCAACGCCACCTACCGACTGGTGCGTGTCGACAGCCGGACGACCGTGCTGCTGGCCGGTGAACCCGGGTTCGTCCGCAACGCGACTGTCACTGGCACTGCGGGCGAGTACACCGTCGGCGTGGCAGGGGAGTCGGACGATAGGTGAGGACACACGGCGTTCCGCACGAGTCAGACGACGAGTAAGAGCGGACGAGACGACTCCCAAACCATTTAACCGGAACCGAGGGAACCGACAGTATGGCCGCGATATCGTTGTCCGGCGTCACGAAGCGGTACGGCGACGTCGTCGCCGTCCGTGACCTCGACCTCACGGTCGAGGCGGTGGAGATCTACGGCTTTCTCGGTCCCAACGGAGCCGGCAAGTCGACGACGATCAACATGCTGTTGGACTTCGTCCGCCCGACGGAGGGGACAGTGGGGGTGTTGTCCCACGACGCGCAGGCGGAGCCGACGGCAGTCAGGCGGCAGATCGGCATCCTCCCGGAGGGGTACGGGGTGTACGACCGCCTGACGGGTCGGAAACACGTCGAGTTCGCAGTGGAGTCGAAAGACGCCACGACGGACCCCGACGCGATTCTCGACCGTGTCGGACTGGACGGTGACGGCGACATGAAAGCCGGCAGCTACTCCAAGGGGATGCGTCAGCGTCTCGTGTTGGGGATGTCGCTCGTCGGCGACCCGGCGGTGTTGATTCTCGACGAGCCCTCGACGGGACTCGACCCGGAGGGAGCAAAGGAGATGCGGGAGATCGTCCGCGCGGAGGCGGACCGCGGCGCGACGGTGTTCTTCTCCTCACACGTGCTCGGACAGGTGGAGACCGTCTGTGACCGTGTCGGGATCATGCGCGACGGTGAACTCGTCGCCGAGGACAGCGTCGAGGGACTCCGCGAGGCGGTCGGCACCGGTGAGCGGCTGGTGGTGACCGTCGACGCCGCGACCGGAGAGCAGGTCGACGCAGTCCGCGAACTGGACGGCGTCGAGACCGCCGAGACGGACGGGGGGACGGTGACAGTCACGTGTGACCCGGACGTGAAGACGACGGTGGTTTCCACGCTGGAAGACGAAGGTGTGAGCGTGCAGGACTTCACGACAGAGGAAACCTCCTTGGAGGATCTGTTCCTCCACTACGCGAGCGAAGATCGAACGGAGGTGGGGGCGACGTGAGTGTCGACGTGATCGCAAAGAAGGAGTTCGAAGACGCCGTCCGCTCCCGGTGGCTGTTGGCGCTGGCGGGGTTGTTCGTCCTGACGGCGACGGCGTTCATGCTGATCGGCGCGCAGTTCCTCGGCTCCGGTGAGAGGAACACGTTCACCTCCAGCGTGGTGTTGCAGTTCATGAACGGCGGATTCACGACTGGACTGGTGCCGCTGATCGCGCTGGTGATCGCCTACAGCGCGGTCGTCGGGGAGCGGCAGTCCGGGTCGCTGAAGCTGCTGCTCTCGCTGCCGCACTCGCGTGCCGACGTAGTGGCGGGGAAGGTGATCGGTCGCACCGCGGCCGTCGCCGTGCCGCTGTTCTTCGGATTCCTCCTCCCGGCGCTGATCGCCGCCCTCGGTCCGCTCCAGTTCGCACTCCTCGAGTACGTCGGCTACCTCCTCCTGATGATCCTGCTGGCGGCGATGTACGTCGCCATCGCGGTCGGCTTCTCTGCGTCGACCGCCTCCGGCACGGTCGCGGTCGCTGGCGCGGTTGGTGTCTACTTCTTCTTCACGATCGTGCTCGGTGGGATCACCGGCGCGATTCCGTTCGTGTTCGGGCTCGGCGGCGCGCCCGACTGGCTCCCGATCACCGTCGGGGAACTCCAACTCGTCTTGCGACTCCTCAACCCGAGTGGCGCGTTCAAGATCGTCTCCGGTGAGTTCCTCCGCGGGACGCTGTTCGCTACTGCGACGGCCGCGAGCGAACAGCGGTACGTGTTCTCGACGGAGATCTCGGCGCTCGTCATGCAGGCGGCGTGGGTGCTGCTCCCGCCACTTCTGGGACTGCTCCGGTTCGAGAACACCGACCTCTGATAGGGTCGTGACCGGGCTGTCTGTCTGACTGGGCTGTCCGTGTGACCGACAGTGTCACTCTGAGAGAATGACTCTCAGTTGTCCTTCCGAGCGGGACCTCGGCGGTTGATCGCACCATCCAGCTTGATCAGGTACTCGGCCACGTCGCTGTCCGTGTTCACACGATAGCGTTGCGGATTCGTTCCCTCGACTTCCGTGACGAGACCGATCTCGTGTAGCGTGCCGACGTAGCTCTGTGCGGACCTGCGACTCACGTCGGCCAGTTCGGCCAGTTCTGATTTGTTGAACTCCCGGTGTTCTGGGAGGTCGAGGAGTGTGTCGACGAGCTCGACGACACTGGGAGCACCTGCGATGACTTTCCACCCCGTCGTTGGTCGTCCGTCGCTGGGGTCTGGCGGGTTGGTGTGGTCGACCTCTGCCATATCTTGGCTCACGATACGAACCGTGTGGTGATAAAGTTCGACCTTTCACCGCTCTATCAAGCAATTATTTGTTTTTTAAATATATGCAAATACGAGCTCTGCTCCGGGCTGGGCTCCTCGTGAGAGACAGTCCGACAGGGGGCGGTAGCAGCGAACCCAGCGTCCATCACCAGTTGCTTATGTACCGGAGGGACAGACTCCCCGGTAGATGTTGATCACGCTCGAAGGACTCGACGGGAGCGGGAAGACGACAGTCTGGGAGGCGCTTCGGGACGCCTACCCCGAGGTGGTGTTCACGCGGGAGCCGACGGAGTCGTGGTACGGGGAGGCAGTCGAGCGGTCGATGACGGACGACGACGCAGACCCGTTGGCGGAGCTGTTCCTCTACACTGCGGACCACGCCGCCCACCTCTCGCGGGTCGTCGAACCCGCACTCGCCGAGGGGAAGGTCGTGATCTCCGACCGGTACACGGACTCACGCTACGCTTACCAAGCCGCGAGTCTGTCCGAGACGGAGTTACAGCGTCCCTTGGAGTACGTCCGTGGGATTCACCAAGCGTTCACCCGCGAGCCGGACGCGACGCTGTACTTCGATCTCGACCCACGGACCGCGGCCGAGCGCGCCGGAGCCGAGAACAAGTTCGAACACGCCGGCTTCCTCGCGGAGGTCGAGTCGAACTACCAGCGACTCCGCGACGCCGAACCCGAGCGGTTCGTCGAGGTAGACGCGAGTGAACCGCCGGAAGTGGTGATCGACCGTGTCGAAGACGTGATCGCCGATCTCACTGACCAGCAACCCGATCCGCTGTAGCTACTCCTCCGACGCTGTGTCTGGTGATTCTTCTGCATCGTCCGGTGCCCTGTCCGGTGACGCCTCCATCTCTGCGACCGTCCGCTGGAGCGAGGCGACCTCGCGTTCCAGCTGTGAGATGCGTTCCTCGTAGTTCGTCCGGCCGGCGACGAACCGGTAGACGAGCACGAACACGAGCGCTGGAACACCGAGAATGAGCACGAACAGCAGGAGCAACACGACCAACTCGGGACCGCCGGGCAGACCGAACAACGGCGACGACGCCGTGGGTGCCAGCGGCGTCGGAGGAGACAGCGAGAGAGAGGGGACGAGCGAACTCGGTGCCACGAACGACATCGGCGACACAGCCGGCGGAACGCGGTTCACTCCGTGACAGGTTCGACCCAGACGACGAACCGGTCGTCGTCTTTCACGATCCCGCGGACGGCGTCCTGCGTCGCGGTCGTCGCGTCGTCCACCTGATCGGGCGTCACGTCGCGGACTTGGTACACCTCGTCGACCGTCCAGCCGACAGTGCCGCCGTCTTCGATCGCGTCGGGGTCGAACACCACGATACGTTCACTCTCCGTCTGTCCCTCGACGCCCAACAGCGTCTTCGGGTCGATGATCGTCGTCGTCTGCCCCCGGAG
>CAKZQY010000352.1 GCA_937142015.1 uncultured Halobacteria archaeon
AACCACAGCGGCGGCTCCTCCCCGCCGCCGTCGAAGCTGATCTGGTAGCCGTTGGCGTTCCCCTCGTTCTTCTCGAGGAGCACTGCGTCCTCCTCGCTCGTCCCGTCGTGGTTGATCCACAGCTCGATCGTCGCCTCCAAGCTGTCCGAGAAGTTCAACGACGGTGTGCTGCCAGCCAGCGCGTAGCCGAGCGACTCCCCGCCGATGGACAGCCCGTTGCGCTGCTGTTGGCGGACGCCGTCGTCCCGTGCTGTCTGTACTCCACGCCGTGACCCGTCTCCCGTCTCCGCTGTGCCCCGTCCCGACACTGCGACCGTCCCGAGTGCGCTCGCACCGAGACCCGCGAGGAATCCTCGGCGACGAGCCGTCGGAAGTGACGCGCTCGGTCGTTCTCGCTCGTCCATAGCTGATCTCGCCTTCCGGGCAGACGGTCACAGTGAACTGTTATCACTCTGTCGGCGGATCGACGGCAGACCGTGTCGGCGGATCGACGACAGACCGTGTCGGCGAATCGACGACAGACCGACACGCACACCACCGGGGGAGCCCACGTCTCTGTATGAGCAGTCACGACGCAGAGACGAACACTGTGGGTGAGGAGGCAGCGACGAACGCCGAGCCGCGGGCGGGTGGTGACTCCGACCTCTCGCCGGGTATCGAGTCACAGCCGCGCGACGCCGACGAGAGCGACGAGTCGGACGGCGAGACGGACAGACACGTCTTCTGGGCCGACGAGGTCGCAGACCAGATTCTCGCACGCGACCCCGCAGAGCCGATCGTCGTCAAGGGTGGCGTCTCACCGTCCGGGATTCCGCACCTCGGCCACTTCAACGAGATTCTGCGCGGGTTCTTCGTCGCCGAGGTGTTGCGCGAACGCGGGTACACCGTCCGACAGGTGTTCACCAGCGACGACCGCGACGGCCTCCGGAAGGTCCCCCGGAATCTCGCCACGAGCGACTGGGAGATCGTCGGTCTCGGGTCGGTCGACGCGGGCGCACTCGGCCGCAACCTCGGGGTGCCGTACACGGACGTGCCGGACCCGTTCGGCGACTGTCACAATTCGTACGGCGATCACTTCACCGGGCTGTTGCGCGACAGCGCGGACCTGATCGGCGTGCCGGTGACGTTCGAGTCGAACACGGCGCTGTACGAGTCCGGCCGGTTCGACGACGCGGTCGACACCGTGCTGGAGGACACCGAGACGGCCGCAGAGCTTCTCGCAGAGTACCAAGACTCCGCGACGGACGAGGACGTGCCGTTCATGGCACAGTGTCCGGAGTGTGACCGGCTGACGACGAACGTGTTCGACGCTGATCTCGACGACCGCACGGTCGGATTCGCGTGTACCGGACTGGAAGCCGGCGGCGAGGAGATCGACGGCTGTGGTCACGAGGGGCGCGTCTCACTCCGCTCGGGGAAGCTCCCGTGGCGCTTCGAGTGGCCCGCACAGTGGTCGACACTCGGCGTCGACTTCGAGCCGTTCGGCAAGGACCACGCGGAGGGGTCGTGGCCGTCCGGCGAGGACATCGCACGCACCGTCTTCGAGGAGGAGCCGCCCGTCCCGTTCGTCTACGAGTGGTTCACGCTCGACGGGGAGGCGCTCTCCTCCTCGGAGGGGCACGTGATTACCGTCAAGGAGGTGTTGGACCTGATCGGGCCGGAGGTGGTGAAGTACTTCTTCCTCCGCAACCCCGGTCGAGCGAAGGACTTCGACGTGAGCCGGCTGGACCAGCTGGTCGACGAGTTCGACCGCTTCGAACGGCTCTACTTCGGCGAAGAGGACGGTCCCGAGGAACTGGAGGCGCTCGCGGAGCGAGCGTACCCGCTGCTCGTCGAGGAGGTGCGTGCGGACCGCGTGCGACTGCCGTACACGTTCGCGGCCGTGCTCGGGATGGTCGAGGACCGCGAGTTCCGCGTGCAGATGGCCCGCGACGAGGGACACGTCGACGAAGACACGCCGGAGTGGGCAATCGAAGCCGCACTGGAGCGTGTCGAGCGCGCCCGGCGGTGGGCGAAACGGTGTGACAACGCCTACAACTACCGACTCCAACAGGAGCTCCCGGACCACGAGTTCGACGCCGACACGGCCGCGGCGCTCGACGAACTCGCCGACTTCGTCGCCGAGGGTCACGACGGTGAGGCGATCCAAGGCGAAGTGTACGAGACGGCGAAGCGACACGACGTCGACGTGTCCGCGTTCTTCGAGGCGGGCTACCGGCTGTTCTTCGACCAGACACAGGGTCCGCGACTCGGGGAGTTCCTCGGTGAACTGGAACGAGAGTTCGTCGTCCGACGACTCCGACGCGAAGGGTGATCTCCCCGCGTTCGTACTCTTATTTACGGATTTCGGTCACGAGTGTCAGTCACGGCCGGTCACGAGTGTCAGTCACGGCCGGTCACGAGTGTCAGTCACGGTCGGTCACGAGCGTCTGTCACGATTAATTACGAGTGTCGGCCGCGAGTGTCGACAGCCTCACTCGACAGTCGACTCGCCACGCCAGCCACCGACCGGCACCCACGCGGAGTGAGCGAGGAGCTGCACGGCGAGCGCGCCACCGAACCCGCCGAGCACGACCGCGGCGGTCGGGAACGTCGTCGTCCGCCACGTCACCGTGCCGATCCACGCCCGTGTGAACGCGAGCGAGGTGACCGTCAGGAGAGCCGCGCTGACTGCGTTCTCGCGGCGACTGCCGTCGACACTGAGTCCCACCCCGACGAGCCAACACCACGCCGCGATCCAGACGAACGGGTCTGCCACCGGCAGCCCGGACAACTCGACCGACAGGCCGACTGCGAGTGAGATCACCCCCGCGACTGCGAGCGCCCCTTTCTGCTGTCTCGTGGTGAACACTCCCGTGTATCAGGGACTATCATTGAAAAGCGTTACCGATTTCTATCCTCACCAGGTTCCGTGGAACGTGTCGAAGGAGAGGTCTTCGAGCGGTTTCTCGCCGATAGCGATCTCGTACTCGCCGGGCGTCAGCATCGGGGAGTGGAACTGCGGGCCGTCGTCGGTCGTGATCCGCGGACAGCCGGTGTTGACGAACGCGTCCATGTCGAAGTTCCGCAGGCGGTCGGGCGTCACCTCGTCCATCGTGATCAGGTAGGCGTCGTCGTTGTTCTCGACGATCTCCTGTGCCTGATCCCACCGGCCCTGTCCGATCTTGGTACAGAAGATGACGCCCCACGTCTCGGCGTCCATCGCGCGGTGGACCGCGCCGTAGCGCTGTTTCATGAACTTCTCCGTGTCTGCCACTTCGACGACGTTGTTGACGGGGTCGGCGATGACCACCGTCTTCTCGGGGTGTTCCATCGCCAGCCCGAGCGGGTGGAACTTCCCGCCGC
>CAKZQY010000353.1 GCA_937142015.1 uncultured Halobacteria archaeon
AGTCGACCCGTCCTACACCAGCCAACAATGCTCGAAGTGTGGCTGTACGCTCGAAAAAAACCGCGACGGCCAACACTTCCAGTGTCTCGACTGTTCGTACTCGGTGAACGCCGACTACAATGCAGCGAAAAACGTTGCCCGAAAACTCGCACTGAAACTCCAGCGAGGGCAGAAGTCCCCCGCTGGAGGGGCGTTCTGTCAGTACGCCCTGAAGTCGGGGACCATGACCGTGAACGCTACTGAAGTGGCGTCCGACGCCTACGTGTCGGCAGAACGGGAGTCCACCGACAAGCCAACGGCTTCAGCCGTTGGTAGCTGACAGCGGGTGTTGTTGCTGTTGCAGCCGGGGAGAGACCGGGATCTCCTCGTCGAGTGGCTGTCAGCCCACTCGGAGTACACGCCGTTCGTCCGCGGCCCGTCCAGCCAGATCGACGAGCCGTTCGACATCTGTCTCGCCGACGCCGAGAGTCTCCGGAGTCACCACCCGGAGCTCCACCGCGCGGTGCGTGCAGACGCTCCGGTCTTCCTCCCAATCGTGTTGTTGCTCCCGGACGCCGACACTGGTCGTGTGAGAGCGTTCCTCGACGACTTCGATCCGTCCGGTGAACTCGTCGACGACGTGCTCACACTCCCCGTCGACGGGCCAATCCTCGAGAAGCGACTCGAATCGCACCTCCGGACTCGTCGCACGGCGACGACACTGACAGAACGGAGAGAGCAGTACGAGGCGCTCGTCGAGTTCCACGACCTCGCCGTGGCCACGACGACGGGGAGTCGGCGGGACACCGAGGTTGCCGGCGTCGCCGTGACCTACGAGGACGCGCCGGCCGTCCAACTACTGATACGGGACATCACCCACATCCGGACACAACAACGCCAGTTGGCCCTGTTCGGTCGTGCAATCGACGCGACTGTCCAAGGTGTGACGATCGCCGACAACAGGCAGCCGGACACGCCACTCGTGTACGTCAACCCGGCCTTCGAGCGGATCACCGGCTACTCGGCCGCGGAGGCGACCGGCCGGAACTGTCGGTTCCTCCAAGGCGCGAACACCGCTCCCGAGCCGGTCGCGGAGATGCACGAGGCAATCGAAGCCGGCAAACCAGTGTCTGTCGAGCTGTTGAACTACAGACGTGACGGCACGCCGTTCTACAACAGTGTCGACATCACACCGGTCACCGACGCCGACGGAACCGTCACCCACTTCGTCGGCCTCCAGCGAGACGTCACGGACAGACGGCAGCAGACCGAACGGATCAGCGTTCTCAACCGGGTTCTCCGACACAACATCCGCAATCGAATGAACGTGATCAGCGGACACGCGGACCTCCTCGCCGAAGAACTCGACTCGTCCGCCACAGAGGTCGACTCTGCCGCCACAGAGGTCGACTCTGCCGCCACAGAGGTCGACTCAACCGCCGCAGAGGCGGACTCGTCCGTCGCCGCGAAGTCGGTACACAGTATCGCCGCGGCAGCCGACGACCTCCTCCGGATCAGCGACCAGATCAAAGACTTCCGCGGGCTGGTGTCGATGGACCGGACGGAGCCACGGTCGACGGAACTCGTCGGACTGCTCGAACGGCTCGCCGCGGGGCTCCACGAGACACACCCACACGTGACAGTCACGCTGGAGACGCCACCCGAGGTAGTGGTGCGGTGTCACGAGCTCTTGCCGGCAGCGCTCGAAGAGTTCCTCGAGTACGGCGCGTTGAGGCTGACCGAGGAGGCGGAGTTCGTCCTCTCGACTGTTCTCGACGAAAACGTCGTCAGGCTCGAGATCGTCGACTGTGACGGCGCGATTCCCGAGTCGGACTTCCAGTCGATCAGCCACGACCGGGAGACACAACTCGACCACGCAGACGGGTTGGAGCCGTGGCTGATCAGGTGGGCGGCCGTCTACTCCGACGGCGAGATTCGGGTCCTCGACGGCGACCGTCGGGGGCTGTGTATCCGACTCCAGCGGGCCGACACGTAGTAGTCTCAGAACGACCGAGAAGTGAATACTCGTGTTAATTAAATTTATCTATCACAGTGGTTTCGAAGGCAGAGGAAGCCAGATACCCCTATAGTGGCTCGTCCCGCTCGCGGTAGCGATGTCGACATCGACACCAGTTCGCACGATCCGCCGACCTGTCTCCACATGTCCAGTCAGCATTGCTATCGACACCCACCACTGGCTCCACGCTGTTCCTCACTGGTGAGAGTGTGTTGGTCCCACGCGCCACGACACCTTCACCAGCAGAGGAGTTATAATCCAGTTGGCATCCATTGTTTCAGGGTATATAGAAAACTATTTGTCGAATTACAGAGTTCACAAACGAGAAGCATTATTGATCACTCGTTACACGCAGACGACGTGAGTCGCACAGCACTGACGTACTTGTACCTCGGGATCGGGTGGTCACTGGCAATGTTGGGCGATATTTCGGCCTCAGAAAGTGCTCAGGAGCGGGCCGACACCGACGACGATGGTGAAGCCGAGCAGTCCGTCGTCCAAGAGAAGCGTATGCAACAGCAGCACCTGAGACGGGACGATTCGCGGGCACGGCCACCGAAACAGGCAGCAGAGTACCGGGCGACAGAAGTATTCGACAACCCCCTCCGAACCGCGGGACTGATCATCGGGTACGAAGTGGTGTTCTTATCCGTCGCAGTGGCTATTACCTTCACAGA
The DNA here is from genome assembly GCA_937142015.1 of uncultured Halobacteria archaeon. Lineage (GTDB taxonomy): Archaea > Halobacteriota > Halobacteria > Halobacteriales > Haloferacaceae > JAHENP01. The sequence goes on from CAKZQY010000353.1 coordinate 2,674, forward strand.
CTTGGTCAGCTACCAACGGCTGAAGCCGTTGGCTTGTCGGTGGACTCCCGTTCTGCCGACACGTAGGCGTCGGACGCCACTTCAGTAGCGTTCACGGTCATGGTCCCCGACTTCAGGGCGTACTGACAGAACGCCCCTCCAGCGGGGGACTTCTGCCCTCGCTGGAGTTTCAGTGCAAGTTTTCGAGCAACGTTTTTCCCCGCGTTGTAGTCGGCATTCACTGAATACGAACAGTCGAGACACTCGAACTGTTGGCCGTCGCGGTTTTCTTCGAGCGTACAGCCACACTTCGAGCATTGTTGGCTGGTGTAGGACGGGTCGACT
>CAKZQY010000354.1 GCA_937142015.1 uncultured Halobacteria archaeon
GAGTCTTTACCGCCGTGGTGACTCGTGTCGGCGATCAGAGCGTCTGAACCGTCGATTTTCGACGCCGTCCGTGGAACTATTCGCAGTAATCACTATGACTCCACCGGATTTCTCGAGAAGCGAATCTGCTTCGAGAATCGTGTCTGCCGTCTCCCGGCAGCCGCGACAGCCCGGCGGCGCGCACGCGTCAGACACACGGCAGACAACACCGTCGCGTCAGACACACGACAGACGCACGGCCCGTTGTTCGCCCGGAGCCAGCTGACAGCAACGTCGGACGAGCGACAGACGAAGGGAAACTTTTGAGAGGGTTGGTAGAGTACCGCACGGGCAGTGAGCAAGATCACGTTCCGCGCCGACGACGAACTCGTCGAGCGCATCGAGGCACACGACGCCTCCAAGAGCGAGGTGATGCGGGCAGCCCTGCGAGCCTACCTCGGAGAGGAGCGTGACGAGACCACCCGTCAGGAGTCGACGACGGTGTCAGACGACGAGCCCGGCGCTGTCGAGGGGTCTGTCGTGACGCTCGACGACGCAGTCCTCGACAGACTCGCAACACTGGTCGAAGATCGACTGACGGACGACGGACGCGACCCGCAGCAGCCACGTGATCGGCCGGCCGACGGCAGACGCGACCCGAAGCCGTCACGTGGTCGACCGGCCGACGGCAGACGCGACCGGCGGCCGTCGGACAGTCAGCGCGCGGGAGACCGACGACCACCGGAGCGTGGCTGGCGCGAGAATCGACAGGTGGGACGCGGCGAGAACTGGTCCCGCGAGAGGGTGAGACACCCGCACAACGAGCAGCCGCGCGTGGTCGTGAACGTCGACGGACAGTCCCGAAAGCCGGCCCGCGAGGAGGTGTCAGACAACCCACCGCGTCAGTCACGCAGTGAAGTGTCAGACGACAAACCTCGGCAGCCACGTAGCGACACGTCTGACAGCCGCGAGCGCGGTGTGTCCGACGGCGACCGACGTGGAGATCGCCACGACAGCGACCGGCGTGGAGACCGTCACCAGTCGGAGTCACAGCCGTCAGACGAGACGTGTAGCCGGTGTGGTGCGACGGTGTCGGACGACCACGTCTACTGCCCGAACTGCGGACAGAAGGCCGCACACCGTCTGTTCTGCGACTGTGGCGACGAGGTCCGTTCCGACTGGTCGTTCTGCCCGAGCTGTGGCCGCCGAACGCCCGCCGCCGACGTACTCGACCGGGGCACGGAGACCCAACCGGACGTGACGGACGGACCGTCCGACGACCCGCCGAACCGGTGAGGCGACGACCTGTCACCTCCGATATACGACGTAAGACAACCGCGCGGGAGACGTGTAAGACACCGCCGGAAATTTTATGTGTTACCGGTCAGTTGCTTGGTGTGTGTAAGACGGGCTGTCATACGGCCGTCAGCGCGGCGGGGGAACCGCGCAGACGGTCAGTCCACCGGGGGCACACGACAGGTCGTCTTACCGGGGGAATACCAACATGGAGCGTGTGACACTACGGATCCCGAAACAGCAGGTCGAGGAGGTCGAACGAATGGTCGAGACGGGCGAGTACCCGAACCGCAGCGAGGCGATTCGGGCAGCTGTCCGTGACATGCTGAACGAACAGGAGGAGGAGAGCCGCGAGCGGTCCCGCCGCGACCGCAAGAAGCGCGGCTGGGCGAAGGCGTAGGCCGATGCAAGACATCGTCCAGGACGCCCTCCAGAACGCCGAAGACGAGAAGCGCGCGATGGCCGAAGAGGAGGGAGAAGACTTCGGCGACCCGCGTATCGTCATCGTCGGTGCCGGCGGTGCCGGCAACAACACGATCAACCGGCTGTACAACATCGGCGTCGACGGGGCGGAGACGGTTGCGATCAACACGGACAAGCAACACCTCAAGATGATCGAGGCCGACACGAAGATCCTCGTCGGCAAGTCCCTCACGCAGGGTCTCGGTGCGGGCGGTGACCCCAGTATGGGGCAGCGTGCCACCGAGATGGCGCAGGGGACGATCAAAGAGGTGTTGGGCGACGCCGATCTGGTGTTCGTCACCGCCGGGATGGGTGGCGGCACCGGCACTGGCGCGTCGCCGGTCATCTCGAAGATCGCCAAAGAGCAGGGCGCAATCGTCGTCGGCATGGTGTCGACGCCGTTCAACGTCGAGCGTGCGCGGACGGTGAAAGCCGAGGAGGGACTCGAGAACCTCCGCAACGAGGCCGACTCGATCATCGTCCTCGACAACAACCGCCTGCTCGACTACGTCCCGAACCTCCCGATCGGCAAGGCGTTCTCCGTGATGGATCAGATCATCGCGGAGACCGTCAAGGGCATCTCCGAGACGATCACCCAGCCGAGTCTGATCAACCTCGACTACGCCGACATGTCCACGATCATGGACCAAGGCGGCGTCGCGGTGATGCTGGTCGGAGAGACCCAGGAGAAGAACAAGACACAGGAAGTCGTCGACGACGCGATGAACCACCCGCTGCTGGACGTCGACTACCGCGGCGCGTCCGGTGGCCTGGTCCACATCACCGGCGGTCCCGACCTCACGCTGAAAGAGGCGGAGGGGATCGCCGACTCGATCACGGAACGGCTCGAAGCGTCGGCCAACGTGATCTGGGGGGCCCGCATCCAAGAGGAGTACAAAGGGAAGGTCCGCGTCATGGCGATCATGACCGGCGTCCAGAGCGCGCAGGTGCTCGGTCCGTCCACCCAAAAACAGGCGGACCGCTCCCGTGCGAGCATCAACGACGACTTCGCCGAGACCGACTTCGACGCCCGCGCGAACGCCGAGAGCGACCAACAAGAGTCCGACGGCGGGAAGCGCGAACGGTACACGACGGAGAACGGTCTCGACGTGATCCGCTGATCCGCGGCGGCACGACGACCTTCTTTCGGCGTGTGACGTGGCTAGTGTCGACTGTCCCGAGTGTGTCGTCTCAAGAGTGTCGAATTTGGGCGTGAGTGTTTTCGTACTGTGAGTGGCTACAACGGACGTTTACAGGCGAAAACACCGCGGTGAACCCGGTCACATCCCGGCTGTCGAGAGGTGGTCGGCCGAAGATTCTCTGATGCTGGATCGTACTGAACGGGCTGTTTGGCTTCCGCTGTGAGCCCGTCGATACCCTGTCTGTTGTCGCTGTGATGCAGTATCTGTCGGTCCGCGTTCCGATCGAGATAGGGAAAGTCGTCATCGTGAGTCAGCACGCGTGGGCCCCGTTCTCGACAGTGAGGCTCACACGAGTACAAGATTCGACCTGATATATCGAGTATTTATTGTCAGGCTAGATGTCTATATCTTCTGCGTGCCACACCGAGACACGAACAGGAATGTTGTTCGACCAACGCCACCAGTAGTACTCGAGTACGTCCACAACTTTGTCGGCGAACGTTCCGGTCGCATATTCTACACTTCCGTGGATTTTATTAAGACTGAGTAGAAGCTCCCAGTCGGTGGAGATGCCTTCTAACATCTTACAGACTTTGATAACGCTTCTGACAGTGCTCCCATTATTAGGTCCGTAAGCCATCAGATTGACGTGATCAACAGCATCGTGCTCAACGACTCTCTCCCACTCCGGTTCGGTGTGCCAGCGCCCTTGGACAGCAACGGAGTACCGGATCTCCGACAGGTCGAAAGACCACTGGAACCAGTCGTGGAAGTCTGCCAACTCCGACATATTACCCGTCTCGACATCCACCTGAAGTCCGTCAATCTGGGAATCATACGGAGCATCTTCATCCCAGTTCATTATCTGATTTGCCTGATTTTTCGCCTCGTCAGCATCTACTCCCCCGCCACCACCTCCCACTGTCGGTACCACATCTACTCCGTAGCCGTGGACATCTTCGACGAAGTCGAACCACTTCTCTTTCGCCTCTGAGGGCATCTCCGTCGTCGGCATCATCGGATAGACCGTGTGGACCGGCTTCTTTCGAGCAACCTCCCGGGCGTGGTCTGCAAGCCCCGGTAGCCAGTCACCTTCCTCGAGCCACGCTACGTACACGTACACCCCGAACTCGTCGAACGTCTCTGCTGCCCCTCGTTCGCTGGCCGCTGCGATCCCGACCCCACTGGTGGTTGCTGCCCCGACACCCCTGAGAACCGACCTCCGAGTGCTTTGCTCCACGCCTGTAGAAACTTTCTCTGTCTGGTTATATCTTTCCTAATTATTAGTGTATTTTCTGTCTAGAGACATACACTGCCACAGGCACATCTGTCGACTGAAAGTAACAAAATTAAATCGCTGTGAAGAAGAGAAGTGCACCGAGGACAGAGGCGCGATCAGGCGAACAGCTGTCGTGCTTCGTCGACAGCGTCCACGAGCGCGTCGATCTCCTCGCGGGTGTTGTAGATGTAGAACGACGCGCGCGCGGAGGCAGGTGCGCCGAGTTCGTCGTGGAGCGGCTGCGTGCAGTGGTCGCCGGCACGGATCGCCACGCCGTACTCGTTGAGAATCGACGACAGGTCGTGTGCGTGGACACTGTCGAGGTTGAACGCCACCAGTCCGGCGCGCTCCTCGCCCGGCGGGCCGTACACGGTCACGTCGTCCCACTCCGTCAGTCGGTCGTAGGCGTACGACGCCAGCGCGGACTCGTGGTCGTGGACACGATCCATCCCGATCTCTTCGAGGTAGTCCACCGCAGCGTGGAGCCCGATTCCCTGTGCGATGACCGGTGTGCCGGCCTCGAACTTCCAGGGGAGCTCCTCCCACTCGGAGTCCTCGTAGGTGACAGACCGGATCATCTCGCCGCCGTAGAGGTACGGCTGCATCTCGTCGAGAATCGCCTCCTTGCCGTACAACACACCGATACCGGTCGGACCGCACATCTTGTGACCGGAGAACGCGTAGAAGTCACAGCCGATCTCGCCCACGTCGACCGGCATGTGTGGCACCGCCTGCGCGCCGTCGACGAACGCGTAGGCGTCGTGGTCGTGTGCGAGCTCGGTGAGCGCTTCGACGGGGTTCACCGTACCGAGTGTGTTCGACACGTGGAGCACACTCACCATCGCCGTGTCGTCGTCGATCTTCGCTGCCGCGTCGTCCATGTCGAGGGTGCCGTCGTCGTCGAGTTCGACGTACCGCACCTCCGCGCCGGTCTTCTTGCCGATCTGCTGCCACGTCACCAGCGACGCGTGGTGTTCCATCTGTGTCATCACCACGTTGTCTTCCGGCCCGAGCGCTGCCAGTCCCCACGCGTAGGCGACGAGGTTCTCCGACTCCGTGGTGTTCTTCGTGAACACGATCTCCTCGCGGCCGTCTGCGCCCACGAACTCCGCCACGCGGTCGTGTGCCTCCTCGTAGGCGACTGACGCCTCCTGACTCAGGTGGTGAATCCCGCGGTGGACGTTCGCGTTGTACGTCCGGTAGAAGTCGGCGATGGACTCCACCACCGGCTCCGGCGTGTGACTGGTCGCGGCGTTGTCGAGGTACACTAACGGCGTGTCGTCTCCCTCCCCGGGACCCGGGGTGGTCACGTCGCCGCCGACCTGCCGGTCGAGCACGGGGAAGTCTGCCCGAATCGACTCCACGTCGAGCGCGTACTGCTGTGTTCCCATTACGACGTGGTTGGGCCCCAGGCCGTAACACGTCTTCGGTGTCACGGTGTCCACGTAACTACTCGTGGTTTCGTGGCTGCTGGTGTGAAACTGCAGGAGAATGCGGTACCGCCGAAGCCACAACCGCGGCTCGGCAGGGCTCTTTGAAACACGTCGAGCAGGTGTCTCTGCCGTCCTCAGTACTCGTCATCAGTACTGTGTCTGCGTGTCGTCCTCGGTACTCGGCGAGGCGCTTCGCTGGGAGATTACAGTTGCGAGCACGGAGACGAACAACAGAACTCCGACAGAGAGCGTCGCTCTCGAGCTGTACAGGCCGTATTCGAGTCCAGCGAGTCCAGTCACTGTCGCGGTCGCCGCCAGCAGTCCGATCAGGAGTGCCGACTCGGTCCGGTGAGCCTCGAAGACGAGCATCGAGAGCACAGCGAGACCCAGTGGCACTCGATACTCGTACGGGAGCGGGTAGGCAACCGCTGTGTCGACAGCAACGACCCAAGTCGTCGTCAGGAACACGCCGACTGCGACGACTGTGAACCCAACAGCCTGCGAGAGGAGACGCCACCGAGAGCTCCACTGGTCACTCGATTCTCGGTACGCGACACCCTCGATCCGTGCGACCAGCGTCGACCGAACACCTCGCAGTGACCGCCCAGAGTCACGTGTGGCAGCGACTGCGAACAGCGTGCCGACGAGTGCGACCAACGGCCCGACTGGAACGACGAGTGGCTGTTCGGTGTACCGCCCAATCCACAACAGCGCTCGGAGGACGGAGTCGGGAACCAGCGGCAGCGTGAGCGGTGTCTCCACTGCCGGTGTCGAGAGTGGGTGCTGTGAGACGATTCGGTGGGTCGGAACGACGACGACACCACGGTGGCGAAGTTGGAGGAGGGCGGCGAGAGCCACGCAGTAGCCGACCCGCCTGTGTTTCGTTGCGTGTATTATCCCGACAAATCCGAGTAGTCGTACTGTCTGCTCGTAGAACGCCTCTCGTGCGAGCGGATTTCCGAGCAGGTACGATACTGCTGTGTGGAACGAGTACGGGCCCTGTCGTAACTCCACGAAGAGAAACGGAACGAATACGATGACCCCCAACACCCCGACGGTGTAGCCAATCAACACTCCGGATCTTCGAAAGAGGTCGAGAGAGAGCATGAACGAGAGTGGTGAAAATGTATCGCTGATAGACATCTGTGGGTCTTACTGACCGTTGTACGGATTCCCTCCAAACGTGACGTTCTCTTGTTGGTTCATAACATTTGCCGAAGATCCCTGCGCGTATCCGTTGTCCGGTGTCTTTCTTGTTGCGATATGTAGCAGGTACAGGTCATCTGGATCGGACAGGTCACTCCGGTGGATGTAGACAGGTCCCCCGGAGTCACCTTGCTTCTGTTCTGCCGACGAGATTATCTGGTTCTGCTCTGTAACTCCGATACAGGGACTCACGTCTTTCCGAGCTTCTTGAATTGTGCCGGACGTTTTGCACGTTGTTCGTCCTCGTTTCCGTACGATGAAATCTGGTGTACTGTCAGCCTGAAGATAGTCGATCCCATCACCAGTCACTCTTCCAACGATTCCGCCACTCGGCTCGTCTGCGATGTCGTACAGAATCTCGTCGCTGTTCGGGAACTTCAGGTTCATCAGCGCCATGTCGAACTTCTGATACGCCTCGACCGCGTCACCTCTGTGGGCCACTGTTCCCGAGTTGTTGAGGCGTCCCCAACCGACGTTCGACACATCGAGTCCGTCACAGTTGTCTCCGTTGAGCATGTGGCGGCAACCCATAATGTACTTTGTTCCGTCGAGGTACACGCGGCAGCACAGTGTCGCCTTCTCGACAGTGGTGAACGTGGAGTCACCGTCGTTGATATTCTTCACCCCTCTTACAGCGCGACCACCGTAGACATCCTCGTCGGTGTCGTTGTCCCCGTCGTAGCTCGCCCCAGTGTAACAGTCCGTCTGCTCGGGACGTTCTGACTCCTCGGTACGGACGGGAATCCCCTCGACAGAGCTCGGCACTGCGTCTTTCGCTTCCTGACTGGCACCGGGGACGAACGAGGCGAGGACACGCTTCGAACGGAGACCGTCGATAGTCCGGCCACCCCGCTCGATCCCGACCGAGTGGAGGTCTCGTTCGTCAGAGTGTCGATTCGACAACGCCTCCTTCACTTTCAGCGCTTGTTGCTTGTGCTTGTACCATCGCTTGCTTACACTGACTGTCTCGTGGCTCTCTTCACCTGCAGCGAGAATCGTGATCCGTTTCTCTCGACCGCTGTCACCGACCACGGCTGTCGGAACGCCCGCCAAACCGGAGACTGCTGTACCGGTTGCACCGAGAGCCGAGAGGGTCTGTCGGCGTGATACCTCGTGCTGTGACCGCGAGTTGGTTCGTCCTTCCATGTCCGAATGTACGTCTCTAACAGTCATAAATGAGTCTTTTTACTTCCGGTAGCAATTGGCTCCCTAGATAAATACATCGAGACAGCATCTTCGGCGTTCACAATATTTATTTACATGCCCTGCGTTTGCTCACTACTGTGGCTGTCATTCTCGGCACTCGGTGAGGTTCTTCGCCGATAAATAAGGCTTGCGAGCACGGAGACGAACAGCAGCACGCCAGCAGCGATCAGCGCGTGTGGAGTTCGTGTCCCGTACTGGAGTCCAGCAAGTCCAGTCACAGCCGAAACCACGGCGAACAGTGTGAGAAGCCGTGTCGATCTCGTTCTGACGAGGTCGAAGACGAAGAGAGCCAGAAACAGCAATCCAGCCGCCTCACCGACGCGAGGTGACGGTGGTGAGAGCGTGACCGTGGATGCGTCGGCAATCCAGAAGACGGCCGCTCCAGCCGTCGTTGCACTCACGGTGCAACCTGCCACCCGCGAGAGTAGCAGCCAGTGACTCACAATTCTCGTAGATCTTATCCACCCAGCGTTCGGCTCTGCGTCACCCCGACTGACGAGTGCCGACAGTGAGAATCCGGAGTGCCGAATTCGGGGGAGTGTCAGCAGTGTTGCGGCGAGTCCGACGGTCGCAGAGACCGGAAACACGCCAGTTCCCAGTGAGAGTAGCTCGAACAGCGTGGCGACAGCTGGCTCGGCAGGCAGTCTGAGATACAACGGTAACACGCCAGAGAGAACGAACTGAGTGCCTCCTGCAACGATCCAGAGCAGTAACACGTTGTCGCGGTGTGTCGCGTGGACCACTGCGAGAAAGAGGAGAATCACTCCCGTCCACTGGAAGAACTGTTCGGCTGCAAGCCCGTTCCCGAAGAGATACGAGGCTGCGGAGTACGTCGTCTCCGGGGTCGGGGAGTGGCCGTGCTTCACTGGAATAAATAGCAATGTTACGTATAAAAATACGCCGACCGTTCCAGTTGTGTATCCCACTGCCTCACCCAAGCGCTTCACTTGGTCCTCTGTACGGTCACTTTTCATTGTCAGTTGTTTCCTGAATAGGGATTGCCGCCGAATGTGATGTTCTCTTCTTGATTCATTATGTTCGCAGACGAGCCCCGTGCCTTTCCACTGTCTTTCCTCGTAGAGATATGTAGAAGATACATGTCGCCCGAATTGGTCGCGTTGCAAAGCTGTTTAGACTTTGTCTCTGGTACTTTCGAGTGAGATCTCGCAGTTAATTACTGTTTTGGTTGATCACTGGAGCAGTTCGTCGAGGAATGATTAGTAGTGCTCTGGGTCAACGTGCTTCACCAGTCGAAGTTGGAGCAATGCCTCGAATCCCTCTGTTGTCCAGCGCATCCACTGGTTCTTGCACCGATTACTGACTTCTCCCATCAGTCGTTCGACGGGGTCCGAGGTCTACGGCACTTCGAACTCCTCGACGGGCTGTTCGGCAAACGTCACCATCGACGGGAGCGGTCAGTGGCGTCACGGTAGCTGAGTGAGGTAGCGAGATCGGCACTCTCGACCGAGATGTCTTCCTGATACTGTCGCTGGCCGTCGAAAGAAATGAGATCTTCGATTGGACGGAAAGACGACTGGTCATCTTGGTCCACTTCTTGCGGCCTGCCGAAGTGACGACCCCGGCGTGTCGCAGTCTACGGTAGGATTTGGACTGATTTAATAATTTTTTTAGCTTTCTGATAGCTTCGCTGAATAACTTTCTGTCTGCCGAGTGTCGTTCGTCTCGTCGAGAACAGTCTCGTCTCTCGCCGGCGTAGAATCACCAACATGCTATTGTAAGAATATAGAAATGTTATTTCAGATTTAGAAAAAACTAACTCAACTCAGGCTAGACTCACTCGTGCAGCATGAAAGACAACACGACACGGCGGGGATACCTCCGTCGAGCGGCGGCAGCGACAGTCGTCGGGCTGGGCGCAGCCAGCACGGCAGAGACGGCAGCAGCGGCGAAGGACTACGACTACCTCGACCCGGTGTTCACCACGGACGACCTGAACGTCCGCGAAGGTCCGGGGACGAACTACGGCGTGAAGGCGACCGCAGAGAAGCGAACGGGCGGACGCATCTACCAAGGACCGGAGTCGGCAGACGGCTACAACTGGTGGAAGGTCAACTTCTCCGGCGACACGGACAACGGGCCGGTGACCGGCTGGGTCGCGGAGAACTGGCTCTCGGCGGCCAACTTCGCGTGTCCGATGACCGGCACGGTGACGGATACGTACTGGGCCTGTCGGGACGGCTGTTCGCGCTACCACCGCGCGGTGGACATCGCCAACGGCGGGGGGACGCCGATCACCGCCGCCGCGGGTGGGACCGCCGAACACCGGTACGACAAGGGCGGCTACGGCAACTGGCTGTTGATCTACCACGGCAACGGCTGGAAGACCGGCTACGGTCACCTCCGGTCGTTCGCGGTTCAAGACGGCGCGTCTGTCAGCCGCGGCGATGTCGTCGCCTACGAGGGCGACACTGGCGCTGGCACTGGTCCCCACCTCGACTTCCAAGTGTGGGACCCGAACTGGGCGAAGCGACGGAGCTACTACGACGACGGCGAGTCTGTCGTGGAGGGCACGGGCGTTCCGCGCGTGTTCTTCTGATCACGCCGCCGAGGAGGCTGTCGCAGCGTAGCCACACCGGGTGACCGACGCGTCACACACTTCTCTCTGTGATACGGATCGACACGTCACACACTTCTCTCTGTGATACGGATCGACACGCGTGACAGAGACACGTGATCAGACGCTCGACCGTGCGGCGGCAGCCGTCGCCGACGGCGAGTTGGTCGTCTACCCGACGGAGACGGTGTACGGCCTCGGAGCCGACGCGACAGACGCGACGGCCGTCGAGCGGGTGTTCGAACTGAAAGGCCGCGACCGCGACAACCCGCTGTCGGTCGGCTTCCCGGACGTGGAGACGGCGCTCGCGGCCGTCGACGCGACGGAGACCGGAGCGGCGTTCGCCCGAGCGTTCCTCCCCGGCCCGGTGACGGTCGTGGTCGAACGCGGCGACGCGTTCCCGGACGTGCTCACTGGCGGCCGCGACAGAGTCGGGATTCGTGTGCCCGACGACGAGACGGCGCGTGAACTCTCCCGCCGTGCAGACTGCCCGGTGACGGCGACGAGCGCCAACCGCTCCGGGACCGGGAGTGTCCGACGTGTCGACGCGCTCTCGGCGTCCGTCCGCGACGGCGTCGCGGTCGTCGTCGACGAGGGAGAGACTCCCGGCGGAGGGAGCACTGTCGTCGACCCCGAACGTGGCGTGGTCCACCGCGAGGGACCGCACACAGACGAGATCCGCGCGTGGCTCGACCACCGCGCCTAGACGGTCGATGGAGGTGACATCTCCCCGCGAGCACAGACTCCACCGACACGGAAGCTTTCTAGAATCGATCACGACCACTGTCCGAAACTGTCGAGTAAGTTGAAGTGTCAGCCGCGCGCAGCGTTGGCTGTCATGTCTCGTGACACGCGGTTGTCGGGACGTGTGGTACAGCCGCCGGACGGGCCGGTTTCGGGTGTCTTGGTCCGGCTCGTCGGCGGCGACGGAGACGGGGAAACCCTGTGTCGCGCGGAGACGGACGAGTCGGGATCGTACACGCTCGCGGTGAGCGGAGCGGCGGCGGCAGATGTCGCAGAGCGAGCGCCGACGGTGCTCGTCGGGCCGGCAGACGACCCAGTGGTCGGCCAGTCCGTGACGGAGACCGTCCGCGAGGGCGGCGGAGAGCTCTCGTCGGTCGTTCTCCCGCCGGGGCGCGCGGTCGGCCGCGAACGGACAGCGGGGAGCGGCTCACAGACAGCGAGCGACAGCACGCAGTCGCCGAGGGGTAACAGCGCACAGTCGGCTGGCAGCGGCGGCTCTCCGGGAGGCACAGCGCGCGCCTCCGACGGAGGACAGTGGGAGCGGTCTTCGGCCGCAGCGATGCTCGTGGGTGGCTACGGCGAAGACTCACAGATGCCGTACCACGGCACCGTCGCACAGCGTGGGATGACAGACACGCCGCGCCAGCCGGGCCGTCGCGGATTCGGTCGGTTCCAGCGGCTGTTCGACTACCTCCCGTCGGCGACCCACGAACCGGAGTTTCTGGAGGCGTTGGGCGCTGCGGGCGGCCCGATGGACGGCGGCGAGCGCGAGCGCCCGGAGGAGCGGGACTATCCGCCGGCCGGCTACGTGTTCTTCGGTCAGTTTGTCGATCACGACATCACGCTCGATCCGACCTCCAGCCTCGACCGGCAGAACGACCCGGACGGACTCCGGAACTTCCGCACGCCGAGTACGGACTTGGACAACGTCTACGGCGCGGGCCCGGAGGTGAGTCGACACCTCTACCAGCGCGGCTCCCCCCGAGGCACGGCGACGGAGCAGGACGACCCTGCAAAACTCCTCTTGCGGCGCAACGACGCGGGGAACCTCGCGGACGTGCCGCGCAACAGCCAACAGACAGCGCTGCTCGGTGACCCGCGCAACGACGAGAATCTGATCGTCTCACAGCTCCAGTGTTCGATGCTGTCGGCGCACAACGCGATCGTCGACCGCATCGAGGGCACTGTCGCGGAGGCGGAGCTGTTCGAGACCGCACAGCAGCTGCTCCGGTGGCACTACCAGTACCTCGTCTTACACGACTTCCTCCCGCGAGTGTGTCGTGCGGACGTGTTGGCGGACGTACTGGAGCACGGCAGAGAGTTCTTCACCGTGCCGGAGGGGGAGCGGCCGGCGATCCCCCTGGAGTTTGCAGGCGCGGCCTACCGGTACGGTCACAGTCGAATCGAGGAACGCTACCGGGTCAACTGCGACTTCGCGGCGGACCTGTTCCGTGGCGAGGGAGGAGAGACGCTGCGCGGCTTCCGCGCGGTTCCGGACGACCACACGGTCGACTGGTCGTACTTCTTCGACGTAGACGACCGGGAGTTCTTCGGCATCGACTTCGACTTCGACGACGGCACCGTCCAACGTGTCGCTCCTATCGACACGGTGCTGCCGAGTAGTCTGATGCGACTCCCGTTCGTCGGTGAGGGGCCCACCTCGCTCGCCTCGCGGAACCTCCTCCGCGGGCGGCGACTCGGTCTCCCGTCGGGACAGGCTGTCGCGCGAACGATGGGTGTCGAGGTGCTGCACAGCGACGACGTGGGGTTCGACTCGGCGGCGGAGACGGTCGAAGACGAGACGGGACTGGAGCGTGGCGACGAAGAGACGCCGCTGTGGTTCTACGTGCTCGGTGAAGCCGCGGAACTGACGGACGGTGCCAGACTCGGTCCGGTCGGCAGCCGGATCGTCGCCGAGACGCTGGTGGGTCTGATCGACGAGAACGACAAGTCCTACCGGACGATCCAGCCGAACTGGTCGCCCGAAGCTGTCGACGCGCTCCCGTTCGACGACGACGTGACTGTCGGTGAGCTGCTGACGTTCGGACGGTCTGAGTGACTGAGCCGCTCGACTGACAACACACCACGGCAACGGCAGCGGTCGGGGGTCCGACCAACTGATCTCCGTTGTTGGTCGAAGCACCGACGTTCGAGTCAGGGGAGGACTACAGAATCTTCCCTTCGGCGAAGCTCACGAGTTCTGTCAGTGGCTCCTCCGGGAGACTCATCGGGTTGCGCTGGAACTGTGCCGAGTCGCCGTCCTTCGTGTAGTAACACGCCCGGATCTCGTCCGGTCCGTCCTCAACCTCGATGCGCTGGAGGGCCTTCCAGTACGTCGTGTCTCCTGTCTCCTGAATGACACCGACTTCTTCAACGACCTCACCGCTCTGTGTCTCGGTGTCGTACTCACGAGGCAACTCCGGAACCCACTCCGGCGGGGACGCAGCGTACTTGTAGTCGGACATGCACTGGTTGGGTACGCCACTCCATATTTAAATTTGTCTCTTTACACTGGTTCGGGACTGGCGTCTCCAACCAGAGAGCCATCCTCACAGCGGATCGAGGCGGATGCCGACCGTTCGGCGGTGGGCTGCCGACACGCGTTACAGCCCCAGCCGACTCCGGAGACTCTTCGTCTCGACGCCACACTCACTCCGGTACTCACAGGGCCCGCACTTCGGCGAGTCGCGGAGTCGCGGCGGCGGGCCGTCGATGCCACGAGTCGTTCGGAGCGCGCGGCGGTACGCAGCCGTGCGGCGGACGGTGAGCCTGACCCGTCGCACTGTCGCGTGTGTCGGGTACTCGACGAGCGCGGCGGGAATCTCGCGTTCGCGCTCCCACGCGAGCGCCTTCGCGGCGGCGACCGCACGGACGCTCTGAGGTTCCCAGACGCCCCGTTCCGGGGGTGCGCCGGGAGAGACGAGTGTCGGAATCGGCGGTGGACCGTCTCGTCTCGCCGTCCTGTCGTCACTCGTCGCTGTCGCATCAGTCTCGGCAGACGCCGTCCCGAGTCGCTCTCCGTCCGGCTGTCCGCCCGGGAGAATCTTGTAGGCGATGCCGTGACAGTCCTTCCCGGCGAGGTACACCTCGCGTGCTGGCGGGTCCGCGAGCGCAGCCCACTGTGGATGGTCGGTGAGGTCGGTGAGTCGTTCGCGGTACGTGTCGGGATCGAGTGCGAGCGGCTCCTCACGGAGTTGCTCGTCGGACGCGGCCCGGAGTTCCGGGTAACGGTACGCCAGCTCCATTGCGGCCGCCACGTCGTCTGGCACCGCGCGGTCGTCGTCGCGGCGGGCGTAGTAGAGCTGTCGTGGACAGTAGCTTGCCCGAGCGAGATCGGAGAAGGCGACGAGGTCGGCAGTGTCGGGAGTCCGACCCTCGGAATCGGTGGTATCGGTGGCCGTGTTGTCGCTGTCGACGGCTGTGTTGTCGCTGCTGACGGCTGTGCTGTCGCTGTCGACGGCCGTGTCGTCGCTGTCGACGGCCGTGTCGTCGCTGCTGGCGGCCGTGTCGTCGCTGCTGGCGGCCGTGTTGTCGGTGTCAGTAGTGGCGGTGAGCGAGTCGGTCGGATGAGCGGGGGTGTCGGGTGACACGGGCTCTCTGGTCCCGGCTCCAC
Source organism: uncultured Halobacteria archaeon (assembly GCA_937142015.1). Taxonomy (GTDB): domain Archaea; phylum Halobacteriota; class Halobacteria; order Halobacteriales; family Haloferacaceae; genus JAHENP01. The sequence continues at coordinate 14,936 of CAKZQY010000354.1, forward strand.
ACTTGAATCTTCGTCTCCGAGTCGTCACTCCGTCTCTCGCCTCCGAGTCGTCACTCCGTCCCTCGCCTCCGAGTCGTCACTCCGTCCCTCGCCTCCGAGTCGTCGCTCTGTCGGGAGTCGAAGCCGGGCACGTCACCACGAAGAGACGGCACCGTGGCGTGCGTCGACGTTCGCGGACAGTCCCGACAGCGCCGAAGTGACCGTGTCGTGGTCAACTTCGCCGAGTTGGTCGATCGCGTCACAGCGGGCCGTCGAGAGCTTCTCGTCGAGGCGGCCGAATCGGTCGTCGTCGGACAGCTCGGTCGCGGGCTTGGTGGCCTCCAACGCGGCACGCTTCTCCGCGAGCGCGAACTCCGCACGCACTGCCTCGTCGTACTCCGCCAACTCCGTGAGCGTCTCGACGGTGTCGGAGAGTTCGGCCTCTCTGACTGGCTTCGTCAGGTACGTGTCGAACGGCATGTCGACCACGTCGAAGTCCGGGTCGACGGCGGTCACCATCGCCACTCTGGCGTCGTACCCCCGCGCTCGCATCCGTTCGAGCGCCTCGTCGCCGGAGAGCCGTGGCATCCGCCTGTCGAGTAACACCACGTCGACGTCCTCCGAGACGACTGCTAACGCCTCTCGACCGTCGTGTGCTGTACGGGCCTCGTACGACTCCCGGAGCCACGCCGCGTAGGCCCGCGCCATCTCTACCTCGTCGTCGACCACGAGCACTGTCGAGTCCCCTGACATCCCCCTTCGCCGGACGGCTCGATTCGGGCAGTAAAAGTAGTTCGGTCGCGTTATTTCGTTCGATACTCGGAAGGGCAACGAACGCGGAGCCGACTGGTACCACCGAGTGTGGGACGGTCTCGTCGACCGCGGTCTGTGTCCACTGCTCCGGTTCCGACACGGATCTGTTCAGTCTATCGACGCACTGCTCCAGTTGTCCACCTACCGTTCCAGTTCGTACGGGTCGTGTTCGTCGACGAACGAACGCGCCGTCTCGCGCTGGCGGCGGAGTTCCGGCGGCAGGTCGGCGTAGACGGGATCGAACAGCTCCTCGGGGTCTGGTCGCGGCGTGTCCTCGGCGGTCTCGACGGCGGCTTCGAGTTCTTCCTCGGCCGCAGCCTCGGCTTCGGCGCGGACCCCCTCGTCGATCACTCCCTGATCGAGACACCACCGTTCGAACCGGTCGATCGGGTCTGCGAGTCGCCACGCGGGCAGGTCTGGGGTCGCGTCGCGGTACTGACTCGGATCGTCTGCAGTCGTGTGCGCGCCTCGGCGGTAGGTGAGTGCCTCGATCAGCACCGGCTCGCCGTCGCGCGCGCTCGCCAGCGCCGACTCGACCGTCTCCCACACTGCGAGCGGATCGTTGCCGTCGACCTGTACGCCCTCGAAGCCGTAGGCGGTCGCCTTCGCGGCGATGGAGTCGCTCGCCGTCTGCCGGCTGTCCGGCAGCGAGATCGCCCAGCCGTTGTTCTCACAGAAGAACACCGTCTGTGCGTCGAACACGCCGGCGAAGTTGAGCCCCTCGTGGAAGTCTCCCTCACTGGTCGCTCCGTCACCGAAACAGACGAGTGACGCCCAGTCGGCGTCGTCTCGCTGTGCGTACATCCCGGCTCCCACGGCGTGTGGGATCTGAGAGGCGATCGGCACGGCCTGCGGGAACACGCGCTCGTCGTGTCCCGACGCGTACTCCGGGAACCCACGTCGGAACAGGAGGATGTCCGACATCGGGACTCCGCGAGTGATCTGGAGCGCGTTCGAGCGGTAGGTCGGAAACAACACGTCGTCGGTCTCCATCGCGTGGGCAGCCCCGACCTGTGCCGCTTCCTGCCCCTCGAACGGCGGGTAGCCGGACATCCAGCCGCGACGCTGGAGCGCGACTGCGCGCTCGTCGAACCGCCGCGCCCGCACCATGTCGCGCAACACCGCCTCGGCGTCTGTGGCGTCGAACTGTGTCTCCGCGAGGTCGCGCTCGCCGACGACTCTGTTCATACCACGCCGCAGTCGTGCGCCCGGTATAAATTGCCAGATCTTCCACACGACGGCGTCCCGCGCAACGAAGATCTTCCACACGACAGCGTCCCGCGCAACGACCCACTCTGCTCCCGATCCCAACCCTGATTTTAATTCTGAGGGCCCCTCGGACCGACAGAGTGAACTCGTGACTGGGTGAACAGTCCGATGAGAATGACACCAGAGTCGCCCGTAACGGTCGCGTTTGTCTGTGTACAGAACGCCGGTCGGAGCCAGATGGCGTACGCCTTCGCGCAGCGAGCGCGCGACCGCCGTGGACTCGGCGAGTCGGTCACGCTCCTCACTGGCGGGACCGACCCCGCCGACCACGTTCACGAGCCCGTGGCGGCGGCGATGGCGGAACGTGGATTCGAGATCGGTGACCGCACACCCCGCGAAATCGGACCGGACGATCTCGCGGACGCCGACTACGTGATCACGATGGGCTGCTCTGCGGAGGGGGTCTGCCCGGCGACGTGGCGCGGCGACGCTCGTGACTGGGACCTCACGGACCCTGCCGGCCGCGACGCCGACACTGTCCGCGAGATTCGTGACGAGATCGAGGACCGCGTCGCCGAGTTGTTCGGGGAACTCGCTGGCGAGCACGACCAATCTGCGTGACTGCCCGCCGGCGGCGACGGCAGGATGGTCAGTCTGATCGACGCCGTCGCGGTGTCCGTCACCTCAGCCCCCGGAGTGAAAGTGAAACTGTCGGTGAGTCGGCTCCCCCGACGAGCGTGAGAATCACGAGACGGGAGCGGGACCGACCACCGGTATCGAACGGGAACGGAGGCGTGCGCAGTGGAAACAGGGGGGTCGATCTTCGAGTGTAGCGAGACGGAGAGACTGGTCTCTCACTTCTCCACGTCGAGGAGCGCGACACGCTCGTGGACGACATCCGTGAGGTCGCCGTCGGTCGCGCGTAACTCTCGGTCGGTCACGTCGAAGAACGACCGGAGTCGCGCGGCGTCGAACGCGCCCAGTACCGTCGCGGTCGAGTCGAACGCGGAGAGTGCGCGAACCTGATCGGCCGCGCGCTGCTGTCGGTCGCGCGCGTCTTTCCGTCGCTCGTCTGCCGCAGAGGCGTCGCTCTCAGCGGAGGCGTCGTTCCCGGCTGAGGTGTCGTCGTTCCCGGCTGAGGTGTCGTCGTTCCCAGCGGAAGCGTCGTCGTTCCCAGCTGAGGTGTTCCCGTCCGACGCACCGTTCGCGGCGACGAGCACCACCGTCGGACAGCGACCCTCCGAGACACCCATCTGGAGGGCGTCGTCGATCTGCCGACGGCCTGCCGCGTACAACAGCGTCTCGACGCCGCGCTCGCGAGCGACGTTCGTCCCTCGCTCTCTCGCGCGGTCTGCTCGGGCCAACGCCCGCTGGAGGTGTGCTTCGTCGACGACGTACCGCGCGTCGAACGCCTGCAGGGTGCAGCCAGTCTCCGTTCCGATCTCGTCGAGACGCCCGAGAAAAGCGTCAATGTCGTCGATCTCTGCGCGACCGTCGACGACTCCCGCCGCCTTCCCCTCGTCTCCGTCGTCGACTCCCGCCTTCTCCTCGTCTCCGTCGACGACTCCCGCCGTCCAGTCGTCGGCTGTCACGGTCGATCACTCCCCACTGTACTCGCCGAGACGCGACTGTGAGCCAGCGTCGGCGTCTTCCGAGTCTCCGTCCTCGCTTCTCCCGCCGCCGCTCGCGGCGGTCTCACTCGCCCCAGCGCGGTCGCCACTGGCTGCGTCTCCTGTCTCGCCACTGGCCGCGGTCCCTGTCCCGGCTCCAGCCGCGTCTCCGGTCCCGGCCGTGTCGAACGTGCTCCGCTCGCCGCCGCCGGACTCTTCGGACACACCCTCCATCGAAGGGTCGCGCCGTCCGGCGTTCTCCAAGATCCGGCGTGCAGTCTTCCGCCGACCGTCGAGTGCCGCCAACACGGTCGACTTGTCTGCCTCCCGCAGGTCCGCCCGCGTCTCGATTCCAGCCTCGTACAGTCGTCGGGCGCGAACCCGACCGACACCACGCACACCTGTCAGATCCAACAGCTCCTCCCGGACGCCGTCTACGACGCGCTTTTTCGCCCGCCTGATCGCCGGTGTGATGCCCAGTCCCAACTCGGTGGCTAGCTGCTCTGCGGCACCGAGCAGCCACTCTGCCGTCTCGACTTTCCCGCGGATGTCGCCCGGTCCGACGCCGTACCGCTCCGTGATCCGATCCTCGTCCAACTCCGACGCCCAGTCTTCCAACAGCTTCGCCGTCTTCAGCGCCGACAGCCACTCCTCGAACGCCACGTCGTCGAACTCCGACGGTGTCGACCCCAACAGCTCCGACTCGCGCTCGTAACAGATCTCGGTGAACGTCTCTCTGTCGCCGGACTTCAGGTACAGCTGGTACATGTCTGGCGTCCGACAGGCGAGGTGGTACAGGCCCAGCGCAGTCGGGTGCTCCTCTCCCTCCCCGCTGGTGTCGCTGTCGCTCTCGTCGACACCACCGTCGTCCTCGTCGGCGACACGCTGGAGCCCGTCGATCATCTCGGCGGCAGACATCGGATCGAGGTAGAGCCGCGAGACGGTGTGGCCGACGCTCGTCGCGGTCAGTCCGCCGTCGGACCGGTCGAGAAAGTCGTTGGCGACGAGGTAGTCGATCACGTCGTCGGTCACGCGGGCCAGTCGGTCGTCGTCGTCCGTCTGGCTTGCGTACAGCGTTCGGTCGAGAAACTCGATCAGTCCGTCTCGGGAGGTGGCGAACCCGGTTGCGACTGTCGAGAGCACGTGCGTCCGCAGTGCCGGCTCTGCGGCCAGTTTCGACTGGACGGGCTCCGGTTCCGCCCAGACGTACCGGTCGAGCAGCTCGTCCATGGTGTCGCGGGTCTTCGCCAGCAACACCGCCTCTCCGTACGGATCGAGCCCGGGACGGCCAGCACGCCCCATCATCTGGTGGACTTCCAGCGTGTCTAGCGGCTTCATTCCGCCGAACTCTCCGTCGTAGCGTCGCCAGTCGCGCACGATCACGCGCCGTGCGGGTGTGTTGACGCCGGCCGCGAGCGTGGGTGTCGCACAGACGCATTTCAACAGTCTGTCGCGGAACGCCTCCTCGACCAGCGAGCGGTGGTCACTCGCCAGTCCGGCGTGGTGGAACGCCGCACCCTTCGCCACGCAGTCGGCCAACTCCTCGCTGGTGTCCGTGTCTGACACGTCTCTGATCTCGGCGGCCAACTCCCGGAGTTCGGTCTGTTCGCCCGCGGTGAGTCGCCGCGCGGTCACGTCACCCAGTCGACTCGCTGCGGTCTCGGCGTTGCGCCGGGAGTTGACGAACACCAGCGAGGAGCCCCGGTTGCCCGCCTCGTCCGTCTCGTCTAAGGCGTCGCCGACGAGCGCGGCGGTCGGCTTCTCGCCGCTCCCGACTGGCACGCGTCGCTGGTCACCGTCGGCGAAGTTGATCGCGTCACCGTAGTGGACGCCTGTACGGAGATCGATCGGTCGCCACTCCGACTCCACTAGCTCGGCGTCGAGCCACTCCGCGACTGCGTCGGCGTTGCCGACCGTCGCCGACAGCGCGACCACCTGAATCCCGGGGTTAATCTTCCGAAGCTTGGCGAGCGTGACCTCCAGCGTGGGGCCACGGTGGCCGTCGTCGACGAGGTGGACCTCGTCGGCCACCACACACGACAGATCGTCGAGCCACGACGCACCGTTGCGGATGAGCGAGTCCACCTTCTCCGAGGTGGCGACGATCACGTCTCTGGAGGCGAGCCAGTCCTCCTCGGAGTCGAAGTTCCCCGTCGACACACCCACGTCCACGTCGAGGTCGCTCCACCGCTCGAACTCCGCCTTCTTTTCTGCGGCGAGCGCACGCAGCGGAACGATGTACAGAGCGGTGCCGCCGCGCGCGACTGCCGACAGCATGGCGAGTTCCGCGATCAGCGTCTTCCCCGACGCCGTCGGCACGGCTGCGACGACCGACTCCCCGTCTGCGACGCCCGCCTCCACCGCCGCCGCCTGTGGCGGGTACAACTCCGCGATCCCCTCGGACTCCAGCGTCTCGACTGCTCCCTCGGGGAGGCTTGTCACGTCTGCTGGCTCCATCTACGCGCTCTTGTCGCTCTCTCGGGCTTAAACTGTCGGTCGACGGTGTCGAGTCGGCCAGCAGTGTCGAGTCGGTCGACAGTGTCGAGTCGGCCAGCAGTCGGCCGGCACCGGTGGTGTCGGGTCGGCTCGACTCCCCACACGACAGTTTTTCGTCGTCTCGGCACCCACTGAACGATATGACAGCGACAGTCGTCGCCGCGGGGCTCGTCGTCCTGCTCGTCGGCACGGAGGCGTTCTTCACGCTGCTCGACGTGCTCAACCTCCGTCACCAGGAGACCGAAGTCGCGGCAAACGAGTCGTGGATCGTCTCGGAACTCGGCATCGACAACCCGGAGGAGGCGTTGTCGTACCACCGCGTGAAGACGGGCGTCTCCGCGCTCCAGTCGTGGGTGACACTCGCGTTCCTGCTTGTCGTGTTGTTCTCCGGGCTGTTCGCGGACGCTGTCGCCGTCGTCGAGTCACTCGTCGGCGGTGTCGCCGCTGTCGAGCGTGCCGGACTGACGACACTCGCCGAGGGCGTCGTCTTCGTCGCCGGACTCGTCGTGGCGATCCAGCTCGTCTCGATTCCCTTCGACGTGGTGCAGACGTTCGTCGTCGAGGAGGTGTTCGGGTTCAACAACCAGACGGTGGGCCTGTGGCTCCGCGATCAGCTGCTCGGGACAGTGATCTCGCTCGTGTTGACAGTGCCGTTGGCGGCGGCGATTCTCTGGTTCGTCGGCAACGTTCCGTTCTGGCCCGTCGCGGCGTGGGCGCTGGTGGTCGGATTCCTGATCGCGTACACGGTGATCAAGCCGCGCGTGATCGACCCGCTGTTCAACGAGTTCACGCCGCTCTCGGCGGGCGAGCTCCGCGATGCCGTCGACGAGGTGTTCGAGACGGCGGGCTACCGCACGGACGAGGTGTACGAGATGGACGCGAGTCGCCGCTCTGCACACTCGAACGCCTACTTTATCGGCTTCGGCCCGGCCAAGCGCGTGGTGTTGTTCGACACGCTGATCGAGGGGATGGAGCCCGAGGAGGTACAGAGTGTGCTCGCACACGAGCTCGCCCACTGGCGGGAGGGACACATCTGGAAGTTCGTCGGGCTCGCGGCTCTCCGGCTGGGCGTGATCTTCGCCGTGTTCGGCGTGTTGCTCTCGTGGGACCCGCTGTACGCCCCCTTCGCAGTGCCACAGACACCGTACGTCGGGCTGTTCCTCGCGGCGCTGTGGCTGGTGCCGCTGAATCGACTCACCACGCCCTTGGAGAACGCCGTCTCGCTGTCGTACGAGCGTGACGCAGACGCCTACGCGGTCGATGTCGTCGGCGGTGAGCCGATGGCGGGAGCGCTCTCACAGCTCGCGGCGGACAACCTCTCGACCCCGTTCCCGCACCCGTGGTACGAGACGTTCCACTACGATCACCCGCCGATCCCCGAGCGTATCCGCCGCGTCCGGGAACTCGACCCGGAGGCGAGCAGTCCCGCGAGTGACGCGAGCGGGGGTGGTGGGGACGACGGTGACGCACCTGCGGCTGCCGACTGATGCCGTCACAGACGGGTTGTTTCGAGAACTGACGAGTGATACGGCCGTGCGTAGTGATTTTCCGTGGCTTCTGCGGTATCGGGCGGTATCACGTCGCTGCGGTGCCCGCTGCCAGTCGTCAGTGGTAACGATCCACGCACGACCGTATGAGTGCCCCTCTGTACACGACGCCGGTCGGCCACGGAACTGGTCCGAATCCGGGGTGAGGCGTCACAGCCAGAAACGCCTTTCCCGCACGCGGTCGAACCGCAGTCGATGACACACGAGCAGTCGCGGGACCTCTACGACAGAGGGCTGTCAGTTCTCGCGGGCGGGGTCAACTCCTCCGTGCGGGCGACGAAGCCGTACCCGTTCTTCGTCGAGCGGGGTGACGGCGCACACGTGATCGACGCGGACGGCAACCGCTACCTCGACTACGTGATGGGGTACGGGCCGTTGTTGTACGGTCACGATCTCCCGGAGCCGGTGACGGCGGCGATCCAACGCCACACCAGCGAGGGACCGATGTACGGCGCGCCGACGGAGATCGAGGTGGACCACGCGGAGTTCGTCGCCCGACACGTCCCGTCGGTGGAGATGCTACGGTTCGTCAACTCCGGCACGGAGGCGACGGTC
>CAKZQY010000355.1 GCA_937142015.1 uncultured Halobacteria archaeon
GAACCTAGCAACGTCGGCGTGAATCCTCTCGGCTTCGATCTCGTCGCGTCGTCCGTTGAGTCCCCTGATGTACTCCGAGGACAGTGTCTCCGTGTCGAAGAAAACACTGAAATTCTCGAAGTCGGCAAATTCCACTTTGGAGTTCCCTTCAAGTGCATTGCCGACGCGCTCCCCATCAACTGTGACGACCGGAGCCGCCGTACTGATCTTTGTCTCGACGGTGTGCCCATCAACCTCAGCGGTGATTGACGACTCGCCGGTATACTCGTAGGCAAGATCTCGTCCGTGAGCAGATCGAACCCGTGTTTGTCTGTCGTCACCGAGAATCGGATTCCGCCCGCACGCAAGCAAGTACAGTGCCTCTAAAAGCGACGTTTTGCCAGCGTTGTTTCGTCCGATAACGAGTGTGAAGTCGCCGAGTTCGATTCTCTCATCACACTCGCTGATTCCTCTGAAATTATCGACATCAACGCTAGAGACTCTCGGCACGGCACGTATTTTGTTACCACTATTGATATGTTTTCTGGTTTATTACTGTGTTGTTCAGAACTGATCGAAGTGGTACGAGACGAGCGGGCGTGAGAGGGACTCACCGCACACGCAGTTGAACGACAGAACTCCCTCTCTTTCTTTAACCACATTTCGATGCTCACCACAGGCCGGACAGCTCTGCTCAGTCGTCGCCGTCCGGTACGCCTCACGAGAATTGAGTGTCACCTTCGGCAGCGTTTCGAGCCCATCCGGGGCATACATTTCTCCCCCATCAAAATTCTCGCGCACCACTTCCCGCAATCTGGATTCAACTGTCTCGGTGCTCATTTTGTCAGTGTTAATGTCGGCGACCTCGACGTTCGCACCAGATTGCACATCCCAATAGTCAAGAGCGAACTCTACGATCTCGTCGGTTCGTCGGTCGATTTCGTCTCTTCCCCAACCGCCTTCTCGTGGCTTCGGAAGCTGCCGCACGAGTGCTGGATTGTCCGTACCGGTGTAGTATCGAGAATATTTCAGTTCGTACGGGAGTGACTCTGTCGGCGTTTGTTTTGCAGAGAGGAAGACGTAGTTTCCGAGCCGGTCCTTCGACGTCCGGTAGTTCTGGGCTGCTTCGTCTGTGAGGACGGATAGGTCTCTATTCCACACTTGGTCTAGCCCGACCATTTTTTCTTTAACATCCCTAATATTAAACTTATTATCATTATATTCTAACTTATTGAATTTAAATAGAAGATACAATAACTGGCGTCTGTTTCGTAATCCGTTCCATCCTTCTTCGTTCTTTGATCCACTGAGGATATCACTTCGTCGTAAATTCTTTTCAAACACTTCGTCTGATCCATATCTACCTATCGCATCTTCAATTTTTCTATATGTTTTTTTATGTTTGTTATATTTGCCTTCTTTATTGATGTCCGTGAACTGTCCAAAAGCCATCTGTTTTTTGTCATTTATATAATTCTGATTATTCTTTTTGTTGAATATTTTTTGTGTGTTTTTTTGTCTGGTCGTGTAGTACAGCTCCACAGCCGCACTCCGGAATGTTCCACGACGAGCGTCTCGTCGCGTACGCGCCACCTGATACGCTCTGAAACAGAACGTTTCCAGCAGGTCTGTGATTTGCACCGTCTTCTCGCTCACGCCGAACCGGGCGAGTGTCGCCAGTTCGAGCGCGAGCACGGACTTCTCCGGGCCGACCACGCTCAAGTCTCGGAGGTTCGACAACAGCGCTCGCTCGACAGAACTCGCCGGTCCATCGAACTCCCCTCGCTGAGCCCGTCGGAGGTAGTCGAACGCGGAGAGCACTTCGTTCACACTGTCGAGGTAGGCGTCGATCCACTTCCGCACTCCCTCGTCGTCACGCTGAGGCGAGGCGTGCGTGGAATCTCGCTTGATTTTCTCCGGTACCGACGCGTACTTGTCGTCTCTCCCGAACGCATCCGGCTCCCCAGCGAACATCCGCCAGTGTTCACGGAGGAACGTCTCGATGTCCGCCTCCGAGCCGACTGCGGAGATTTTCGCGTCGACATCGCCGAACGTCTCGTAGACGCGGCGTCCGAGCTGTTGCTCGCCGAGCTGTTCACAGCGGAATATCAGGTAGCTCTTGATTCGCTCGGAGACCGTGAGATCACGGCCTCTGTCGTTGATCGTCTCGAAGATTCGCCCAGCTTCGGTGTAGTCGTCGACCGTGTGGAGGGTACACTGGAGACCCTCACTGATCGTGTCGAGTATCTTCCCCGCCCCGTCTTGGGACCCCCGCAACTGCTCTCGCGCCCACTCGTCGGTCGCACGCTTCGCCTCGAGGAGTCGCTCTCCGGAGGGCGAGTCGGCAGTCAGTGAGTCCGGCGGAATCTCGTCGACGACGAGCCGTTCCCACATCTCTCGGTCTCGCTGCTGTGGTTCGACGGTCGTTGTCCGATCGAGACCGAACGCCACCTCCGAGTCTGGTCGCACACCGATTTCAGAGTCTAGACTCACCGCGAGCAGCGCCGTCGTCAGCAGTCGTTGTTGCCCGTCGACGACGTTCCAGACACCCTCGTCGTCTTCGTGCAACACGATAGTTCCGAAGTAGTGTGACGGTTCTCGGTTCGCTTCCGCCGCCGAGAGTAGGTACTTCACGTCGTGCAGCAGGTCCTGTACGTGCGTCTCCTCCCACGCGTACCCGCGCTGGAAGTCTGGCACACGCAGGATGTCGGCCGCCGCGAAGATCTCTCCGACAGGCACCTGCTGTGAGTTCTCCATCGCCAGTGTGTATCCGAGTCAGACACTTGTAGTTGGCTCTGCCGAACGCGAGCACGTGGCATCGTAGGGTCGTGCGTAGATAGGTACCGCCGGCTCGACTCACAGGTGCAGTACCAACGCGGTACCGTCCGGCTCCGCCACAACGGGTGACAATGGCAGAACAGTCAGCGATCGACCGGGGTCTCTACCGACAGCCAGTCGTGGGTTCTGGCGACCGGTGGACAGACTCGCCCTCGGACTGAAAAATTCTAGCGTCTTTGCTGTAATCTGAGACGCGTGTGTAGGGACGCGAGACAGAGCGCGTCGCTTATGTCCGTCACGACCCGAGAGGGCCCATGGACACGGCCGAGTCGGACGTAGATCTCTCGACACTCGACCGGGCGGTCGTCAACGCCTTCCAGGGCGGGTTCCCAGTCGTCGCCGATCCGTGGGAGCCGGCCGCGGCAGCCCTCGGGGAGCGCGGTGTCGAGACGACGGCCGAGGAGCTGTCGAGCGCCGTCCGCGAGTTAGACGAGCGAGGTGTGCTCTCGCGGTTCGGCGCACTCGTCGACGCCGAGGAGATCGGCGGCACCGCGACACTCGTCGCCACACACGCGCCGGACGACGAGTTCGAGGACGTGGTGGAGACGATCAACGACCACCGCGAGGTGGCACACAACTACGAGCGGGAGCACCCGTATCTCAACGTCTGGTTCGTGCTCTCCGTCGCAGACGAGCGCAGGGTGCCGGCGGTGCTCGACGAGATCGAAGCCGAGACTGGCCAGCCCACGTACAACATGCCGAAACAGGAGGAGTTCCACGTCGGCGCGAAGTTCCTCCTCGACGGTCCGATTCCGGACGGCGATCTCGACTGTGCGGCGGTGGGACCCGACCCGACGCCGACCGACAGGCAGTCACTGACCCCGCGCGAGCGGGACCTCGTCGTCGAGATTCAGGGCGGGCTCCCGATCACCGAGACGCCGTACGCAGACGTGGCAGACGCGATCGGCCAGCCGACGAAGTGGGTCGTCGAGACCATCGAACGGTTCGACCGCGAGGGGAAGGTGCGCCGCGTCGGCGTGATTCCGAACCACTACGCGCTCGGCTACACCGAAAACGGGATGACAGTCTGGGACGTGCCAGACGAACTGCTGTCGACCGTCGGCCCCGCAGTGGCGGAGCTCGGGTTCGTCACCCACTGTTACCACAGGCCGCGCCACGAGGACGTGTGGCCGTACAACTTCTTCGCCATGACACACGGCCGCGACGAGGCGGAGAGCCAGCGACGCATCCAGCAGGTGCGTGACGTGATGGCCGACCACTGGGACGTGGGCGAGGACGACTGGGACACGCTGTTCTCCACCCAGATTCTGAAGAAGACTGGTATCCGGCTCGACGAACGTGCCGACGCTCACACTGACCAATCGGCAGAACCCGGCGAACCTACCAGGACCGGCGAAGTCGACGGGGGCAGCGAGACCGACGAACCCAGCGAGACCGACGAACCCAGCGAGACCGACGAACCCAGCGAGGCCGACGAAGCCGGCGGAGCCGACGAATCCGACGAAACAGGCGCGCAGGCAGGCGAAATCGACCCACGAGAGACGACAGACTGACCGTGATACCGCTGCTCCACGACTTCGACGGCGAGCGCGTGCTGATCGTCGGCGGCGGGAGCGTCGGCGCACGGAAGGCCCGCACGTTCGCCCGCGAGGCGGAGACAGTTGTTCTCAGTCCGGCGTTCGCGGACGCCTCGTTCGGCGACGCCGAGCTGGTGCGGGCGGCACCGGAGCCGGACGACCTGCCCGCGTGGATCGAGTGTGTCGACCCGGCGTTGGTCGTCGTCGCCACGGACAGCGAGTCGGTCAACGACGCCGCGGCGGCCGCGGCCCGCGATCACGGTGCCCTACTGAACCGCGCAGACAGGGCAGGGGGACGTGACGCCGGCAGTGTCGTCGTGCCGGCGACAGTCAGAGACGACCCGGTCGTCGTGTCGATTGCGACCGGCGGCACCGCGCCGGCGCTGTCGAGGCACCTCCGCGAACAGATCGAGACAGACGTGGAGGGTGCGGGCAAGATGGCGGAGCTGCTCGGCGAGCTCCGTGCGGAGCTGAAAGCCTCCGAGCCCGACGCAGAGACGCGGAGACGTGCGATTCTCAGAGTCTTGGAATCGTCTGCCGTTTGGAAGGGTTTACGTACGGATACCGAGAAGGGACGGCGAGAGGCGGAGCGAATCGTCGAGGAGGTCACGAAATGAACCAGACAGGAGTGATCGCCGGCGTGAGCGTCGCTCACGGCCGTGCGTCCGTCGACCAGATCGAGGCCGCGGGTGGAGACAGTCAGGAGACCACCGTCCGCGAACTCCTCGCAGAGCCCGGCGTGCAGGAGGCGTTCGCGCTGTCGACGTGCAACCGGACGGAGGCGTACGTCGCGGCGACGGACGGCGAGACGGCGGCACGCGCACTCGACGGGTTCGCCCCGACGGTTCCGGAGGGTGCGGTCCGACGCTTAGACCACGAAGAGAGCATCCGTCACCTGATGCGCGTCGCCAGCGGACTGGAGTCGCTCGTGCTCGGCGAGGATCAGATCATCGGACAGCTGCGCGACGCCATCTCGGCGGCCCGAGAGCGGGACGCGCTGGGCGAGCGGCTGGGCGACGTGCTCACGAAGGCGCTCCACGTCGGCGAGCGTGCGCGAACGGAGACCGCAATCAACGAGGGAACGGTCTCGCTCGGCTCTGCGGCGGTCGATCTGGCACAGCGAGCCGTCGGCGTCGACGACGAGGTGGTGTTGGTCGTCGGCGCGGGCGAGATGGGGACTCTCGTCGCCCGGTCGTTCGCGGACGCAGGCGTCGAGCGGGTTCTCGTCGCCAACCGGACGCTGTCGACGGCCGAGCACGTCGCGGCAGAGCTCGACGCTCCTGCCGAGGCGCTGCCCCTGTCGGCGGCCACACGCGCTCTCGACCGGGCGAGCGTCGTCGTCACCGCCACGAACGCGGACGACCACGTGTTAGACGCCGCCGACTTCGCGCGCCGGAACGTCGATCTGTGCATCGACCTCGCACAGCCGCGCGACGTGACACCTGCGGCAGCGACCACCGTCGACTTACGAGACATCGACGACTTGGAGGCAGTCACCGCGGCAGCCCGCGAACAGCGACGCTCGGAGGTGCGCGAGGTGGAGTCGCTGATCGACGCGGAGTTCGACCGACTCACGGAACAGTTCAAGCGAGACCGCGCGGACGAGGCGATCTCCGCGATGTACGAGGCTGCAGAGCGCACCAAGCGCCGCGAACTCGACGAGGCACTCACGAAGTTGGAAGCCAACGGCGGCCTGACGGACGACCAGCGAGAGACCGTCGCCGCGCTCGCAGACGCGCTCGTCGGCCAGCTGTTGGCCGCACCGACGAAGAGCCTCCGCGAGGCGGCCGCCGAAGACGACTGGAACACGATCCACACCGCGATGCAGCTGTTCGACCCAGAGTTCGACGAGATCTCCGTCGGCGGCGGACCACCGACCCCGGCCGACACGGACGGGAACGCTGGACCGCCCGGTGGTGGCGGGTCAGTCCCGACCGAGGCCGGCCAGTCCGTGCTAGCCGATGTGGACGAAGAATCGGTCCCAGCCGATGTGGACGAAGGATCGATCCCAGCCGACGTGGACGAAGGATCGATCCCGACCGACGCAGCCCCGAGCCAGACGGACGGAGGCGAGAGCTGCGACCGATCAGACCCGGGTGGCTGTCCCGAACTGAGTGACCGTTCCGAGCGCAGTGACCGCCCCGAACTGAACGACAGTCGGGACGGCTCCCCGCCGCGGGACGGTCGGTAGCCTGCCGAACGAGCGCTCACTCGTCGTCGCGTGAATATTCTCCTCGAAAGCGTGAAAAGCTCGAACGCGTATAGAAGAATTTTTGTAGTGTGCGAACGGAAGTCTCCACGTGTCGGTGGCCACCGGCACACAGTGGCGCACCGGCCGGCGCGTGAGCGTCAGTCGGGCGGCAGACGACGGCACGGCCCGGCGGACGGGGGGAAGTTGGGTCGACAGCCACGCGGGACACACTGTGGGGGGTCGTGTGTCCCCCGTGGTACCGCCGCGTTCGACGCGACGGGACGTCGATCACACGTTCGTTCGGACGGAGTCGTTTCCGTACGATCTGTTTGGTACGATCAGTTTCGTACGATCTGTTTGGTACGATCAGTTTCGTACGATCAGTTTCGTACGATCAGTTTCGTACGATCTGTTTCGCACGATCAGTTTCGCGCTGTCGGTGCAGTCCGTGAACACGCCTTCAGCAGGTCACTCCTCCTCGCCAGCGCCGTTCGGAGCAGAGAGCCGTTCCCCGTCACGGACCACCGTGTACTGCGTGAGGTCGGTCGTACACCAGTGACAGAAGTCGAGATCCGGGTCAGTGTCGTTGCCACAGACGGGGCAGGTGAGCAGATCGCCCTCGTCGGAGACGGTCAACACCTGCTGGCTCTGGCGAGCGACCAGCACGGCGTCGAGCGCGGCAGCGACGGCGACGACGTACAGCGGCGCGAGAGCGACCGGGTCCGCGGTGCCGCGCCACACCGCCTCCAGTGCCGACTCCGGAACCCAGACGACACCCGTGAGCAGCGTGAACAGGAACCACGCAGCGCCACGACGGTACCGCCGCAGGTAGAGGTGCCCGAGGCCGACGACGAGCAGTCCGAGCAGGCCCGCTGTGAGCGGACGACGGAGGCGCGCGACGTTCACGGACGCAGAGTGTCGAGGTCGACTCTTGAACTTTGCGCCCCGTCGGAGCCCGTCGACTCTCCGACACTGTCAGTCGTCGTCGACTCTCCGACACCGTCAGTCGTCGTCGACTCTCCGACACCGTCAGTCGTCGTCGACGCTCGATCACCCGATTCGCCTCCGGAGTCCATCGCGTTCGCATCTCCACCGAACACCGTCGGCGCGGAGCGGTCGTAGCCGCCGAGGCGGGCAGCAGCACCGCCCCCACGCAGGGACGGCAGTGGCTCGGACGCCAGCGGGAGGTGGCCGTGATCGAGTGTTCCGACGACGCGGGTCTCCTCACCCGCGACCGCGAGCCGGACGGTCGGTGCGAGCGTGCCGCCGAACCGCCGGAACTGTTCGGAGCGCGGGAGGTCGGCAACGTCGTCCAGCGACAGCCCGCCGAGGTCGTAGTAGTTGAAGAACGACGTGACCAACACTGCCTCCTCGTGGGCGTACGCCATCCACGAGTAGGCTTGGTACGGCGCGTTCGCGGGGTTGGTGAGCACGAGTCCGGTGCCGTTGAGTGGCTGGTAGTCGCCGCGGAGTTCGTCCGCGCGGAAGCCGTACAGCGCGTCGAACCCCTCGTACCCGGGTGCGAACGTGTGCCGGTGGCTGGAGACGAACAGGTAGTAGCTCCCGTCGCGGACGATCACGTGGGGGCGCTCGAGCTCCTGGTTCACGCAGACGGACTCCAACAACGGCGGATCGAGTTCGAACGACAGCGGGCCGCCGTCCGAGGCGGTGGCGACGCCGACACAGCCGTTGAACGACTGGGCCTCGCTGTCTCCCTCACAGTAGTCACTCCCCGGAGCGACTGGCACGTTCGCCTCGAACAGGAGGTGGGTCTCACCTGTCGCCGGGTCTTCGAAGAACCACGGGTCGCGGAAGGTGTAGATCATCCCGCGTGACTGTGCCTCCGTCTCGTACCACTCACCGTCCGGCTCCAACAGGACCTCGTGTGTCCACGGTCCCTCCACGGACAGTCCGTCGTCGTCGACGACTAACTGCCCGCCGGAGGCGGCGGCGATTCGCTGGGAGTAGGTCAACTCCGCCTCGTCTGCCTCGCCCGCTGCGGTGTAGTAGACGTAGAGGTCGCCCGGACAGACGTCCCGCTCCGACTCCCTGCCGTCGTCGTCGATTGCCGCGCGGGTTCCAGTATCGCTCTCCGACTCGAAGCTCTCCGAGCTCCCACTCGTGTCGTACAGCGCGCTGCCGGCCCACTGGCGAGAGCCGAGCGGCGTCGTGTCCGCGAACACCGGGCCCGCGTCGTGCCACTCCCGGCCGTCCGCAGAGTAGAGACATCTGATCTCGGCGACGTCGTGTCGCTTCCCCGGCAGGAGGTCGTCGGGAGCCGTCAGCGCGAACACGACGCGGTAGCCGCCCGGCGTCGCTATCGAGCCGTCCCGTTCGCGCAACAGCCACGTGTCCCAGAGGTGGAAGTCGTTGCCGACACGCTCCGACGGTGGATAGATGATCGGCGCGACCGTCTCTGCCGTCCGTGTCAGTCCCGCTGCGGCGTCGCCGGACCACGACGGCGTTCCCGCCCACGCTGGCCCGTCCGCGTCCGGTGTCTCGTCCATGTCGTGTCCGGTGATGGTGTGCTGTCTGGTAAAGTCTTCGTCAATCGGTCGCGCGAAGAACAACACGCGATCCGACGAACCCAGACTCCCCGCGCCCCCCACCCCGACGAACCCAGACTCCTCACACCAGCCGACGAACCCGGTGTCGTGAGACAGCCCACGACCTGACAAGGACCGGACACGAACACCCGGGACGAACAGAAGGACTTTGACAGCGGCGTGGGTCGCCCCCAACGATGGACGACACGACCCTGCGAGACCGGCTGGCGGCGCTGGGTCTCTCGGAGAAGGAGGTGAGCACCTACCTCTCGGTGTTAGAGAGCGGCGGCGCGAAGGCGAGCGACATCGCGGCGGACACGGGCGTCTCGAAGCGTTACGTGTACAGTCTCGCCGAGCAGTTGGCCGACCGCGGGATGGTGACCGTCGACGACCACACGGTGCCGACGCAGGTCAGACCGCGGCCCCCGTCGGAGGTGGTCGAGTCGTTGACATCACAGCTAGAGGAGATGGAGGCGGCGCTCGACGAGCGGTACGCGCAGTCGGACCGCGAGGAGGTCACCTTCGACGTGATCAAGTCGCGTGCGACGGTGTTGCGCCGACTCTCCGAGAGCATCCAGGAGGCGACGACCGAGGTGACGCTGACGCTGCCACACCGCTACGTCGAGGAGGTTCGCTCGGAGTTGCGTGCTGCTGTCGACCGTGGCGTGCTGGTGTTGCTGGTGGTCACCGATCCCCCCTCGGACGGTCTCGACGCGGACGCAGTCGACGGACTCGCGTCTGTCACGCGAACGACGAGACAGCCGACACCGATCATGCTCACTGTCGACCAGTCGTTCGGGCTGGTGTCTCCCTCGACGGTCGTGTCACAGGCCGACAGCGACGAGCGTGCTATCGCCTTCGTCCAGCCCCGTGTCGCCCCCGTGATCGTCGGCTCGTTTCTGGGCAACTACTGGCAGATTGCCGAGGAACTCGCCGTCTCCGAGCCGCTGTCGCTGCCAGGAACGTTCACCAACTTCCGGCACGCGGTGTTGCAGGCTACCCTCCTGCTCCGGAGTGACCAGCCGGTCTCGCTGACCGCGCCTGTCGAGCCAGTCACTGCGACGGACGACCGAGACGAACTGTCTGGCGAGATTGTCGAGACACATCAAGGTCTCGTCGAACCGGAGACGAACGAGTTCCCGGTGCAACACTCGCTCGTCGTCGAGACGGACCGGGAGACTGTCACTGTCGGCGGTCCCGGGTCGTTCCTCGAAGACTACGAGACGACGGAAGTGGAACTGCGTGCCACAGAGGAGTGAGCTACCGGCCCGGTACCGGACGGCCGTCGGCCCACGCGATCCACGCGAGCCAGTAGCCGACGGCGACGACTGGGAGCACCCACCAGACTGGCGCAGACAACGCCGGTGCCGGGACGAATCCGACCGACACCGCGAGCATCACCGCCGGCATGGCGGCGGCGGCCAGCGCCGCGACGAGTACCCGGGCTGGCGGCTTGTCTGTCATGGTTGTTAATACGCTCGCTCCTACAAGAGTGTACCGTCTCGTCGCCGACCGGCAACAGTTGCGAGGACGTGACGCGTCTCTCTGGGTTCGGGAACGTCGTGACTCTTCGTCTCGCTGTACTGTGATTCAAGAGTGCTCGCCAACTACCGTGTGTATGCGCGACGAGGAGGAGATCAGAGAGCAGTACGAGTTCCTGAAAGAACAACTCGACTCCGACGAGATGAACCACGAAGGAGTACGCGAGATGTTCACGTACTACAAGCGGGCGCTCGGGTGGACACTCGAAGAGGAGCACATATAACAGCCCGTGAGATGTAATTTCACGAACGTGCTTTGCAGGAACCGGAGAGGAACCCACAGGGAGCGCAGTCTCCACGGGTCGTCCGAAAATCGAAGATTTTCGTGATCACGAGAGACTTCGTCGAGAAGCCAACAGTGGCCGACGATTTTTACTCGCCGGGAAGCGAGCGTCCCGACGATGGACCGACTGGACATCTCCGACGGCTTCGACGTTCACGACTACCGCTCGGATCTGAAGCTCCTCAAGCAGGACGCCAACTCGATGCAGTTGGCGAACCGTTCGGAGTTGGGGTGTCCCTGCTGTGGGGAGCCGTTCGACCGACTGTTCGTCACCGAAGACGACTGTGTCACGTTCGGCTCCGCGCCGAGCGGCCCGATCTGTGTCGCGCGAACTGACGACCAGACACTCGTGGCCGCACACTGATCGACGCGTTCCGAAGGTCTGAGCGACCGACCGAGACCCAACGGTCGACGAGGTGAGACGGAGTGACCTGCGACGACACCCCGCGACGGCGCGGTGCTTCTACTGTTCGCCGGCGAGGTAGCCGATACCGCCCAGCACCGCGCCGACGACAGTCAACAGGATCGTGAACAGGAACCCGAGACCGAAGAAGGCCGTTGCGAACGCCAGTCCGCCGACGAATGCGATGACGGCACCGTTACCGACCGCGAGCAGCGACGAGCCCTCCTCTGCCCAGCCTCCGGCCGCCGCACCCGCGGCGATGCCGACGAGCCACGTCAGCGGGAGTGGGAACAGACCGGTGACGAACGACCCGAGGATCATCAGTCCCGCGAGCTTCAACGCGCCGCCGCTGTCGCGCTGTCGTCTGGACTGTCCGCCGAGAACGACGTTGTACGTCCGCGTGGCGAGTCCCGACCAACTCGTCCGGCTGCCGACTGTCATCCGGCTCCCACCCGTCCGGCTGTCCGACCGCTCGTCGTCGTCACCCAGTTCCACGTCGAGGTCGTCGGTCGTCTGCCGCTCCCGCTGCCGTTCGCGTGACATACCCCCACGTACTCGCTCGGAGGCAAAGAAGCCACCCACCGTGTTTCGGCACGCCGACGACGGGGTGTCGGTGACCACGGTGAATTTGTACCACACGGCCGTGTGACAGACCGTGATCGCGTTCGAGACGCTCGCCGCGTTCGTTCCGGCGGCGCTGGCCGTCGTGCTCGCTCCCGGCCCCGACACGCTGTACACGTTGACCGCGAGCGTCCGCCGTGGGCGGGCGGCCGGCGTCGCTGCCGGCGTCGGGACTGGAACCGGCGTGTTGGTCCACACCGCTGGAGCGGTGCTCGGTCTGTCGCTGCTCCTCCGGACGAGCGACCTCGCGTACACGCTCGTGTCGACTGTCGGTGCGGCCTACCTCGGCTACCTGGGTGCTCAGACGTTCCGTCGCCCCGAACAGTTCCAGCCCGCAACAGTGGACACGGGTGGAGAGGTGAGTGGTGACTCGGACGCGAGTAGCGACCCAGACACGAGTGATCAGGTAGACACGAGCAGTCGACCCGACCGGACGGACAGCAACGACCAGAGAGCGGGGACGCCGCCCGGACAGCAGTCACTCCTCGACAGTCGTCCGGTTGCCGGCTCCTACGGGGAGGCGGTGGTGGTGAACGTCTCGAACCCGAAGGTCGCGGTGTTCGTGCTGGCGTTTCTCCCCCAGTTCGTCCCGGCGACCGCGGACGCGACGCTCCAGTTGTCGCTGTTGGGGGTCGTCTACGCCGGGTTGAGTGTGGCGTACCTCGGCACTGTCGCAGCGTTCGCGGGCCACGCGCGCCGATTCCTCGTCGATGCGCCCCGCGTTCGACGACTCCTGCGGTACGCGAGTGGCACTGTCTTCCTCCTGTTCGCGGTCGAACTCCTGCTCGCGAGCCGGTCGACGCTCCCACTCGCGTGACCGCTGTCGCGGCGCACCACGACACCGTGTGGCCGCGCGTCGGGGCGCACCACGACGCCGTGTGGCCGCGCGTCGGGGCGCACCACGACGCCGTGTGGCCGCGCGCCGGTTCGACAGTCTGGACCACAGCCTCGGGCAACCGGGTGGGAGGGGTCGGAGCCCCACCGGTCGTCCGAACGTCGCCCGTGACGGCACCAGTGTTTTGAGATCACAGCCGGCAACTCCGAGTCGTGACAGACGAGACGGCGGAGACGGCGACAGCAGAGGCGACGACGGCGGCCGCGTCACTCGACGCGCTCGACGGAATCGACGAGCCACGCCTCGTCGACACGCACGCTCACCAGCCGACGGGGGTGTTCCTCCACGACGCGGGTGGGGAGTACATGCAGGACGCGGCGGCGAAGTTCGGCGCAGAGTTGGAGACGAACAGCTACGCGGAGATGGTCGACCAGTACCACGCCGCGGGTGTCGGACACGCGGTGTTGCTCGGCTGGGACGCGGAGACGAACACCGGGAACCCGCCGGTGCCGAACGAGCACGTCGCGGAAGTGCGCGACGAGTACCCCGACTTCTTCGTCGGGTTCGGCTCCGTCGATCCGCTGAAAGACGACTGTGTGGCGGAAGCCCGCCGGTGTGTCGAAGATCTCGACCTCTCGGGGTTCAAGTTCCAGCAGCTAGCACAGGGGTTCGATCCGTCCGACCCAGCACACGAGGAGCTGTTCTCGACGATCGAAGACCTCGGCGTGCCGTGTGTGTTCCACGGCGGCAACACCACGATGGGTGCGGGCGCACCCGGCGGACGAGGGCTCGAACTCCGCCACGGCAACCCGCTGTTGCTCGACGAACTGGCCGCGCGACACCCGGAGCTCCAGATTCTGATCGCACACCCCGCCTTCCCGTGGGAGGCAGAACAGTTGGCCATCTGCCAGCAGAAGGGGAACGTCTACATGGACCTGTCCGGGTGGCTCCCGAAGTACATCGACGAACAGGTGCTCCACTACGCCGGCACCATCCTCCGCGACAAGGTGATGTTCGGCACGGACTACCCGATGATCGAACCCGAGGAGTGGCTGGCCTCCTTCGCCGAACACACCGACTACGACGCCGAGGCACAACGGAAACTGCTGTGGGAGAACGCCGAACAGTTCCTCGATCTGTAGCGGAGGTTGCCGAGCGCGACTGGCCGTGTAGCGAGGGTTGCCGAGCGCGACTGGCCGTGTGGCGAGGGTTGCCGAGCGCGACTGGCCAACCCGGAGTCCGACACTGCGACGCGACGGACAAACTACTTAATCTCGGAGTGACCACCTGCTGGCGTGCGAGTGCTCTCGACGCTCGCGGCCGTCGCGGCAGTCGCCGGACAGGCCGCAGCAACGACTGGAACGCCGACCGCCACGCCGACGGCGACGGGCGCGACCGGCGTCGGTGCCGCCGGCTTCGGCTTCCTCATCGCCGTCGTCGCTGTCGGTGTCGCCGCGCTGCTCGCCCGCCGTCGGGAGGAGTGACCGAACGTCGCTCCGCTCTCACAGTTCGGGCGGTTCCTCGCCGAGAATGTCGGTCACAGCCTCGCGGAACCGTTCGACGTTCTCCGCGGAGTCGGGTGCGGTCGCCGCTTTCGTTCCAGGGAGGTTCGTCTGTTTTGCGAGCTCGATCTTGCCGGACAGTCCTTCGCGCTCTTCGACGACGCTGTAGAACTCCATCAGTTTCTCTCCCATGGTCACACCTCCGCGTAGAAGTCTTCCAGTGCAGCCACGTACGGGTCGGCACGCTCGTCCCACTCGTCGAGTGGCTTGATCTCCCACTCACACACGTCGTCGCCCATCCCGACACACTGCCGTTCCAGTTCGAGCACCGGCGTCCCCATGAAGCCAGAACACCACGCGGAGCCGTAGCCCATCAGACTCCAACACACCGGGTGGTCGCTCTCCCCGTTGTGGATGACGTGTTGCTGTGCCTCGTAGGAGTTGTGCCACAGTCCACGAAAGTAGAACTCGCCCGTCTCGCGGTCGTACGACATCTCCTCCGGCTCGACGGCGACGATTCCCTCCTGTGTGTGCAGTGCTGGGCCCACTTCCAACAAGTCGTCTGGCGTCTCCCAGTCGTACCCCGTCTCCATCTGGAGGTAGTCCGCGTAGCCCGACTGGAAGCCGAACCGCAACAACAGCTCTCGTGCGCGTTCCGTCCCCACGGAGTCGATCAACTGCTGACGCAACAAGCCGATGGCGTCCGCGTTGAACGTCACCATCCTGTTGGCGTGGAAGACGTTCACCCCCTGCTGTGCCCCGTACTGGAGGTCCCCCTCCAGATCGAAGTCTGCTGCCTTCATCTGACTATCTACTCGGACGCGCCACTGATATGCTTTCTGATACTTTTTACACTCAAAAATTGCGCGTCGGAATAGAATTGTAGTTTTCCTACAATACGATTTCTCGTCGGTGGGGGGCCCACAAGAAACGTGTCGTCAGCCGTGTCGTCAGTGATCAACTCGGCCACACACACACCGATGTCAGCTGATCGACTCGGCCACACACACCGATGTCAGCTGGTCGACTCGGCCACACACACCGATGTCAGCCGAACGACATCGGGCGTGGCGGTGGTGCCAGAGAACGGACACACGTCGATACCAGAACACCGGGAAACTAGGCCAGAGCAGGGATTTCGGACCCGCGACAGCGTATGGGTACTGATCGACAGCGGTGAGACCGCCAATCTCCACCCCCGTCTCGGTCCGTGCATACGGGTCTGTCGTGTGATCGGTCACCAGTCAGTCGATTTCGTGGTGTCTCGTCAATCATTATTTTCGAGCCGTCGAAACCGTGACGGCCAGTCGAACGGGTAAGCCTCTTACTGTGTGCCACCCAGTGTGAGGTATGCGCTGGCTCACACGGTTGTTGATCGCCCTCGTGGTCGGGTCGCTGCTCGTTCCCGCCGCAGCAGCGGCTCCCGCAGCCGACCAGCGGGCGGCGAGCGCGGCGAGTCCGTCCGCCGTGCCACACGACGACTCGACAGCACCGCCCGACCCGGCAAACGACACGCTCGGGTGGGAGAACGGCTACTGGTACAACGAGAGTCTCCCCGGTGTCGACCCGAGTGACGGGTTCAACCAGACGGAACTCGACAAGGTCGTTGCCCGGTCGATGGCGCGTGTCGAGCGGGTCAGACAGCTCGAGTTCGAGAAGACGGTGCCGGTGAGTCTCATCGGTCGTGAGACGTACAAGGAACGGTACGCGTCGGATTTCAACGTCTCGAACTCCTTCCGGCTGTTCGACAACACGAAGTTCGAGGCGCTGTTCTTCGTCGACGAGTCGACAGACGCCATCGACATCCGCGAGGGGAACCGCGGCGCGACGGTCGGCGGCTTCTACAGCCCGAGCGAGGAGCGGATCGTCGTCGTCAGTGAGAACTCCGAGTCGCCACAGCTGAGCGAGGTCACACTCTCACAGGAGCTGTTCCACGCGCTGCAGGATCAGGTGTTCAACTTCTCCGTCGACTACTCGACGCGTGAGTCGCACAACGCCGACGACGGAATCATCGAGGGCGACGGCAACCTCGTCGACCGGCTGTACCAACAGCGGTGTGAACAGGAGTGGGACTGTTTCAGCGACCAGTCGACTGGCGACGGCGGTGACGGCGGTCTCCCAGAGAACTTCAACTGGGGGCTGTACTTCCTCCAGTTCCAGCCGTACAGCGACGGGCCGAAGTTCGTCGCACAGGTCAAGGAGCGCGGCGGCTGGGAGGCAGTCAACGAGCTGTACGAGAACCCGCCAGCCAGCAGCGCACAGGTGATCGACCCCGACACCTACGGCGAGGCCGGTCCGCGTAACGTGTCGTTGGCCGACCGGACGACGGACGACTGGCAGCGTGTGACGCCCCCCGGCCGGCGGAACTACGCCGCCGTCGGCCAGCCCGGCATCGCCTCGATGTTCATCCGTCCGACCTACCACGAGGGGAAGGAGGGCGGCATCGTCGACCAACAGGAGTTCCTGAACCTCACCGACAGCGGCGTGAGCAGCTTCGACCCGATCAACTACGGGTTCGCCGCTGCCGAGGGCTGGGACGGCGACAAGATGTACGTCTACCGGAACGCGCAGAACCAGACCGGCTACGTCTGGCGCATCGCGTGGGAGTCTGACGCCGAGGCAGCGGAGTTCCGCGAGGCGTACCAACAGCTGCTGGAGTACTGGGGCGTCGAGCGTGTCGGTCAGTCCACCTACCGGATCACCGACGACGGGTTCGCGGACGCGATCCACGTCGCCGTCGACGGTGACACCGTGACCATCGTCAACGCTCCGACGGTGGCGGCGCTGTCGAGCGTCCACACGAACGTCACCGTTCGGGACGTGACCGAGACACCGACGACCGCGGAGCCGTCGCCGACGCCCACCCCGGCCGGCGACGGGCGGACCGCGTCGCCGACGCCCGGCGGAGACGGAGCGTCTGACGAGACACCGACCGCGACCGCGATTGCGACGCCCGCACCCGACGAGACGGCGACGCGAACGCCCGGTCTCGGAGCGCTCGTCGCTGTCGCCGGACTCCTGCTCGCGCTCGCCGGTCTCGCTGTGCGTCGCCGCTGACTACGCTCCGTCACCTCCAGCACTCGCGTCGGTCGTCTGTGGCACTCACGTCGGTCGTCCGTCCTGCCGCACAGAGACACGGTTTTGAGGGGCGCGTCCCGAGCGTGTCTCGATGGAGTTCGCCGAGTGGGAGCCGATCTACGAGTCGATTCTCGCAGACTTCGGCTACGGGAGAGCGGGCGACGAGGCGGCACGAGACGAACTCGCGGCCGTCGCGGAGCCGTTCGACGAGTCGCGGCTCGACTGTGCCGGCCAGACGGTCGCCGTCGCCGGAGCGGGACCCTCCTTGGAGTCGGAACTCGACCGCGCGCGGTCGGCTGATCTCGTGTTCGCGGCGTCGACGGCGACGGACAGACTGACTGCGGCGGGTGTCGAGGTGGACGCGATGGTGACCGACTTGGACAAGAACCCGGAGACGGTCGTCGCTCGGACGACACGCGGTGCGCCGACGGTCGTCCACGCGCACGGTGACAACCGTGACCTGCTCGCGGAGTACCTCCCACGCATCGACACGGAACACCTGCTGGGGACCACGCAGGCCGCGCCGGCCGGCCCGGTCGTCGACTACGGCGGGTTCACCGACGGCGACCGCGCGGCGTTTCTCGCCGACGAGCTCGGTGCCGCTCGACTCCGGTTTCTCGGGTGGGACTTCGACGACCCGAGCGTGACCGGCCCGAAAGCGCGGAAACTCTGGTGGGCCGAGCGACTGCTGGAACTGCTGGAACGCCGCCGCGGGAGACAGTTCGCCGTTCTCGACGGCCGCCGCGGCGAGATCGAGCGAATCGACCGCTGATACTGTCGGTCGACAACCACACAGCTGTTCCTCGCTCGCTCACGTCCACAGCCGACCACGGGACCGCCGTCTCCCGCTGGTGTCACTCCAGCCAGTAGCCCGCAGACCAGCCGCTCGTCGTGCCGCCGTTCCAACTGACTTCGAACCAGCGGTAGCCGTCGGCGTCCACCGGGCCGTCGGTGACTGTGCCCGTCTCGCCGTTCGCCGTCGTGTCGACCGTGGTCGCGTCGAGTCCCGGCGCGTCGCGGACGGACAGCGCCGCGGTCGTCGTCACGTCGTCCCACGCCCCGAAACGACTGTACAGCAGCCAGTCGCTCGCCGACCAGCCGGTCGTCGTCCCGTCGTCGTACTCCACCTCGTACCATCGATACCCGTCTGCGTCCACTGGCCCGTCGACGGTGTCGCCGGTCGTCCCCGCGGGTGCGGTGTCGACGCTCGTCCCGCCGAGTCCCGGCGAGTCGCGGACGTTCAGGTCCGCTGCGGTGACGACCTCCTGGTACGTGCCGAGGTGGTTGCGGCGGAGGTACCCCTCGTAGCGACCCCAGTTCCACGTGCTCCCGGGGTCGGTGTGTGCGCCAGCACCGCCGCCAGAGGAACAGTTGTCCGGGTCTGGCACCTGATCGTGACCGATCACGCCGCCCGCGCCGTCCGTCGGGTCACAGGGAGCCACGTCGTAACGCCTGACACGCAGCGGGAAGTCGTACGCGTCCGCTGCCCACGCGGCGATACTCGCCGACGCGTCGTACAACCCGTCGACGAACGTCGTCTGGTCCGTGTAGCCGCCGTGTTCGATCCCGAGTGACGCCTCGTTGTACGACCAGTTGCCCGCGTGCCAGCCGATGTCCGACTCGTCGAGCATCCGTGTCTGTGCCGGATCGGCGGCGTTCTCGACGACGTAGTGGGTGCTGCCGTTCGCGTTCGGGTCCTGGAACCACGCCACTGTCCCGTCGTGTGTCCCCTCTGCGACGTGGACGACGAACCACCGCACGTCCGCTGGACCGCGAGCGGCTGCCGTGTAGTTGCTGTCGCCTGCCGGCTCCCACGCCAACGACGGCTCCTCGTCTGCCGCGACTGTGCCGACGCCCGTCGACAACACTGCGCCTGCCCCGACTGCCGCGCCGAGTGTCCGTAACAGTCCGCGTCTCGTCTGTTGCACGACCACTTGTTTTGTCTGCTACAAGTTAAACTTACTTCTATCGTGGAGATGCGCGCCGACAGACGTGCAACCGACAGCGCAGTCTCAGCCGAACAGCTGTTCGAACAGCGCAGCCTGTCCGCGTCGGAGTCGTTCGAGGAACGCAGTCTTCCCGATTCCGAGTTCGGCAGCCACCGCCTCGGCGGTCACGGCTTTCGGGACGGCGAAGTAGTCCATCGCGTGTGCCGTTCGGAGCGCCTCCTCCTGTGCGGGCGTGAGGTCCCACCGGCCGGCAGCGCCGCCGGAGTCGGAGCCGAGCGGGTACACGCGTTCCAGCGAGACGCCGACGCGGTCGCCCGCGGCGCTCATCACACCCTGTAGCACCTCGCGGCCGACGACGGCACCGGCGAAGCGTGCGCCCTCCGGACGGTAGGCCACCGACTCCGGCATGAACCCCACGTCGACGAGGTCGTGGATCACACACGGCTCCAGGGAGAGACAGCGGTACGACTCGCGGTCGTCGCCGCGGGCACGGTGGAGGTACCGCACGCGGTCGTCCGCGTCCAGTGTCGCCGCCAGCGTCTCGTCCGGCGGCGCGGCGAACCGCACCAGCGCGTTGCCGTCGCGTCGCAGCGACGGGGGTTCCGCCTCGACTGTCGTCTCCGCTGTTCCCGCAGCGGTCGCCAGCGGACAGCCGTCGCCGGTCACTCCGACCTCGACGACCAGACACTCCTCGATCACGGGGTGACACCGCCTGTCGTTGGGACGGACACACGGCAACACTCGCGGCGACCGTACTTCAAACCCGGCCATAGACGGGCCAATTCCTACGTCGTGGTGGGACCAGACGGTAGGTATGGACATCGAGACCGTCGAGCAGCGAGCCGGGCCACGGCAGTTCGGGCCGAGCGACGAGTTGCCCGAGGAGTACCGGCGGGCAGCCACGCGGATGATCCAGTTCCACGCCAACAGCGAGGTGATGGGCGGCTACCTCGACAAGGAGTTCACACGCCACGCGCCGAGCCTCGACCGGAAGCTGGCGAACACGGCGAAGGTGCAAGACGAGATCGGTCACGCACAGCTGTTGTACCGCGCGGCAGAGACGCTGGGCGTGAAGACACGCGAGGAGATGCTCGACGAGTTGGCAAACGGGGAGGGGAAGTTCCTCAACTGCTTCCACTACCCGGTCGACTCGTGGTACGAGGCTCCGATGATCGACTTCTTCGTCGACGGCGGGGCGATGCGGCGGCAGGCCACGCTCAAGCGGACCTCGTGGACGCCGTACGCTCACGCGATGGACAAGATCTGTTTCGAGGAGGGGTTCCACGTCAAACACGGCGAGTCGATCCTGAGAGAGCTGATGACCTCCTCGAAGGCCGTCCAAGAGCGTGTCCAGGAGACGTTCGAGGAGTGGTGGCCGCGCATCCTCCAGTTCTTCGGGCCGACGAACGACGAGTCACACCACGACGAGTTCGCCCAGCGAGTCGGGCTGAAGACCGTCTCCAACGACGAACTCCGCAACTCCTTCCTGAACATGTACGTCCCGAAAGCCGAGAAGTACGGGCTGGAGATTCCGGAGTACCCGCGGATCTTCGAGCGCGACGACGGGACGATGGCGGTACGCGAGGAGGATCTCGACTGGGAGGAGTTCTGGACCATCGCCAAGAACGACTACGAGGGGAGTCACGAACAGATCGGCTCTCGCCGCCGTCGCCAGGAGGCCGTCGAGTGGGTGCGGCAGGCGATGGACAGCTGGGACACGACCGCCGAGAGCGCCCCGCAAGCGGCCGACTGAGACACACGGGAGTGAGCCACGAATGATCTGGGAAGTGTTCAGACAGGAGGAACCGGGCGACTACCACCAGCACGTGGGCAACGTCCACGCGCCGGACAGAGAGATGGCGAAACAGTTCGCGCAGATCCAGCACGCACGCCGGATGCAGACCAACTCGCTGTGGGTCGTTCCACAGTCGGAGATCGGCGAGGTGACTGCCGAGGAGGCGTCGTTCGGTGGGGAGACTGACAAGTCGTACCGCTGGGCGATGACGTACAACGACATCGACGCCTCCTTCGCGGAGGAGGTCGCCGAGAGCGAAGAGGAACAGCGTGAAGCCGCCGAGAAACGCACGGAGGTCAACTCGTGACCGACGAATCGAGCGACACGGACGGCGAGACAGCTGGGAGTGAGGCCGACACCACACCTGCAGCGGCGACCCTGGACCGCGAGGAGTTGCGCGACAGCCAGCGCGCGGCGCTCGAAGAACTGTTGTTCAGACTCGCAGACGACGAGTTCGTCCACGCCGAGCGGGCGACGGAGTGGCAGATCTACGCGCCGACGCTGGAGTCGGATCTCGCGTTAGCGAACATCGCCCAAGACGAGTTCGGTCACGCGCGGCTCTGGTACGACCTCCTCCAGGAGCTCGGCTACACGGAAGCGGAGTGTATCTGGGAGCGACCGGCTGCGGAGTGGACCCACAGCACACTCGTCGAGTTGCCGTTCCCCGAGGGCGGTTGGGGGAACGCGGTCGTTCGGGGGTACCTGTACGACACGGCAGAACAGATTCGTCTCGAAGCGCTGGTCGACACCAGCTACGCGCCGCTCGCGGACCGTGTGGGGAAGGCGCTGAGCGAGGAGGAGTACCACCGCGAACACGCGGGCAACTGGCTCGAACGACTCGCTGGCGAGCCGGAGTCACACGACCGGCTCCAGACCGCAGTCGACGAGCTGTTCCCACACGCGCTGTCGCTGTTCACGCCCGGCGAACACGAGGCGGAGATCGTCGCCAACGGATTCCGACGGGCCACGCTCGACGAACTGCGAACGGAGTGGCTGGACACGGTCGTTCCACGACTGGAGTCACTCGGGTTCGACGTTCCGGCTGTCGAGGGCGTGTCGCTGGACACCGAGGGCGACAATCGAGTGCCCCTAGACACCGAGGGTGACGATGGGGTAGGTGACGACGACGAGGTGAGTGACGACGACGGGATAACTGACACCGAGACGGTCCCACGCCCGGACGTGCGCGGACGGGACGGAACCCACACCGACGTGTGGGCAGAGCTCTACGAGGAGTTCACCCACACGTACCACGAGATCCAGCCCGAGGAGCCAGCCACGCTGACCAGCGAGGAGGTGTGAGATGCCGACGAACGCGCCGATGTCGGGAGAGGCGTGTGCGTACACGGAGTACGACGAGGGAGAGTCGCCCGAGGACTACCCCAAGACCGGCCGAGACGCCGAGGGTGTCGAAGCGGAGGTGTGGGCGGCGCTCCGGGAGGTCGAGGACCCGGAGATGCCGGTGAGCATCGTCGATCTCGGGCTGATCTACGGCGTCGATGTCGACAGCGAGACCGGCACGGCAGCGATCCGGATGACACTCACCTACTCCGGCTGTCCAGCGCGAGACATGCTGGTGAACGACGTGACGTGTGCCGCAGAGACTGTGCCAGCGGTGACGGACGCAGAGGTGCGACTCCAGTACAGCCCGGAGTGGAACGTGAATATGGTGACCGAGCAGGGCCGCGAGGCGCTGCGCGAGTTCGGACTGAGCGTGTGACTCGCGAGCAGTTCGACACAGAGATGACTTCCAACAACCCACAGGGGCCGACACCTACCCCCGCGGCCGAAGAAGACGACCCGAGCACCGAGACGACTGGCGAGACGGACGGCGCTGTCTGTCCGTACTGCGAGTCGACGAACACGGAGCGTGAACACCCGAAGGGGCCGTCGCTGTGCCGGTCGATGCACTTCTGCCGGGACTGCCAGCAGCCGTTCGAGCGCTTCGAGTAGCCCGTCGCCCAGCCGAACTGTCGCCAGACCGAACTGCGCTCGGCCGCTGTCGCCAGACCGAACTGCGCTCGG
>CAKZQY010000356.1 GCA_937142015.1 uncultured Halobacteria archaeon
GGTACCGTCCGGTACTCCGTACCCACTCGAAAATCTCTACGCACGACCCTATCAGGCGAACGGAGGAGAAAGCCCGAGAGCCTCACCGAGCCACGCCGCCGAATACGTCCGTCGTCTCGTCGGCTTCGGAGTCGGCACGCTGGAGCGTCACTTCGAACACGGCACCACGCGGCTCGTTGTCGCGCACGTCGATCTCGCCGTCGTACTGGTCGACGAGCGAGCCGACGAGGTACAGTCCGAGTCCGGTTCCGGAGCTCGCGGTGCCCTTCTCCCCGCGCTCGAACACGGCCGACTTCTGTGCGTCCGGAATCCCCGGCCCGTCGTCGGCGACGGTGACAGAGACCGTCTCGGCGTCGACCGCCACGTCGACCGTGACAGTCGGCTCGGGGGTGTCGTTGTGCTGGACGGCGTTGTTGAACAGGTTGCGGAACACGGAGTCGAGGAGTTCTGTCGCGGACACCTCCACCGCCGGCACGCTCTCGGACAGTTCGAACTCGGCGTCCGGGTACGACGAGCGGGCGTTCTCCAGCTCGTCGGCCAACACCTGATCCAGCCGCACTGGCGTCGCCTCCGGCTGCTCGCCGGACTCGATGGACAACGACTCCGTGATGTTGCGTGCCGTGTGGGTGAGCTCGACGACGTGGTCCGCCCGCTCGCGGAGTGTGGTGAGAAGTTCCTGCAGTCGCTCGCTGTCGGCGTCGCCGTCTTCGAGGTGGTGTTCGAGGAGGTCGACGTTGCCGCCGATGACGGTCATGTCGTTGCGGATGTCGTGGCGCAGCAGCTGGTTGAGCACTTCCATCCGCTCGTTGCGCTCCTCGAGAGACTCCTCGTAGGCCCGCCGCTCGGAGATGTCCAACACGATGCCGTCGAACACCGGCCCGTCGTCCGTCTCGGTTCGGATCGCAGACACCGAGCCCCAGAACGTCTCGCCGTCCAGTCGGCGGAGTTCGTACTCTCGTTCCTCCACGACACCGTCCGCGAGGAGGTCATCGGAGAACGCCGCGCGGTCGTCCTCGTCGACGTACAGCTCCGAGGGGCTGGTGTCGAGGAGTTCGGCCCGGGACGACGCGCCGAACATCTCGACGAGCGCGGGGTTCACCTCGTCAAACTGGCCCTCCGGACCCGGACGCGAACGGAACAGCCCGACCGGGACGTTCTCGAACAGGTCGCCGTACCGTTCGAGCTCCCGCTCGTACTCCACCTGTTCTGTCACGTCGTGGATCACCGAGAACAACACCGGCCCGTCGTCGAGCGGAATCGGCGTAGAGTGGACCTCGACGGTCCGGCACTCACCGGAGGCCAACTCGTGTTCGAACACGAAGTAGTTCCGTTCCTCCCGGCGAGCACGGTCCCGCTCGGCGGCCACCTCCGCCGGCGTCGCGGTGTTGATCTCCTGAATCCGCATCTGGTCGAGCGTCGACGCGTCGTAGCCGTAGAAGTCCGCGGCGGCCTCGTTCGCGGTCCGGATCTGCCCCGTGTCCGGGTCGATCAACAACATCACCGCGTCGTGTCGCTCGAACGCCTCGCGGAACCGCGCGTCGACGCTGTCCAACGGGCTCCCGCGCCCCTCCGTCACCCGGTGGCGGCCCAGCGTGCCGGCGAGTGTCGACAGCGTGCGACACTCACCCGCGGAGAACGCCGACTCCGTGGTGTAGACGACTAAGACGCCGTCCGGCGGTTCCGGGCGTGTTTCTCCGGACTGGTCAGTCTGTGTTCTCTCGGACTGGTCTCTCTGTGTTCCCTGGGACTGGCCTGTCCATTCCTCGTTGGACGGCTCCGTTCCGGCGGACAGTTCCGTCTCCGGTCTCGCTCTCGTCGACGCCTCTGGGCGGCCGGGCTGCCAGAACGGCACCGCCACGGTCGTCAGTGTCGCCTCGGTCTCGGCACGGACGGCCTCGGGCGGCTCCGTGGTCTCGCCGCCGGTCGTGGCCGGGACACGGTCCGTGTTTTCGGCCGCCGGCTCACTCGACGCCCCGGAGGTGACGAACTGTCCGGTGTCGACTGCGCGCGAGACGGCGTCCTCGCCGTCGGTCCGAACAGTCAGATCCGAGAGTGCAGACGCTCCTGCCCCCGCGGCGGCGACGCCGACGACGTACTCCCCGCTGACGACACCGACCCACGCGGCGTGGTGGCGGTCGTCCGTGACGAGATCACGACAGGTCCCACGCTCGACCGGAAGCCCGCCGTCCGCGTGTGGCTCCTCGTCGACGAGCGCCTCGGCACACGAACCGAGCCGCTCCCGCTCGCGTCCGTTCATTCACACGTTGTAGGTCGTGTCGACAGACTAAAGTGTATCGGAAGTGCTCTGCACTCCGGCCGGTGAAAGACGCTGCGCAGTCCAGCCTCGATCCGGTCGACGATCTTCCGACGGACCCGCTCGCCGACTGTGGTGATACGGTCGTGCGTAGGGTACGTTCCTAGTGACTCGACTGGACCGCCCGGCTGTCTACCGGCGGCAACTGGGTGGACGTTCGTTGTCTCTGAACTGTTTTCGTATCACATACTTTATGGAATGGCGAAGATTGATACAGTATCGTCCACAGCGTGGGCGGTATGACAGTCGGACTGTCGGTTCAGCTCCAGTCGGACGTGAGCACGATTGCAGAGGGCGTCAACGTGATCTGGGTGTTGACAGTGAGTTTCCTGATCTTCTTCATGCAGCCCGGATTCGCGTTGTTGGAGGCGGGGCAGGTGCGGGCCAAGAACGTCGCCAACGTCTTCATGAAGAACATCGCAGACTGGTCGGTCGGCGTGTTGTTCTACTTCCTCGTCGGGTTGGCAGTCGCCGGCACCGCCGCGGCACTCACCGCTCCCGGGCCGGTGACAGGTGCCGTGTTCGCGTACCTCACGACGCCGGAGTCGTGGATCGCGTGGCTGTTCGGCGCGGTGTTCGCCATGACTGCCGCGACGATCACCTCCGGCGCGGTCGCCGGGCGGATCACGTTCGCGGCGTACGTCCTCTACGCGGTCGCGGTGACGACGGTGATCTACCCGACCGTTCAGGGTGTCGTCTGGGGCGGCGGTCTCCTCTCTGGCGACGGCTATCTGGGTCTCCTGTTGGACGTCTCGTACCTCGACTTCGCGGGTGGAACGGTGGTCCACATGGTCGGCGGGATCGCCGGCTTGGTCGGGGCGTGGATGCTCGGCCCGCGGCAGGACCGCTTCGACGAGGACGGCAACAGTCGCGCGATTCCCGGTCACTCCGTGCTGCTGGCGATGCTCGGGACGTTCGTGCTGGCGTTCGGCTGGTACGGGTTCAACGTCGGCACGCAGGCGACTGTCCTCTCACAGGAGGGGACACTGATGGAGCGCGAACTCGCTCGCGTCGCACTCAACACCACACTCGGGATGGGTGCCGGCGCAATCGCCTCTGGGATCGTGACGACCGTCGCACGCGGTCGCCCAGACCCGCTGTTCACCGCGAACGGGCTGCTCGCGGGACTCGTCGGCGTCACCAGCGCCGCCGGCTACGTGACGTGGTGGGGTGGACTGGTGATCGGTGCCGTCGGCGGCGCGCTCGTCTACCCGACCTACCAGTTCGTGTTGGAGGATCTGAAGATCGACGACGTGGCGGCCGTGTTCAGTGTTCACGGCGCGGCGGGTGGAGTCGGCGCGGTGATGATCCCGTTGTTCGGTGTCGACGAGGCGGGTCGGTGGACGTTCATGGGTCTCGATCAGGTGTTGATGCAGTTTCTCGGCGTCGGGCTGATCGGGGCGTGGACTGTCGGGACCACGGCGACGGCGTTCTGGGTGGCACGTCACACGGTGGGACTCCGCGTCGACGAGGCGGCAGAGGAGGAGGGTCTCGACCGCTCGGAACACGAGATCACCGCCTATCCCGAGTTCGCAGCCGACGGCGGAACGACAGCCGCCGGTGGTGGTGTCGGTTTCGGTGGTGGCGGCCCCAGTCCGGCGGGAGAGGGGAGCGCGGTCAAGTGGCGTGGACAGACCGTCGAGACGGACGCCGCGGCGGGAGAGCTGTTCCGTGCGTTCCTGGACGGCCGAGCGGCCGCCGGCTGGGTCGTGAACCCCGATGGAGAGCTGATCGCGGTCGACGAGCGCGCGCTCTCGTGGTTCGACACGGACAGAGCGACGGCACTCGGCGCTCACCCCCGAACGCTCGCCGGACCGGACGACGACAGCCACCTGTTCGAGATCACCGCGCCGATTCTCGACCACGAGCGCCGCGAGAGACAGACGAGAGAGGGCGTCGTCCACGCTGTCGCAGATCCCGACGCCGAGGGAGAGGCTAGTGACAGCGACGTGACGAGCGGGAGCAGCGGCCTGACCAGCGGCAGCGGCGGCGTGAACGGCGGCAGGCGAGAGCGGCGTGTCGAGGCGAAAGCGGTGCCGTTGGTGGTCGACGGTGAACTCGCAGCCGTGGCGGTCGGACTCACAGACGTGACGCGGGACCGCGGAGTCGAAGCGTACCGCGAGGCAGCCATCGAGCGTCACGCGGAGAAGCTGTCGCGGTTCGCCGACGGCGACCTCGGGATCGAGCGGGGAGTTCCGGAGCCGTCGGTCGAGGCTCCGACGGCGCGATCACTCTCGACGACGTTCGCCGAGATCGACGACAACCTCGTCGACGCGGCCGAGAAGGTCGCGCGGATCGTCCAGCAGCTCCCAGACCAGTCTGCGGCACTCGCCGAGCGCAGCGAGGAGTTGGAGGCGACGAGCGACGAGGTTCAGACGGCGGCGACGGAGATCGACGACCGCTCGTCGGCGATCAGAGCGGAGACGGCGACGCTCCGGGACCAGACGGAGGAGGCCCGGCGCGCCGTCGAGGATCTGTCCGCGTCGATGGAGGAGGTGACGGCCTCCGCCGCCGAGATCGGCGCGGAGTCACGCCGCGCGGCAGACCAGACTGCGGCGGCCGTCGACCGCGCGGGGACGGCGGTCGAACAGATCCGGTCGGCGACGGCCGCCTCCGACAGAGCGGTCGCACAGATCGACGAGCTGTCTGCCCGGATGGACGAGATCCAAGACACGGTCGCCACCGTCCGGCAGATCGCCGACCAGACGAATCTGCTCGCAGTGAACGCGAACATCGAAGCCGCGCGTGCTGGGCGGAGCGGAACGGTGAACAGCGGTGCAGCGGCAGACAACGATGCACCGGCGAACAGCGGTACGGCGGCAGACAGCGGTGCGTCGGCGGATACCGAAGGGTTCGCGGTCGTCGCACAGGAAGTGAAACGACTCGCGGAGGACGCCGCGGCCGCCGCAGACGAGATCGACGAGTTGGTCGAGGACGCACGGACACAGACCGCGGGAGTCACCGAGAGCATCCACGACGCGAACGCGGAGATCGAGACCGGGGCAGACGCGGTCGCGGAGGTGGGCGACAGCATCGAGCGTGTGAACGAGCGCGTCGAGGCGACTGTCGACGGCGTCGCAGAGATCGAGTCCGAGGTCGACCGCCAGACGACGAACACCCGCGAAGTGAGCGGGCTGGTCGCGGAGAGTCTCGACGCCGCCGAGACTGTCGACGACCTCGCGGGCGAGATCTCCGCCCGAACCGGAGACCAAGCGGAGGCGACCGCCATCGTCGCCGACACTGCCGGACGGCTCAGTGACATCGCTGCCAGTGTTCACCGCGGTATCGACGCGTTCGACGTGGACGGTGACCTGACTGTCGACGGTGCCGGCCACGACGGGAGACAGAGTCGTCGGTGACACAGGTCAGTACGGCGGAGTGAGCGACCAGTCAGGTCTCGTGACGCTCGACGATCCGGTCGGCACACTCGTAGCCGGCGATCACTGCGCCGTTCGTCGAGCGTTCGGGGTACTGCGCCTCGCTGGCCATCCCGGCGTAGTAGAGCCCGTCCGCGACCGGGTCGCCGAGGTCGTACGGGACCACCAGATCGAGGTAGCCACACTCGTAGATGGGTGCCGCACGCGGCGCACGGGCCAGTCGGAACTGCTCGACGGTCGAACGGTCGAACTCGGGAAACAGGTCGGCGACACCGTCGAGCCACCGCTCGCGGATCGCCTCGTCGCTGGCCTGCCACAGCCACGCCGACTCGTCTTGGACGTAGCTGGCGAGATACAGCAGGTGTTGGCCGCCGTACCGCTCGGGCGGGACGAAGTTGGTGTGCTCGATCAGTGCGCCGAACGGCGAGTCGTCGGCGACGTTGAGCCAGTAGGTGTCCGTCAGCCCCTCGGAGAGCGTGACGACCGCACAGACTGACGCCTGAAAGTCGATCTCACACGGGTAGCCGGTCAACTGCTCTAACACGTTCGGCATCGTCGCCACGATCACGTCGTCGACGGACTGAGTCTCCGTCTCCGTCGCCGGCGGACCACCAGCGTCGCCGCCGGTCGAACGCTCTCCGGCCACAGCGTCGCCGTCCTCCAGCGCGTCGGCTCTCTCTGTGGCGTCGCCGCCATCCGCAGCGACAGGTTCGACGGCACGCTCGACAGTGATGCTGTCGACAGCGCCGTCCTCCGTGTCGAGGTCGGTCACGCGAGTGTGTGTCTCGATGTTCTCGCGGCCGACGGCACCGATCAGCGCGTCGAGGAACGTCCGGAACCCGCCGTCGAAGTAGCCCAGAATCTCGCCGCGTAGCAGGTCGCGTTCGCCGCGGAACTTGATCCGGCCGAGCAGCCACGCCGCGCTCACGTCCTCCTTGCGCGAGCCGAACTTCTCTTCGAGTAGCGGGTCGAAGAACGTCTCGTAGACGTTCTCTGTCGTGTGTTCGCGGGCGAACTCGACGGCGGTCTGGTCTTCGAAGTCCTCCAGCCGCTCGTAGGTGTCGAACGACGGCACGCCGCCGCGCACGTCCACGTCGAGTGTCAACATCCCGAGCCGGAACGTGTCGTAGAGACTCCAGTACGGGAACGCCAACAGCTCCCACGGGGTGTCGAGCGGGTACACCGTGCCGTCGACGTAGTAGGCGTTCTTCCCGACCAGCCACTCGACCGCGTCGCCGACGCCGATCTCCTCGGCCAACTCGACGATGGTCTGTTCGTTCTTCGAGAGGTGGTGGTAGAACTGCTCGATGTCGTCGCCCGCCGTCTCGTACGTTCGAGCGAGTCCGCCGACGGCTTCTGGCCCACCGGCCTCGTACACCGTCACCTCGTAGCCCGACTGCTGGAGGCGGTACGCCGCCGCCAACCCGGCGAGTCCTCCCCCGACGATTCCGATCATTGCCGATTGTGTGCGTGGACCGAGTAAGTGGCTTGTGGAACGCTGGACGACGAGGTGCCGATCACTCCCCGTCTGTCACGTCGCCGCTGCTGTCGGTGGCAGTCTCCTCGCCGTCGACAGCCGCGCCAGTTTCGTTCTCCCCATCCCAGTAGTCCACATCCGCATCTCGGGGATAGTAGCCGTGAACCGTCCGTTCGTCCGAACCCCCGGGCGGTGACCCGGCGAAGACACCGACCTTCTCGGAGTCGGGATAGACTGTCACGTCCGGCTCTCGCATCGTCGAGACGGCGAGGTACCGGAGTGGCTCGGAGCCGTCGTTGCAGACGCGGTGTGCGCTCTCGGGCCCTGTCGGGAGCGCGACGTAGACGCCCGCTTCGAGGTCGTACCACTCGTCGTCGAGTCTGATACTGATTACTGCGAATAGTTCCACGGACGGCGTCGAAAATCGACGGCTCGGACGCTCTGATCGCCGACACGAGTCACCACGGCGGTAAAGACTCGCAGTAATCACTATGAGTCGTCCCTCGCCTGCGAGAACGTACAGGGCCTCCTCGTTGCCAGTGTGGTAGTGGTACGGCCACGACTGTGACCCGGGCGGGAGCTCGTACAGGCTACAGCCGAGCGCTTCACCGCCTGCGGCCGCTGCGAGCTTCCGTCGGCGGAATTCCGTCTCCCCCTCCTCGACGCGACTCTCCGGAACGTCCTCCGTGTGAACGACGCGCATACTGTGGTGGGTGGGCTGGCTGTGACAACAGTCTTCTCGTCTCGGTGTTGTCACGGGTTTCGTCGGGAGACGATCGGAGAACGCCGAGAGACGAGGGCAGAACGCCGGGAACGCCGAGAGACAAGGACAGAACGCCGGGAACGCCGAGAGACGAGGACAGAACGCCGAGAACTACGAGGTCGTCGCCGCGTCTGCGTCGGCGTCGGGCTCAGTGTCGCGGAGCCGTGACAGCACTTCGTGTGCGTTCTCGACGGCGTGTGCCTGTTTGGCGGGGTACGCTTCGACCTTCGCTCGGAGCGTGATTCCCTCCCCGAGACTCACACGGCCGCCGAACGCGGCCTGTTTGTCGAGTCGGAGAAACAGCGCACAGTTGTCGTTCACTCTGTCGTCGAGTTCGTCGAGCACCCGGTCGATCTGTCGGAGATCGGCGAGTCGGGAGAGAACGTGACGCACGTCGTCCGCGTTCTCGACGCGTGCAGACAGCGTGACGATCCGGTCGCCGTTGTGTCCCTCGACTGACCGGCTGTCGACCTCGAACTCCGCCGGGAGGAACGTCCGGAGGGCGTCTTCGACCCGCCTGTCGTCTTCGGTGGCGTACGAGAACGCCCGGAGGTCGACGTAGTGGAACGGCACACGAGCCATGTCACTCGGTACGTCTCACTCGTTTAAAAGGGTTGGATGTCAGGTTCGCGTCACTCCTCTTCGTCGTCGTCGTCGGATTCGACGAGTTCGAGTTGGTCGGCTGGAACGCCCTGTTCCTGTCCGTCCTCGAAGGAGACGATGTACGTCGCGTCCCCGAACATCGTCTCCATCACCTGCGTGATGGTGCCAGTCTCGCCGTCGAAGTCGCTGTGTTCGTCCGAGAGCACCACACGGTCTTCTTTCTCGAATTCGCTCATGTCTCGGCGTTCGGCGTGCCAGTACAAAAGGACGCTGAAACCGTGGTCGGTCGTTTCGCACGCTTTTTGTTCACCCACTCAGAAAGAGGTGTCATGTCGCAGACTCTCGGGATTGTCGTACCGGCGTTCCGTCCCGCCCCGGACCGTCTCCTGTCGTACCTCGAGGACCTGCGTGAGACAGTCTCCCCGGAGACGATTCGGGTGGAACTCGACGTTCGAGGTCCCGAGAGTGTCGATCTCGAACTCCCCGAGTGGGTCGACCTGCACGTCGCCCACCGCCGTCGTGGAAAGGGCGGTGCGATCACCGACGGCTTCGAGGCGCTGTCGACAGACGTGTTGGCGTTCGCCGACGCGGACGGCGCGACGCCGGCAGCGTCGTTGGCGGACGTGATCGCTCCGGTACAGTCCGGTAGTGTCGGTCTGGCGGTCGGCTCGCGTCGCCACCCCGGCGCGTCCGTCGAGTCACACCAGACGTTCGCACGTCGGTTCCTCGGCGACGGGTTCGCGTGGATCGCACGCCGACTGCTCGACGCACAGCTGTACGACTACCAGTGTGGTGCGAAAGCAATCGCTGCCGAGGCGTGGGAGGAAGTGCGACCACACCTCTACGAGCCCGGATTCGCGTGGGACATCGAGTTGGTCGCCGTCACGGCAGCGCTCGACTACGGCGTTCGGGAGGTGCCGGTCGTCTGGGAGGATCAGCCCGGGTCGACCGTCTCGCCAGTCAGTGACACGTTCGATATGGGCCGGGGCCTCCTGATCGCTCGCCACCGCGCCCGACTGCTGCGTGACGACCGGCTCCACCGACTGTTCGCCGACGACGACGACGCCACCGCGCTCGTCGACCGTGACCGTCGGGTCGAGACGGACCACGACTCGACGGACGAACACGGCGGCATCGGTGGCGAGTGACCCTCCTGCGACCGATCGTGTGGTTCACGGGATACGCGGGACGAGCCGTCTGCAGTGTCTGTCCGTAGCGACCGTCTGACACCGACAGATTCACCCACCCGGGCAACTCGCAACCGCCTATGGCGACAGTCGCAGACCGCGTCGACCTCTCTCCGACGGCGCTGTACGTCGGCAGCGTGACGACGGTGCTGGCCGCGCTCGGCCTCGGGAGTCTCCTGTTCCCGGAGACGGTGTACGACGGGTTCCTCTGGCACTACTTCTGGGGACCGGTGCAGGCGGACGCGCAGTCGGCCGTGTGTGCCGTCAGGCCGGGTGGCACTGTAGAGTACCTGTTCACCAGTGGCGACTGCACGACGGCAGCCGAACCGGTCGCGTACCCCGGTTACACGGTGGTCTCGGAGATCGGCTACGCGCTGACGCTGATCGTCGCGCTCTCCGGTGTCGTGTTGCTGTTGCGTCGCCTCGACATCGCCGAGGACGTGCGGTTCTTCTACGCGATGGTGCCGTTCTTCTTCCTCGGCGGCGCGCTCCGTGTCGTCGAGGACGTGGACAACGCCACCGACGCGGTTCTCGTCCCGTACCCGTGGGACACGCTCCTGATCAGCCCGATTATCTACTTCACGCTGTTCTTCCTCACGCTCGGTGTCGTCGTCGCTGCGGTGGTGCTCGTCCGCGGGACTGACGCGTTCGACGAGCCGGAGACTGCACACGACGGCGGCACGACGACCGCGGCACGAACCGACGAGGGCGGCGACGCGACAGAGCGGGCCCCCGGACCGAACTACGAACGACCGATTCTGCTCGCCGGATCGGTGCTGCTGGCTGTCACGCTCGGCGTGCTGCTGTTCTTCGCGCTGTCTGGCGGCGACGCTGCGACGTTCTACCCGCAGGTGATCACTGTCATCCTCCTCGCTACGGCCGTCTCGACGGTCGTCACGTGGTACGCCACGAGAGAGTGGCTCCCGTCGATCCACGCCGGCACCGGACAGGCTGGTATCGTCGTGTTGTTCGCCCACGCGCTCGACGGCGCGGCGAACGTCGTCGGACTGGACTACATGACTGCGCTGGGTGCCGGCCCGAATCTCGTCCCGAAACACCCGGTCAACCAGTTCGTCGTCGACACCGCGGGCGCTGCGTGGCCGTTCCTCCTCGTGAAGATCGCGGCGGCACTGTTCGTCATCGCGGTGTTAGACGAGAAACTGTTCGAGGAGTCGCCTCGCTACGCGGTGTTGCTGCTGATCGCGGTCACTGCTGTCGGGATGGGCCCCGGCACGCGTGACATGCTGCGTGCGACGATCGGTGTGTAGCCGGCGCTCCCGACGGTGACGCCGGCGCTCCCGACGGTGACGCCGGCTCTTCTGTCGGACCGACGAGGCAGCGACAGTCACTCGACAGTGTCGACGTCGGTGATCTCGAACCGCGCGCCGCCGTCGGCAGACGCCGCCACGTCGACCGACCACCCGTGTGCCGTGGCAATCTGATCGACACTCACGAGTCCCATCCCGTGACCGGTCGCGGCGTCCTGCTGTGAGACACCCGGCTCGAACAGACTGTCGCGGACTGCTGGATCGACTCCGGGACCGTCGTCGCCGACGTAGAACCCGTCCGTCAGCGGCCCGACCGTGACCGTCACCTCGGGCCCAGCGTGTGTGAGAGCGTTGTCCAACAGGTTCTGGAACAGCCGCCACACCGCGTCGCGGTCCGCGTCGACGTGACCCATCGTTTCCGTCGAGTTCTTCTCGCCGGTGTCTGTCGTTCCTCCCTCTGCTCGGGCTGTCGTTGCGTCGTTGTCGTCTGCGCTGTCTGCCTGCTCGCCGAACAGGATCTGGAGCGACGCCGCGTGCGGCGGGTCCAGCGTCGTCCACGCCTCGCGGGCGACGCGCGCCAGCGAGACGCGCTCCGTCTCGGAGACGATCTGTCCCTCGCGGAGCACGGTGGCGAGCTCCTCGCCGAGGTCGCCGATCCGGTCGAGACGCTGGAGTGCCGTCTCGACGTGGTCGAGGTCGCCCGTCTCGAGTGCGAGCTCCAGCCGACTCCGGACGGCCTCGACTGGCGTCTGCAGGTCGTGTGAGAGCACCCCGGCGAGATCGTCGAGTCGGTCGTCCTGA
Organism: uncultured Halobacteria archaeon; assembly: GCA_937142015.1. Taxonomy (GTDB): domain Archaea; phylum Halobacteriota; class Halobacteria; order Halobacteriales; family Haloferacaceae; genus JAHENP01. Next base: position 11,791 of record CAKZQY010000356.1, read on the forward strand.
CGGCGGAGCTGTCGTTCCCGGCGGACGCGCTCGGTCACGTCTCGGCCGACGCCGAAGACGGCGACTGGCTCCGTCTCGTCGGCCACAGTGCCGATATCGTACACCGGCACGCGCGTCGTGAGGAACACCCGCTCGTCGCCGTCGACTGGAATCCGTTCCTCGCGCTCGACCGGCTCCTCGCCGTCGAGGACGGCACGGTCGTGCCGTTCCAGCGTCGCTGCCGTCCGCGGCGGGTGGAGGTCCGCGTCCGTCCGACCGACTACCGCTCCCTCCGCCCGTCCGAGCAGATCGCGGTACGCGCTGTTTGCGAGCACGTACGCCCCGTCGGCGTCTTTCAGGAACATCGGCATCGTCGTGTTCTGGAGAATCGCCTCCAGACGCTGTCTCGTCGTCTCCAACTCCCGCTCGTACTGTTTCATCTCGTCGACGTCGATCAGAATTCCCGAGAACAGGTGTCCGTCGCTGAACGGCGCGTCGTGTCGCTGACCGCTGTCGAACACCCACCGTGGGTCACCGTCCTCGCGGAGCACCCGGTAGGTGAGCTCGTACGACCCGTGTTCCTCCAACTCCTCTCTGAGCGTCTCGTTGTGGTACGCTCTGTCCTCCGGGTGGATCGCCCGCTCTGCGAGGTGGACGTCCGACTGGAGCTCCTCCTCCGTGTAGCCCATCAGCTCCTCACAGTTGCCCCGGATCAGTGTCAGCGGCCACTCCGCCTCGTCGCGGTGCTGGTAGACGATCCCCGGCAGGTTCTCGATCAACACGTCCAACTGCCGCTGTGCGCGGTCCCGCTCGACCGCGTTGACGATCCGGTTCGCCAACACGGTGAACTGGTCGGTCCCGGTCTCCTTCTGGAGGTAGTCGGTCACGCCCGCCGAGATCGCCTCACTCGCAACTGCCTCCGATCCCTTCCCGGTGAACAACACGAACGGGAGGCGCTCGTGGCTCTCGCGGACGGCTTCGAGAAACTCGATTCCGTCTCGCTCCGGCATATCGTAGTCGGAGACCACACAGTGGTAGCTCCCCTCCTCCAACGCCGAGAGTCCCTCTCCGGGCCCGTCTGCGGTCTCGACGGTGAGTCGTTCGTCTGCACGCTGTAACAGCGTGGCCGCGAGTGACGTGAAGTCCGGGTCGTCGTCGACGTGGAGGACCCGGATCTGCCTGTTCATGTCCCGAAAGTCGTCTCTGAGAATAAAAATCCATCCTCGTGTTGCCCCTGGAGACGAGACACGCCACCTCTCACGCTCGTCGTGAGTCTACTGTCGGTCACAAGCCATCGAACCCAGGGTCGACAGAACCGGAACGAGACGCGTTGGAACCCCAAGTGAAGCGCAACAATCTATCAACACTTGTGACCGACAGTATCGGCTACAGTTCCTCGTCACGCTCGTCGGTCTCCAGCACGCGATCAGCGACAGCCTCCATTCCTTCGGCACCGAGCGCGGACCGCACCAGCAGGTGACCACCGATACTGGCCGGAGAGACGACGGTGTCGGCACCGGCACGTCGGAGTTTGTCCACGTTCTCCCGGTCGGTCGCGGCAGCGACGACCCGTATCTCCGGGGCAAGCGCGCGGGCAGTCAACACCGCCAGCGCGTCTTCGGCGTCGTCGTTCGTCGCGACGACCACCGCACGCGCTCGGTCGAGGTTCACTCGTTCGACAGTCTCCTCGTCGCTCGGGTCGCCGACGACGTGTTGGACGTCACGCTCCGCGAACCGCGTCGCCTCCGACTCCTCCGGCGTCACCACGACGAACGGGGTGTCCGCCTCCGTCAGTTCGTTCAGGATCGGTTCCGTCAGGTCGCCGTAGCCGAGGACGATCACGTGGTCCTCCAGCAGTTCGAGTTGTGCGTCTGTCATACGTCCGAGAACGGTCGAGAACCGCGCCACGATCAGCGGGGTGATCACGACACCGATTGCGATACCGAAACTCGCCGTGCCGAGCACGACTAACGACATCGTGAACAGCCGTGCCGTCTGTCCGGTGGCAGTCACGTCGCCGTAGCCGACCGTGCTCGCAGTGACGAGTGTGAAGTAGAACGCGTCCAGCAGCGTGTCGACGCTCTCGAACTCCGAGCGGAGTGCGAACGCGCCGGCCGTGCCGTACAGCTGGACTGCGACGACGGCCGTGGCTCCGGCGAGCTGCGTCGCAGAGAGCGACAGCGACCTGTCGAACCGGCGGCGAGACAACACGACACTCGGCAGCGCGACGAGCGAGCCGACGACCAGCGGCACGGACAGCTCCGAGGTCTGGATCAGCCCCTGTGCGAACGTCACCGGGAGCAGCGCCACCGCAGAGAGCCACGCCACGCGCAGTCCACGACGCATCCCCGTCGCCGCGAGCAACAGCGCGAACCCGGTGAGCGTGCCGGTGAACCCCGCCGCAGACCGCACGCCGGGCGGGACGAACGGAGCCAACGGGCCGACGACGCGCGGCGGCGTGACGATGTTGGCGATACCGGTCACCACCGAGAGCGCAGCGACCAGCGTCGTTGCCACCACCGCGACGCGAGCACCGACGAGTCGAGGGTTCTCTACCCAACGTGACACGGCGTCCACCGTCTCTCCCTCTCCCGTGACACCACTTGACGGTTGCTCTCGGCGACGGTGCCGACGTGAGGTGCGTCGCGTCTGGATTGCCACGACGTGAGACGCGCCGTGTCTGGATTGCCACGACGTGAGACGCGCCGTGTCTGGGCTGGCTAGACTGTCAGTACGCGTGACCGACAGGACAGCGCCAGTGATCGACGGACGAAACAAATAACAGCCAGCCGACAGCAGTACCGACAGTGACCGACGACACTCGACAGACGACTCTCGACGCCCCGTCTGGGGCCATCGACAGTCTGGCGGATGTCGACTGGACGTTCGAGGGGGTCGACACCGGTTACAGTGGTCCGAGGCGAAATTCCACTCATTCACGAGTGTGAATGAAACCGACAACTGTGAATCTATCTACACCCGTTGCTCCGGCTTGATATTCGACGAGAAGAAATATTTATATTTTTTGACTCGCACTAACCATTACCGACCTAAAACAACGGTAACTCCGAGTCACCGGGGCAGAACCACTCGAACCCACCGGCGGAGAGGAGTAACGGCTGCTTGGCTCAGCCAGCACTCGTCGGGTGCAAACCACAATATCCTAACGTGGGAATCCCACGACTTCAGTCGGTGGAAGAAGTCAAGGAAAGTAAGTCGCTGAGTGGGTTGGGGCGGATTCGAACCGCCGTAAGACGGTCCGGGGTGCTCGCTTCGCTGCGCTCCCGGGCTGCGACTTACGTGCCCGCGCCTGACGGCGCGGACGCCGGCCTGCTCCAACTGGTCGTGACTGGCTTGGGGTTCTAGGAAAACAGAGCCATGCCAGAATCCATCGACCCACGCGAGGCTGTCAACTTGTACCTCAAGGACCGAAAACCCGAGGTCACAGAGTCGACGTATCGGAATCACAAGTATCAGCTAATCTGACTGAGGTACATCCCAAACCACGCAAGATATATACAAGTGGCCCTTCTGAGCGTCGACCGTGTTATGTTGGACGGATTCAGTTACGAAAAGGATGTACGCAAGGACTTGACCGACGGTCGCCGAGTCAATTTCAAGCAAGGATGGACCCGGGCGGTCGAGGGACAAGAGTACGAAGACGCGCTAGAAGAACTGACATGGAACAACCTCGGCTGGCGACTCGGGAAGCTATTTGGTGAGACACCGGATCATCTGAGGGAGGATATTCTTGAGTGGTGTGCCGAGCAAAGAGACACCACTGCTGATCGTTAATTTACGATGACCATAACCCTGTCTCTATATCCTGAGTAAACTATTTTCCGACGCCGACTGTATCCTTTAGCAGAACCCCAAGACGGCAAGGCCACTGGTAGCTGACTTACTGAATTACCGTGTCAGGCGGCTGAGACGATTTATAAGCGCCACAACGCCGTCGCGTCATTCACGGAAAGTAAGTCGCTGAGTGGGTTGGGGCGGATTCGAACCGCCGACCTGCTCCGTGTGAAGGAGCCGTCATAACCGGGCTAGACCACCAACCCGTACTACTACGTACCGTGGTGTCGGACTTAACACTTGTTCTTCACGGCGACACACCCCGCTCACATCCTGTCTGAGAGCCGGCGACACGCCATCACCGAGAGCCGGCGACACACCGTCACCGAGAGCCGGCGACACGCCGTCACCGAGAGCCGGCGACACACCGTCACCGAGAGCCGACGACACACCGTCACCGAGAGCCGACAGAACCAGCGCTACCTGCGTCCCAGCGGACGAAACGCATCCAGACACACTTATACGAGGCACACGAATCACCAGACGTGACAGAGACAGCCCTCCTCACGGTCACAGTCGCCATCGAGCTCGTCGTCCTCCTCGGTGCGGGCTGGAGCGTGATCGCCTACCTCCGCGAGGAGGCAGACGAGCAGAGTCGCTCCACGAGCGACCGCGCGAGAACGCCGACCGGTCGGGAGTCGAGACAGTGAGCAGCGAGCGCGAGGAGGCCGTCGACACGGGTTGGTTCCGCCCGTGGTACGCAGTGCTCCTCGGTGCGTTCCTCGTCGCCACGGTGCCGGCAGTCGTCCGCGACAGCTTCGTCGGGTCCAGCTCCGGACTCGGGTCGTTCCTCGTCCTCCTCGTGCGGGGACTCCTCGCAGTCGTGCTCGTGCAGGTCACACTCGGCAGCGTCTGGGGGTACGCACGAGAGTACCGCGCGAGCGGCGGCGAGTGGGCAGACGCCGTCTTCGTCGGTCCCGTCGGGGTCGCACTCCTCGCCGCCACGGCAAGCGCTGTGACAACTCTCGACTCCGGAGGCAGTCTCTGGAACGCAGTGCTCGCGGGGGGAAGCGCCGCTTTCTGGGTGTTCGCTGGGGCTGTCTTCCTCGTCAACGTCGGCGTCCGCGCACTCGTCAACTACCGCGAGGGACGCGACGCGGTGGAGTGACCTCGCCCAGTCCACACGCGCACACCGTCGGGTGTGCCGGCACCGACAGCGAGGCCGTCGCGGGTGACAGTGCCACCGACGTTCGTCGACAGTCGGCCATCGAGCGGCAGCGACCACGCGACAGCCGCGCCGTCGCCCTGCCGTCCGTCGCTCCCGGTCTCCTCGTCGGGCTGCCCGCCACCACCACTCCGGCGCACACCGTCTAGTTGTCGGCGGTCAGTCGTCGGGACGAGCAGTTCGACCCGACCGTCGGCGTCGAGGTCGGCGGCAAGTCCGCCGTCGAGGTTCCGAGAGCCGTACGTGTGACTGGCGTAGCCCTCGAGCGTCGCAGTCACGCGGAGTTCGCCGTCGACCAGTCGGTAGAACTCCAGCGTCTGGTCGACGTGTGGCTTCCGCACGACGGCGATCTCCGGCGGGCCGTCTGGGAGGAACGACGCGACACAGAGCTGGTGTCGCCAGCCGGAGCCGTAGACCGGCCCGGTCGCACGCTCCGTCCCGTCGGCGTCGTACACCCGGATTCGCGCGCCGCGCGCAGCGTCCGAGACCGTGGTGACCACCTCTCGCTGGCCGTCGCCGTCCACGTCCGCCGCCAGCGGCGAGAGCCCTTCGAACACCGACGAGTCCAGTTCCCGGTCGACGAGGAGACGACCGCTGTCGGTGTCGACGACGACCAGCCGCGACCCCTCGACGGAGTCTCCCAGCGCGCCGTGTCGGTACCGATCCGTCGCTCCGCCGTACAGCACGTACCGTGAGCCGTCGAGGTGGACGATCCGTGCGTCCCGTGGCACCGACAGATCGAACCGCGTTTCCCCGTCGTCGACCTCCCGCACCACGAGATCGCCCTCCGGGTCGACGTACAGCCAGCCGCGCTCCAGTGGTACTGGATGCGTCGCACTCGCTACGGTCGCGGGCGTGTCCACGACACCGACGCCACCCGACGCGGGCTCGGCTGTCGCGTAGCCGAGCGGTGGCGTCGAGACAGCCCCGTGATCGACCAGTCGCTCACTCCCGGTCGGCGTGACACGGTGCGTCCGTGCGGTTCCCGCCTCCGTGACGACTGTCCAGAACGTCGTCTGTCCGTCGTCTCCACTGGCGACAGAGTGGCCGTACGCGAGCAGCCACGCGGGAGTCCCCGAAACGTCGAGGTCCACCGGCTCGGCGTCCGCCACGTTCCCGCTCGCGAGGACACGGTTTCCGCCCGCGAGGACACGGTTCCCGCTCGCGAGGACACGGTTCCCGCTCGCGCGGAGGTGTGTGTACGCGACCGTCGCGTTCCGTGCCAGGAGTCCGTCGAACCCCCCGTCTCCGTCCCGACGAGAGCCCGTCTCGTTCGACGAACCCTCTGGTGGTCGCGTGCTCGTCCGTGTCTGTCCAGCGGTGGCACCCTCACGGGAGCCGAGACAGCCGGCGACAGTCGACAGCGCCGCGGTCGTCACCGTCGTCGCAGCGAGAAACGCTCGTCGGGAGGTCGGCATCGGCAGTGATTCACCCGGTCCGGGCAAGAGTCTGTCGTGGGTGTGCTCGGCAACTGCGCTCGGTCCTCGGCGAGAGGTCAGTCGACAGCCCGTTCCAGAATCAGTGGTGTCACGAGCACTTCGAGCGCTGCCATCCCGAACACGAGGTTCCGGACGAGTCCATCGAGGAAGAGAAATCCGACGGCGACGACGATTGCGGCGTTGGCGATGCCGAGACCGTACCTGACGACTGGGTTCTCGAACGGGTGGCTCACGACTGGAGAGAGGCCAGCTCTTGTCGTAAACAACCCGACGCGTTTCGTCTACAGAAACAGGTGGTCCGTGGCGGCGTGCCGCTGCATCGACGCGACAGTCCAGAGACAACGACAAGACCTAACCCCCAACCGGTCGGAGTAGACGTATGATCGACGAGACGGTCGCGGAGATCCGCGAGATGCAGACGCACTCCTCGTCGGTAGTCGCGCTGAAGGCGACCCGCGCGCTGCGGGAGCTCGTCGAGCGAGAGTACGTCACCTTAGACGAGTTCGAGCGAGACCTCCAGCACAACGCGGGCGTGTTACGTCGTGCGAACCCCTCGCACGCCTCGCTCCACCGCGCGATGCAGGACGTGACGGACCGTGTAATCGGCGAGACGAAGTCGACCGCGGAGGCCCGAGAGCTCCTCTCTGCGGTCATCGACGACGTGACCGACAGAATCGAGTCGGGGAAACGACAGGCCGCGGCGGCCGCGGCCCGCACGTTCACCGACGGGGAGACAGTGTTCACACACGACTACTCCTCGACCGTGCTCGAAGCAATCGAGACCGCCGTCAGCGAGGGGGCCGACCTGACGGTGTACGTCTCGGAGGCGAGACCGCGCTACCTCGGGCGGAAGACCGCCCGGCGACTGGCTGGAATGGACCCGGTCGACGTTCATCTCCTCGTCGATGCCGCCGCGGGCCACGTCCTCGACGAGTGTGACCGGGTCGTCCTCGGGATGGACTGTATCGTCGACGACCAGTACTACAACCGTGTCGGGACGTTTCCCCTCGCAGCCGCGGCGAGCCGTCGCGGCGTCCAACTCGACGTGGTCGGCTCCGGCACGAAGATCGTCTCCGAGGGGTTCCGGTTCGAGAACGAACTCCGCCCGCCGTCGGAGGTGATGCGTGAGCCCGTCGAGAACATCGAGATCGAGAACCCCGCCTACGAGGCGACGCCGATGGAACTCGTCGACCGCGTGATCACCGACGCGGACGCTCCCGACGACGTGGAATGACTGATACGAACTCGAACGAGAGTGGGCGAGACGAACCGGAGTGGGAGAGCGACCGAGACGAACTGGAGTGGAAGAGCGACGAGAGTGGGCGAGACGAGCCAGAGCGGACGAGCGATCTCCTCGCGGGCGTGACCGTCGCACTCGGCGTCACCGGGAGCATCGCGGCAGTGAAGACAGTCGAGTTGGCACACGAGCTCCGTCGACACGGGGCCACGGTGCGAGGCGTGATGACGGAGTCTGCGCAGGGAATCCTCCACCCGTGGGCTGTCGAGTTCGCAACAGACGGTCCCGTGGTGACAGAGATCACCGGCGCAGTCGAACACGTCGAGCTGTGTGGCCGCGACGGGTGGGCAGACGTCTTATTGATCGCGCCAGCGACCGCCAACACTGTCGGGAAAGTCGCTGCCGCGGTCGACGACTCCCCGGTGACGACAGCCGCGACGACCGCGCTCGGTGCCGGCGTTCCGACTGTCGTCGTGCCGGCGATGCACGAGCCGATGTACGATCACCCGGGTGTCCTGGACGCTATCGACCGACTGGAGTCGTGGGGTGTCCAGTTCGTCGACCCGCGGATCGAAGAGGGGAAGGCGAAGATCGCAGCCGCGTCGACAGTGGTGACGGAGACGGCGCGTGCCGTACACGACACTCCACTCGCCGGACAGTCGGTGGTCGTGACTGCGGGAGCGACGACGGAGTCAGTCGATCCAGTGCGCGTGTTGACGAACCGCGCGTCGGGGAAGACCGGACGAGCGGTCGCACGCGCATGCTACGCGGCGGGAGCGACAGTGACGGTCGTCCACGACGGACCAGCGATTCCGTGGGCAGACACCCGACAGGTCGAGTCCGCCGAAGAGATGCTCGCGGCGACACGGGCGGCGTGTGCAGACCACGACGCAGACGCGCTCGTCTCCGCAGCAGCCATCGCCGACTACACGCCCGCAGGCGACGGCGCAGACGAGAAGATCCGATCCGGACGAGAGTCGTTGACGCTGAGCTTGGAGCCGACGCCGAAGCTGATCGACGAGATCTCCGCGGCGTTCCCGGATCTCACTGTCGTCGGGTTCAAGACGGAGACGTCGGGCGAGGACGCGGCGATGATCGAGCGAGCCCGCGAGACGATGGCCCGCGCCGGACTGGCGTTCGTCGTCGCCAACGACGCGAGCGTGATGGGCGCAGACGAGACCCGGACGCTGTTCGTCCACGACGACAGTGTCTCGACGTTCGCCGGCTCGAAGACCGCGCTGGGCACTGCCGTCGCAGACGAGTTGGCCGACGTCGTGTGAGCGATCCGTCCTGCGACGACCGTGTCGTCTCAGTGTCGTGTGAGCGATCCGTCCTGCGACGGCCGAGTCGTCTCAGTGTCGTGTGAGCGATCCGTTCTGTGAGGACCGTGTCGTCGGTGACCGACTTCGGAGCAGGCGTCGGGTCCGGGCGGCGGACGTGTCCACGGATTCGCAACTCCGAAACGCTTACCCGGAGTTCGGTCACTGTTCCAGACGCATGACGAAAGTGAGCATCGTCGGCGCGGCCGGCACAGTCGGGGCCGCCGCCGGCTACAATCTGGCGCTGCGCGACGTGGTGGACGAACTCGTCTTCGTCGACATTCCGGAGAAGGAAGACGAGACGGTCGGACAGGCGGCAGACACGAATCACGGCGTCGCCTACGACTCGAACACCACAGTCCGGCAGGGTGGCTACGAGGCGACCGCGGGCTCGGACGTGGTCGTAATCACGGCCGGTATCCCCCGCCAGCCCGGCCAGACCCGGATCGACCTCGCGGGCGACAACGCCCCGATCATGGAGGACATCGGCTCGTCACTGCGCGAGTACAACGACGACTTCGTGTCGATCACGACCTCCAACCCGGTCGACCTGCTCAACCGGCACCTGTACGAGACGGGTGAGCGAGACCGTCACAAGGTGATCGGCTTCGGCGGTCGACTCGACTCCGCACGGTTCCGCTACGTGCTCTCCGAGCGGTTCGACGCGCCGGTCCAGAACGTGGAGGCGACGATCCTCGGCGAACACGGGGACGCGCAGGCTCCGGTGTTCTCGAAGGTGCGCGTCGACGGCCGCGACCCGTCTTTCGACGCCGAGGAACGCGAGGAGATTCTAGAGTCGCTCCAGCAGTCCGCGATGGACGTGATCGAGCGGAAGGGTGCCACCCAGTGGGGGCCCGCGACTGGCGTCGCACACATGACCGAAGCCGTGCTGCGAGACACGGGTGAGGTCCTCCCCGGCTCCGTCGTGCTCGACGGCGAGTACGGCTACGACGACACCGCGGTCGGGGTCCCGGTGACACTCGGCAGCGACGGCGTCGAGGAGATCGTCGAGTGGGACCTCTCCGAGTACGAGTCCGAACTGCTCGACGAGGCCGCCGAGAAGCTCTCCGACCAGTACGACCAGATGACAGACGAAGCCTGACAGCGCTAGACCGGATCTGCGCCAGACACTGTCGGCACCGATTCCGTTTGCTGGAGTCTCACTCACACGACGAGAACTACTGGACGACTGTGGCCACACGCGACAGGTCACTCGACGACAGTGACGTTCCACCACTCGGACACGTCACCGTCGAGCATGTGTTCCGGGACGAGTGGTGCGGGCACGGGCTGGAAGCCGCCGGCGCGCATGGCAGCGACGCCCGAGAACGCGTCGACCGGACGGCCCGCGAAGTCGACGACTCTGATCCGCTTGTCTGTGTCACGCTCGTACGCGTACGGGAATCGCTCGCGTGGCGGGCAGTCGAGCGCGTCGACGCCCGACAACACTGCCAGCGGCTCACCGTCTGCACGGAGTTCGAGGCGACCGTCGCGGTTAGTCGACTCGCTCCCCCCGTCGCCATCAGTAGACCCGCGTCCGCCGTCGTCGTCGGTGGAGCCGTGTCCACCGTCGTCGGTTGAGCCGTGTCCGTCGTCGTCCACACGCATCGACGCCGGGAGCGGGTCGTTCGTCTCGCGCCAGCAGAGTTCGGTCCCACTCGGAACGGCAGCGTACCCTCCCTCTGCCAGCGGCACACGGTCGGGGCCGGAGAAGAAAACTCGACCGTCGTCGTCGGCCGCCTGCACGCCAACCGGAGCGGAGAGAAGCTGTTCGACTTCCGCTGCGACGCGCGGGCCCGGAGTGAGAAACACTGTGATCCGATCGTGTTCCTGGTTCGTCCACAGTCGAGAGAGCACTGTCGTCGGGTCTGCCTCGACGAGGGGTTCCAGCCCGACTGTACGCTGTCTGTCGATCACTGACTCCGCCCTCGGTGTCGTCGACTCCGTCTCCGAGGTCACTGACTCCGCCCTCGGTGTCGTCGATTCCGTCTCTGCTGCCCTCGACGCCACTTCTGGTGTGGGCTCTGCCACCGCCGGTGGTTCGCCACTGTCGTCCGGCAGGGAGACATCGTAGCCACGGCTGCGGTACTGCTCGACGCCACCCGTCACCAGTGTGTCGACGCTGGAGGTCGACAGCGAGTCAGTCATCACGAGAGATTCGAGCGGCACGAGCAAGTGTATTCCGACCTGAGAGCCTCGTCGTGGAGCAGAGCAGCGGCCGACTACGACCTTGCCCTCCTCCCACGGCTGAAGCCCTGTCTCTTACCCACAAGTTGCACAGCGAGCGAAGGGAGGGTCGATAGCCGAGAGAAACGGCAAACGCGCGGATTCGACACTGTTGTCCGCCCTGCGAGGAGATCCGGCCGGCGGCCGCACACCAAT
>CAKZQY010000357.1 GCA_937142015.1 uncultured Halobacteria archaeon
CCGAAAATCTCTGATTTTCGGACGACCCCGGGGCAGTCGCCTTGTCCCCGCCTGTGCAGCGCCACGCCGCCGAACAGGTTCGCCACCGTGTCCCGGGCTGCGAACCCGACCGCCACGCCCGCGATGCTGGCGGAGGCGAGCAACGGCGTCACGTCGACCCGCCAGACGGACAACAACAGGAACAGACCGCCGAGTGAGACGACGAACTTCCAGATGTTCTCGATAATCGGCACGAGCTCGTGGAGGTCCGAGGCCGCCTCGACGAGTTCGATCAGTCCGTTGCCGAGGCCGACGAGCGCACGCGCCCACACGACCACGAGCACCGACAGCAGTGTCGCCCGCGCACCGAACACGAGCGTCGACTCGCTGCTCGTGGTGACCGTGACGACCAGTCCACCCGCGACGACTGCGGAGACTGTCACTGGCACGCGGAGCGTCTCCAGCACCACGTCGTCGACCTCCGTCTCGGTCGAGGCGACCAGCCGAGAGAGTACTGTGCCAGTGAGGTACCAGACGAGCCACGCGATCACGACCCCGCTCGCGGCCACGCCCGCGACGACCGCCGGGTCTGTGAACAGCCTCGGCAACGGGAGTCCCTGCCCGATCACGTGTGTCATGCTCACACACCTCGGCGGTGGACACATAGTTCTGTGGTCGGGCTGTATCACGGCTCGTGACCGACGGTACGAGCGCTACTCGACGGATACTTCGCCAGCGCGAACACTACCTGACTGGCACTCCGCCGGCGCGAACACTACCTGACTGGCACTCCGCCGGCGTGAACACTACCTGACTGGCACTCTGCCGGCGTGAACACTACCTGACTGGCACTCTGCCGGTGTGAACACTACCTGACGGCCACCCCTGAGTTATATAGCGATACGGAACGCACATACGAACACAATTCAGATGCGGGCGCGGTGAGAGAGACATGAGAACCAGCACAGACCAGTCGGGATCGACGACCGACGCGGACTGGTCGGGATCGACGACCGATGCGGACCGGTCGGGATCGACGGCCGACACGGACTGGTCGAGTTCGACGACCGACACGGACCGGCCAGAGTTGTCGGTCGAGACAGTCCACGTCGACCCCGACGCGTACGAGGGAATCTACGTCGTCGGCGACGTTCACGGCTGTGTCGAGGAGCTCGACGCACTGCTGTCGGCACTCGACGTGACGGACGACGACCTCGTCGTCTTCGTCGGCGACCTCGTGCGGAAGGGGCCAGACAGCGCGGGCGTGATCGATCTGGTGCGGGACCGCGACAACTTCCTGAGCGTGCGTGGCAACAACGAACAGAAGCTCTTAGACGGCGAAGACTCACTCTCGTCGTTGACTGCTGCGGACCACGACTGGATGGCGTCACTCCCGCTGGCGATCACGCTGCCGGACACGCTCGTCGTCCACGGCGGCGTGAACGCGAGCAAGCCGCTCGCGGCCCACACCGCCCGCGAACTGCAGACGATGCGAGCGACGCCACACGACGAGCCAGACACCCGCCCGTACTGGTTCGAGACGCGAACCACCAGTCCGACTGTCGTGTTCGGCCACACTGTGCTGGAGGAGCCACACCACACGGACGCTGCGGTGGGACTCGACACCGGCTGTGTCCACGGACGGACGCTCTCGTACTACGACTGGCGCGGCGACACCGTCGGCTCACTCGACGTGGAGACGACCTACCAACACCGTCCCCCGTCGAAGGTGCTGTCTCCGTCACGACCGACGCCGAAGCCTGCCGACGACTGACCGCGCTTCTGTCTCTCGATCACCACCACAGCCACCGATGACAGACGAGAACCACACACGTCGGCGTGCCGACGACGACCGTTGGCCGACCGACCTCGACGTAGACGTACCGCCGTACGAGCCAGACGACGACGGAGACCTCCGCGACCCGGAGCTGTACATCAACCGAGAGCTCTCCGAGCTGGCGTTCCAGCGACGGGTGCTCGAAGAGGCGCTCGACGAGTCGAATCCGATCCTCGAACGCGTGCGGTTCCTCTCGATCGTCACGCGCAACCTCGACGAGTTCGTGATGAAGCGGATCGGTGGGCTGAAACAACAGATCGAGGCGGGCGTCACCACGCGTACGTCCGACGGGCGGACGCCGGAGAGCCAGTGGGAGGCGGTCCACGAGCGACTCGGCCCGCTGTTCGAGCGACAGGATCGGTGTTACCACGAGGAGATTCGCCCGACGCTCGCAGAACAGGGGATTCACATCGAGTCGTACGACGAGTTGAGCGACGAGGAGCGTGCGGAGCTCCGCGACTACTTCGAACAGTCCGTGTTGCCGACGCTGACGCCGCTGTCGTTCGATCCCGCTCACCCGTTCCCGTTCATCTCGAACCGGTCGCTGTCGCTGGCGGTGTTGACGCGGAGTGGACACGACGACCTCACGTTCACCCGCGTGAAGATCCCGCCGAACCGACCGCGACTCGTCCCGGTCGAGACACGCTCCGCGGAGGACGACGGCCACAGAGAGCCGGTCGCCGACGAGGCGTCGACGCGGTACGTGCTGATCGAGGACGTGATCCGCGAGAACGTCGACGTGCTGTTCCCGAACGCGGAGATCGTCGACACGTCACTGTTCCGACTCACGCGCAACGCCGAGGTCCGCCGTGACGAGGAGGTCGCGGAGGACCTGACCGAGATGGTCGAGGAGGTGCTAGAGGAGCGCCGGTTCGCCTCCGTCGTCAGACTGGAAGTGCAGACCGACATGCACCCGCGGAGTCGTGAACTGCTGAAGAACCAGCTCTCACTCGACGAGCGGGAGATCTACGAGCGACACGGACCACTCGACTACCGCGACTTCGAGGTGTTGACAGACCTCGACCGACCGGAACTGAAGCTCGACCCGTGGACGCCACAGCCACACTCGCGGCTCTACCACACGCCCGAGGCGCTGGACGACAGCGGCACCACTGGCGAGATCTTCGCCGACATCCGCGAGAACGACGTGTTGCTCCACCACCCGTACCACGACTTCGGCGAGACAGTTCAGCGGTTCCTCGACGCCGCCGCCAACGACCCGCAGGTGTTGGCAGTGAAGGCCGCGATCTACCGGACAGCGAGCGACTCACAGGTGATCGAGTCGCTGATCCGCGCCGCAGAGAACGGGAAACAGGTCGCGGTGATGGTGGAGCTGAAAGCCCGGTTCGACGAGCAGAACAACTTGGAGTGGGTGCGGAAGCTAGAAGAACACGGCATCCACGTCGCCTACGGCACCGTCGGGCTGAAGACACACACGAAGACGGCGCTGGTGGTCCGCGAGGACGACGACGGCGTCAGACAGTACGCCCACGTCGGCACCGGCAACTACCACTCGGAGACGGCGAAAGGCTACGTCGACTTGGGACTGCTCACTGCGGACTCCGACATCGGACAGGACCTCGTACGGGTGTTCAACTTCTTCACCGGGCCGGCGTTGGACGACGAGTTCCGGAAGCTGCTGATCGCGCCGGTGCGGATGCGCGAGGAGTTCACGGCGAAGATTCGACGCGAGGCACAGAACGCACAGGCAGGCGAGGAGGCTCGCATCGTCGCCAAGGTGAACGGACTCGAAGACCCCGGCATCGTCGAGGAGCTGTACCGCGCGGCGATGGCCGGGGTCGACATCGACCTGATCGTGCGGGACATCTGTCGGCTCCGGCCCGGACTGACCGGAATCAGCGAGAGTGTGAACGTCTACAGCGTCGTCGGGCGGTTCCTCGAACACTCGCGGATCTTCTACTTCGCAAACGCCGGCGATCCGGAGTACTTCCTCGGCAGCGCCGACTGGATGCACCGCAACCTCGACAACCGCGTCGAGGCGGTCGTGCCAGTCGAAGACCCCGCGCTCCGCCGACAACTGAAGTTCAATCTCGAACTCCTGTTACACGACACGGAGAAGCGGTGGGAGATGCAGTCCGACGGGAGCTACCGGAAGTGTACCGCCGCAGACGGGGTGGCGGGACTGAACACACAGGAGACGCTGATGCGAGCGACCGCGCGGGCGGCAGACGCAGACGAGGTCTCGGTCGGCACGATTCCGGCGCTGTCCGCCAGCATCGACAGCGACCTCCACATCACCGGGGACGCGGACAGACTCGGCGAACTGTCCGGAGACGACAGCGACCAGTACCGGGCGCTGTCTGCACAGCTCGCCGACCACGTGGTCGGAGTCGAAGAGAGCAGTGAAGCGACGGCCACAGACGACGCAGAGCGTTCCGAGGTGGGTGATGATGACACGACCACCCCGGCAGTGAGAGGCAACGGCGACGTGCAGTCGAGTGAGGGCGTCGGCGCGGATGTCGACCGAAGCAACCTCCCGACGCCAGCGCGAACGGTAGAGGCGTTCGGCCACACGGGCCCCGACGCTCCCGGCGGGGCAGACGAAGTGTCGAAGGAAGACGGCGGGAGTGCCAGTGACACAGACGAGAAGTCGGATGACGAGATAGTGAGTGCCAGTGACACGGACGAGGAGTCGGATGACGAGATAGTGAGTGCCAGTGACACAGACGAGGAGTCGGAGGACGAAGCGGAGACCGCCAGTGACACAGACGAAGGATCAGAGAGCGACAACGAGACGCGTCGCCGCTCGGAGTCGAACGCGTTCGGCAGACAGGGCCGCCCGTTCGACGAGACGCGCGAGTGATCGACGACGGCACACGAACGTGATAGAGAGGTGATACGTCACCCGCAGCGAGGTGAGGCGGGGTGACACGCGGTCGTCTGTTCGAGCCCTGTGAGAGTCACTCACCGTCCGCGACAGGGTGTAGTCCCGTCGCCGTCGAGCGCCGTTGTGGGTGGTGGAGCGCCTCGCCGGTCTCGGCGTCGAACAGGTGGACACGATCCGGCGGGAGTCGAACCTCGATTCGGTCCAGCTCGCTCACTCTCGGTGTCCCGTCGACGGCAGCGGTGACGTGTGGGCCTCCCTCCAGTGTCACGTGGACGAACGACCGCTCTCCGACGGGTTCGATCACGTCGACAGTCCCGAGGAACGTCGCCGTCTCCGCCTCCTCGTCCGGGCGGACTGACACGTCTTCCGGTCGAATCCCGACTGTAACTCGTTCGACACCGTCGGCAGCCTCCGCCAACTGTGTCGTCGCAGGGTACTCGATGGGACCGACGAAGCGGTTCCGTTCGTTGCGTGCCGTGACGGTGTTCATCGACGGCTCGCCGACGAAGCCAGCGACGAACAGGTTCGCGGGTTCGTAGTAACAGGCCAACGGGGTGTCCACCTGTTGTATCTGCCCGTCTGACAGAACCGCGACTCGATCACCCATCGTCATCGCTTCTGTCTGGTCGTGAGTGACGTAGACGGTCGTCACGTCGAGCTCTCGTTGGAGCTGTTGGATCTCCGTTCGCATCTGTGCTCGGAGCGTCGCGTCGAGGTTCGACAACGGTTCGTCTAACAGGAACACGGACGGATCACGGACGATGGCGCGTCCGAGCGCGACCCGCTGCTGTTGACCCCCGGACATCTCGTCTGGCGTGTCCTCCAGTAGATCGGTCACGTCGAGTGTCTCTGCGACCGACTCCACACGCTCGGCGACGATGTCTTCCGACAGGTCTGTGGTCATCCGCAGTCCGAACCCGATGTTCTCTCGGGCGGTCATGTGTGGGTACAGCGCGTAGTTCTGGAACACCATAGCGATGTTTCGCGCCTCGGGCTCGGTGCCGACGACGGAGCTCCCGTCGATCCGGATGTCTCCGGTCGTCGGATCTTCTAACCCCGCGATCATTCGGAGCGTCGTCGACTTCCCACAGCCAGACGGTCCGACGAGGACCAACAGCTCTCCCTCTTCGAGCGAGAGAGTAACGTCCTCGACGGCCGTCGTGGTTCCTCCGTACGTCTTCGCTACGGCCACGAGCTCGAGGTACTCTTCGGTCGTGGTGTTGTCGTGTCTGCTCATCCTTTGAGTGATCCCTCGACGAGACCTTTGACGAAGTACCGTTGCAGTCCGAGGAAGACGACGATCAGCGGCAGCATCCCGACGACGCTGGCCGCCGCAATCGCGCGCCAGTCGTTCCCGTACTGGCCTTGGAACTTGTACACGCCGATCGATATCGTGTGGAGCCGGCTCTCACTCCGCAGGACAGTGAACGCGAGGACGAACTCCGACCACGTCAACACGGTGTTGAAGATGGCGACGACCGCGATTCCGGGGGCGACGGGCCGGAGCAGGACGTACCGGAGCGTCTGGAGACGGTTGCACCCGTCGATACGAGCGGCGTAGTCGAGCTCCGTCGGAATCGTGTCGAAGTACCCCTTCAACAGCCAGATGGAGAACGGCGTCTGAATACCGACGTACAGTAAGACGAGTCCGGCACGCGTTCTGAGGAGCCCGAGCGTGGACATCACCGTGTACAACGGGACGATAATGATGACCGGCGAGATCATCTGGAACATGAGGACGACCCCGAGGAGCCCGCGGCGGCCCCTGAACTCGAACCGCGAGAAGGCGTACGCTGCCGGAATCGAGACGGCGAGAATCCCGCCGACACCCAACACTGTGACGACTGTCGAGTTGAACAGCCACGTCACCATCCCGGCGTCGAACACCTGTCGGTACGCCGATAGAGACACCTCCGGAGGGAGGAGCCGGAACGGGTAGCTGAACAGTTCGCCCGCCGGTCGCAGGCTCGCGGAGACGACCCAGAGCACTGGGAACACGAAGAACGCCACCGACACGGCGTACAAGAGGTAGACCGCCGCGTCGACGACGACCGGACTCCCGACAGTGTCGGCGAACTTCTCGAGTCGCCCGACCGCGGTGTCGGTCGACGGATCGGGTCGCTCCGGCTCTATCGTCGCGCCGCCGTCCGATCGGTGGGTGTCGGCCGAATCCGTCGTGGTACCGTCTGATTGGTGGGTATCGGCCGAATCCGTCGTGGCACCGTCTGGTCGGTGGGTGTCGTGAGTCATACTTCCTCCGAGATGTCGAACGCGTACAGGTACACGCCGGTCAGTAGGAGATTCGCGGCCAGCATCACGACCGCGATTGCCGCGCCACGGCCGAGAGCGTAGTCCTGAAACGCCTCTTGGTACATGAACAGCGCGAGCACCTGTGTCGCACGTCCGGGGCCCCCGCCGGTCAAGGCGAAGATGAGGTCGAACGTGTTCAGCGCGTAGATCGTCACCAACACGGTCGTGACGAACAGCACGGACTTGAGCTGCGGGAGGGTGACGTGGCGGAACCGGTGCCACCGGCCGGCACCGTCCACTCGCGCGGCTTCGTACAACCGCGTCGGGACTCGCTGGAGACCGCCGTAGATCATGATCATCGAGAACGCCGTCCCTCGCCACGTGCCGGCGGCGATTGTCGAGGCTAACGCGAGTGTCGGGTCCGACCGGAACGGGACGGGCCCGACTCCGACCAGTCCGAGGAAGTGGTTGATCGCTCCGAACTGACTCTCGACCAGCATCACTTTCCAGACGAGCCCGATGATGATGCCCGGAACGATCCACGCGAGGAGCACCGACACCCGCGTCGTGAGGTGCCCTCGCAGCCCCCGTCGCACTCCGTAGTCGATTGCTAGTGCCAACACGAGTCCGAGCAAGACGTGGAGAACGACACTCGAGAAGGCGTAGACGGCCGTCACCCGGAGCATCTCCCAGAACTCGGGGTCGGTTGCGAGCCGTGCGTACTGTTGGATACCGACGAACTCGGCCCCGGGTCGGACGAGGCTCTCGTCCGTGAAGCTCATCAACACGGCTTCGAGCATCGGGTACAGCTGGAACACCGCGAGCAACACGAGTGTCGGGGCGAGCCACACGAGTGGCTGCTCGAGGAGCCGACGCCACGTGGCCCGTACGCGTGTGAGCACCTGTTCCGTGGTGGAATCAGCAGTTGCCATGGACACGCTCACCTCCAGAGACGCGCATGTACGAACCCAGTCAAGACGCCTCGTACTCGTCTTCGACGTTAGTGATCATCGTGTCCGCGGCCTCTCCGGGCTCCGACTGGCCGGTCACCACGTTCTCGATTGCGACGAGGTACTCGGACGCGATGGTGCTGTAGATCGGACGGGCTGGACGTGCGACACCGTCCTGTAGGAACTCCCGGAACTGATTCTGGTACGGTGTATCGGGATCGTACAGATCACTGTCGTCGAACACCGACTCTCTCGTCGGGAGCAGCGCTGCGGCCTCACAGTACCGTCCCATCGACTCGGGCTCGACGAACTTCGCAATGAACTCCTTCATCGCGGTGGCTCCGTCGCTGTCACCCTGCCGGAACGTGCCCTCTGTCCACCCGCCGACGCCTGTCGTGTGTTTGCCGTCGGCAGGCCGCGGGATTTTGGCGACCCGCCACCGCTCCCAGCGGTCGTCCGGAACCTCGTCGTCCGCTTCGATCGGATTCTTGATGTTCCGTTCGATCTGGTCGTTGTTGCCGACGAACATAGCGAGGTTCCCCGCACGTCCCTCCCGTGGAAGCACTTCGATCTCCTCGATGCTCGCCACCCGCTGTGGAGTGACACCGGTGTCGACGAGCTCGCCGACGAACTGGAGCGCGCTGGTGAGCGCCTGCCGGTTCTGCTCGTCTCCCAACACTGGCGCGCCTGCCTCGTCGAGCAGCTCGCCGCCCGCACTCCAGTAGTACGGGAGATTGGCGAGCGCACTCGACAACGGGATCATGAACGCCTCCATATCTTCGTTCGCTGCGATGTCCTGTCCGACGGTGAGCAGCTCGTCCCACGTCGTCGGGGGATCGCCGTCGTTGTACGTGTCGAGAATGTCCTGTCTGTAGTACAGACACCGACACCCCGTGTACTTCCACGCGGCCAGCAGGTCTCCGTCCCGTACCGCCGTCTCCCGCACGAACGGGAAGAAGTCGTCGATGTCGTCGACGTAGTCGTTCAGCGGTTCGAGGTACTGGTAGAAGTCGGCGACCCACTTCGAGTCGAGTGTCGACCCGTCCGGCGGGTTCCCTTCGGCGGCACTCGTCAGGAGATTGTTCTTCCACTGTCCGAACGCCGGGTACTTCACGTCGATCCGGTAGTCCGGGTGGTTCTCGGCCCACTCCCGGTGCTGTGTTTTCAGTGCCGGTGCTGCTGCCGGCTGGTCGCTCTGTGACTCGATTGGCGTGTAGAACGTACTCGTCTGGTACGTGAGTGGTGTGTCTCCCTTGCCGAACCGCTTGTGGGCGACGAGTGGAGCCGATTCACTGATCTGCTCGCCTCCGCCCCCTCCACTCTGCCCCTGACACCCAGCCAACCCACCGAGCACTCCTGCCCCGACAGCAGAGAGCACTGTGCGTCGTGACGTTCGTCGCTCGCTCTGCTTCATCGGATTGTGCCAAACAAGGTACGAAAGGCAAAAAGTGCTTGGTAGCGCACACACCGTTCGTGCCGCTGTCGGGGGAACGAGGCGGGAACGGCTCGACTCCCGCCGCCACAGGAAGTGTCCCGTCGACGCCGTCCAGTCGCTCGCCTTCTCTCCCGCCGTCCAGTCGCTCGCCTTCTCTCCCGCCGTCCAGTCGCTCGCCTTCTCCCCTCCCGTCCAGTCGCTCGCCTTCTCCCCCGCCGTCCGGTTACTCACCTTCGTCTACAGTTCGCTCGGCTGGCTCGACACCGCCGGGTGAGAACCCGCCGTCCTGATCCCGGGCGGCGTCGTCGTTCACGAGGTGGTACAGCAACGTCGGTTGGTCGTCGGGCTGGTCGTCCGCGAGCACGTCTCGCAGAACGGCAGCGTGCTCCTGATCGATCTCGTACGGCGAGGACTCGAACGACTCGTACACCTCGTCGATGTCCTCGGCTTCCATGTAGTACAACAGGTACGTCTCGTCCGGTCGCTCGTCGAGGAACGCGGCCTCGGCGACCATCCCCTCGTTGGCCAGCGTCTCCAGCGCCTCCGACTCGCGTGTCTTGACTTCCGCCATCCACTCGCGGAGTCGTCGTTCACTGCCCGGTGCCACTCGCTGTCTGGTGAGAACTACGTCTGCCACACGCCAACGTCGGTACCGGCCCACTCGAAACTTCCTCCGGACTGCAGTGAGAGAGACACGGTCCTCCTGTCGGTCTCGGGCAGTCGAACCAGCGACGAGACTCCGTCGGTCACGAGGAATCGACCCCGAGGCGAGACTCCGTCGGTCACGAGGAACCGACTCCGGGGCGAGACTCCGTCGGTCACGAGGAACCGACTCCGGGGCGAGACTCCGTCGATCACGAACACACCAGTCAGTCGTCCAGTCGAGGCAGAGAGAGGCGGACGACAGACCCGCCCTCTTCGGGCGTGTCGAACGACAGCTGTCCGTCGGAGGCGTCGACGATCCACGCGACGAGCCACAGTCCGATACCGCGTCCGTGTTCGATCTGTGTCTCCCGACGGCGTTCGACCACTCGCGTCTCTTGCTCGGGGATGCCCGGCCCGTCGTCGGCGACTGTCACCGTCGCTGTCGCGTCGGTCGTCGTGACCGTCACCTCGACCGACGGGGAGTCGTCTGTGTGAACCACGCCGTTCTCCAGCACCTCTGCGACCGCGAGCGGCAGGTTGTCGTCGGCTGCGACCGCGACTGTCTCGTCGGGACAGTCGAGTTCGACGGCGGCCTCCGGGAAGTTCTCTCGCACGGCAGCGACCTGTTCGGTGACCACGCCGGTGAGGTCGAATCGAGTCGTGGTACGACCCGCGGTCGCGCTGATGAGGTCCTGTGCCTCGCGTGCCTTCCGACTCCGACGTTCGAGTCTGTCGGCGGCCCGCAGCGTGGTTTCGACGTGGTCGGCGACTGCCTCGTCGCCGACAGTTCTGTGTACCTGTTCGAGGTGTGCGCGCATCACCGAGATGTCGTTGCGGACGTTGTGCCTGAGAAAGCGGTTGAGCACCTCCAACTGCTCGCGTCGCCGAGACTCCTCCACGTCGACGTAGAGGACGTACCCCGTTCCGGTCTGTGTCGGGGCGTCGGGGGTGCCCGGCACGGTCCGCATCAGAAACTGTCGGACACCGTCTGTTGTCTGCCGTTCCAGTCGCCGCTCGACGCGCTCGCCGCGACGGGCCGCCTCCCACTCCGGCGGCTCGGCTTCGAGCTGTCCCGGGAGCTCGTCGAGCGGCGTGCCGACGGCTGTCTCGGCGGCGACGTCGAACTGCTGTGTCAGCGTGGCGTTCACGCGATCCACGACGGGTGTCCCGTCTCGCACTCGGTAGCGCAACACCGGGTCGGCGACGTTCTCGAACAACACCGCGAACTCGTCGCGCTCGCGGTCCGCCCGCTGCTGTGCGACGACTCTGTCGAGCGCGTTCGCGGCCTCCCGACAGACGACCTCGACCCACGCCCGGTCCGTCGCCGAGAAGGCTCCGACCTCCGTCGAGAGGAGCTGGAGCCCGTGCTCGTCGTCGACCGGCACTGTCAGCGCCGACGCGAACCTGTCACTCTCCCGGGCAGTCGGCTCGTCGCCGAGGTCGTCGACGAGTCGGGGCTCACCGGTCTGGAGCACCGTGCCCGCGATTCCCTCTCCAACCTCGGGGGACGCAGCGCGGTGCAGCGTCTCGGCGACGACCGCCTGCGGTCGGAGTTTGCCGTCGGCGACGGCGTAGAAGACGGCTGCGTCGAACGCGACGACGGCGTCCAGCGACTCGACGACTGTCCAGTGGACGCCCGCCGCGTCGTCACAGTCCGCCAGTCGACGGCTGATCTCCCCCAGCCCGTCGATTCGCTCGTCCGACTGCCAGTCGGGAGTCGTCTCCGAGCTCATCGTGTCCGTCTCTTCTCGACCTAGGAGACCCAGTCACGAGAGAATACCGGTCCGACACGCACTCAGTCGGCATACCGGTCTGACAGACACCCAGTCGACATACCGGTCTGACAGACACCCAGTCGGCAATCAAACCAACGGGTTCAGTAGTCGCTCGCTCGCTTCGTCCCAGTACACCCGTCCGTCGTGGACGACCGGCGTCGTCGAGTCGACGAGCGCCTCCCGGAGTTCCCGCGACGCCGGGTCACACTGCAGCGGCGTTCCGGCGAGACAGACGCGGCTGTCCCGACGCGTCAGGTGCCAGATCTGGTGTCCACCCTGCCTCGACAGTCCACAGAGACCGCTGTCGGCCCCGCCCGACCCGTCGGACCAGTACCAGTAGTACGACGGGAACCGTCGCGCTGGGACCTGCAACTGCCGGAACACGTCACCGACGGCCGTCGCCGTCGGGTCACCCTCGCCGTACCGGCGTGACAGCCAGAGGGCGTCACCCACGCGCGCCCGCCGCAACAGCCACCTGACGCAGTCCGCTCCCACGCGACCGACGAAATCGGTCTCCGCGCGGTCCATCTCGGTCTCCGCGCTGCTCGTCTCGGTCTCCACGCGGTCCATCTCGGTCCCCACGCGGTCCATCTCGATCTCCGCGCGGTCCATCTCGGTCTCCACGCGGCTCGTCTCGGTCTCCGCGCGCTCCGTCCCACCCGGGGTGGAGTGAGCGACGACGGCGGCTGCCCTGCCGGAGCCGACCAACTCGCGTGCCGTCTCGACCGACGCTGGCGTGTCGAGAACGACGATGTCGGCGACGGCTGTCGGGAGGTCCTCGACCGACAGCGTTCCGTCGGCACACTCGATCCCGGAGTCGACCACGCCGCCTGCGTCGTCTCTCGACCGAGTTGGATTGTCGGGCCCACCGAGAGCGTGGTACAGCAGTTCCGGCGGGTCCGCCACGGCCGCTCGGAGCTCGGCACGGGTCGGATTCCGGTGACGCTCCACGCGGACACCCACGTCGTCGAGCGTCGACTGGCCGGCCAGTTCCTCACCCACGCGACTCCCGGGAGCGTCGGCGACGACGACTCGGAGCGGTCCGTCGTCGTCGTCTCCCTCGAACCGTCGGAGTGCGTCGGGCGTCGCAGAGAGCGGCCCAGACGGCGATCCGTGGGTCACACGACAGCCGACGCGTGCGCCGCCGGGCCCCATCGCGGGCGGCTCCGTCGGCGGCACTGACGCGTCGCCGACGACGCGGTCACTCACCGTGCCGCTGTCTGGGAGAGACACCGTGGCGAACTCGAACGCCAGTCGCGGGAGAGCGACGACACTCTCGACGGTCGGTTCGACGACTGCGGCCGCCTGCCACCGCGGGAACACGTCCGCCGCGGCCTCGAACTCCAGATCGAGGTACCGGCGGAGTCGTTCTGCGGGCGACGCGTCGTACAGCGCGTCGAGATCCGGATCGAGTCCAGCTTCGCGCGCTCGCTCGACGTTGACGAGGTCGATGCCGTGTGGACCGGCGTTGCGGACGAGACAGTCGAGCCAGAAGACCCGTTCGAGGAGCGACGACACCGCGTCCGATAGGTCCGGGACGGACGGCAGCGTGCGTTCGAGCCCGACGGACGGAGCCCGCACCACCGGCTGCTCCCGGTCGGCGACCGTGACAGTCGCACAGAGGTAGTGGGCGAGTGGTGCGACTGCGAGCAGGCTCTCGATACGGTCCGGAACGTGTAGTTCGATGTCGGTCTCGGGAACGCGCTCTCGGACGGACGCCGGCACGTCGGTTCGCTCGCCGATCTCGATGCGTGGCGGGTGGAGTTGGAGGCTCGGGAACGACCGATCCGGCGTCGCAGTGCGGAGTCCGGCAGCGAGCGTCGAGATCGCGCGGGCGACACCCTCGGGCGTCGGCGCTGCGGTGACGACACCCCGCGGGTGATCCGACGAGTCACGAACGGCCACCGACAGCCGGGTCGGGCCGTCGAAGGCGAGAATCCACGTGTCGTCCGGGCGTTCGAGCACGTCGACCGCTCCCTCGAACTGTGCGTACACGGTCAACGACTCCTTCTGAATCGTGATCCGGTAGGTGGCCGGCGGCAGCGACGCGGGCTCGACAATCGTGTGACCCGCTGAAGTCCACGCCGTCATCTCTCCGAGGTGTTCCGACACCTCGACCTCCGGAGAAGTCACCGTCAGTCCCGAGGCTTGCACTCGAACCCGGGTGAGCAGCCCCGAGACGACCTCGTCGACCGGAATCGTCTCGTCCATCTCCGGCTCGACTGGCGTCTCGTCCGGCTGCCACCCGTCGACGTCGACGACCAGCGAGTCGTTGCTGAGACTCCTGATCCGGATCGCCGAGTCGCCGATCTCGATACTGACCACTGACGTGAGTTACCACGAGCGAACCAATATCGCTTTGGACTGTGCCAGCTCTGTCGACTCCGAATTCGACGATTCGTGACGGACAGTCTCACCGCGTCGCACGTCGCCCGAGCACGAACACGAGCACGGCGAACAGCGTGACACCGAGCGCAGCCTCGACGGTGGCGAGCACACGCCCGAAGCCAGTCGGGCTGAAGTCGCCGAACCCGAGCGTCGTGAACGTCACCGCGCTGAAGTAGAGACTGTCGAGGAGCGTGTCGCCCAGCTCACCCAGAAATCGGGGCACGCCGCCGAGTTCACCCGGCCACGCCGGGTACTCGAGTGCGACATCCGAGACTGACGTGTCGCTCTCGGGAGTGGCCCCACGCTGTCGTGCCTCCGGCGTGCCCGGATTCGGAACCACCCAGTCGCCGAGGGGGTACAGGAAAGTCCAGAGCAGGACCACCGCGCCGGCAATCGACGCGACTCGTCGCACACTCTCGCCGTAGCCCATCAGGAGTTGCGACACGCGCAGTCGGAGCCACGTCGCGTACGCGCTCCAGTCGCGCCACTCGCGTGGCGATGGGAGTCGGTCCCAGCCGTTCCACCCCCGGATTCGCTGTGCGTACGGGAGCTCCGACCAGCCGCGTCGTCCGAGCCACTGGGTGACGCGGTTGTCCGTGAGTCGGTCGACGACGCGGTTGCCGAAGAGCCAGACGCGCCACGCGCCGCCGCCAGCCTGCGCTGCCGCGTGGCGCTGTCTCGCGCGCTGTTTGCGGATGTGGTACTTCCGAGCGACTGCCGAGAGCGCGTTGTCCTCGTGGAGGCGTTCGAGACGACGCTGGACCCACGCCGCTGGCGGTGCGGCGTCGTCGTCCTCGTCGCGGGCCTCGCTCTGTACGTTCTCGCGCTCGTAGATCGTGGTCTCGTCGAAGGTGGTTCGCGCGTCGATGCGAGCGTCTGTGAGGTCGATCTGGTCGAGACGCGCGTCTGTGAAGTCCGCTCCGCGGAGGTCTGCGTTCCTGAAGACTGCGTTTTCGAGGTTGGCTGGCTCGTGGTCGGTTTGCTCGTCACCGAAGGTTGCGTCTCGAAAATCGGCGTTCTGAGCCTTTGCCCCCCGCAAGATTGATTGTTGAAATTTGGTGAGACGAAAGTCTGTCCCAGAAAGGTCAGCAGCCCAGAGGTTCACTTCTGAGAGATCTGTTTTGAAGAGGTTCGCTTCCGAGAGATCAGCAATCACGAGGGATGCTTCTGAGAGGTCGGCGGATCTGAGTCTAACTTGCGAGAGATCTACATTGTTGAGTTCTGCCTTTGAGAGATCAGAATCATCAAGATTTGATCTAGATAAATTGGCATTATTAAGGTCAGCTTGAGAAAGGTTGATATCATTGAGATATGCTTCTGAAAGGTCGGAGGTTTTGAGATCCGCCCCACACAGGTTTGCATCTTCAACTCGCGCTTCTGAAAGGTCGGCCCCGCGAAGATATGCTTCTGAGAGGTTAGCTCTCGAGAGTTCGGTCTTGGTGAGATCAGTCGCACGCAGGTTCGCCTCACTCAAGTCGGCCGCATGAAGCGTCGCCCCACTCATGTCGGCCACACGAAGATGCGCCTCTGAGATGTCAGCCCCACTGAGGCTCGCATCCGTGATAACAGCCCTCTCAAGATACGCCTCCGAGAGATCAGCCCCACTAAGATCCGTGTTGAATAGCGTGGCGCTTTCAAGATTCGCTCGGGAAATATTAGCGTAGCGAAAATCTGCATTTGATAATTCGGCGTGTTTGAGATCTGTCTCAGAGAGATCTGCGAAGCGAAGTCGATATCCGGAAAAGGACCGTTTTGAGTCAAACTCCACGCCGGACAAACAAGCACCATCAAGAACAACGGGAATCTGCGAGTCCACTGTCGGTAGTTCGCTAGCCAACTTCACTTTCTCCTCAATATGCCAGATACAACGCCCCCGCTCCTCAGCCTCCCGACAACAAACCGAACTTCGCGCGCTTTTAATAGATTCAAGCAGAGATCTAGATATGGAAAAAGAGGAGACATCAGCAGCCAGCATCTCGAACCCACAGCGATGCTCAGGAACTGCATCCTGATCCTGATTCCGAGTCAAGTCGACATCTTGATCCCGAGCCACACCAACGAACTGCGCCACCCAAACTAAAATCCGTCCCTCACAGCCAGTCAGAACCACCACTCACACACAGCGACCCCGCCACACCACCCCGCTCGTTATCACTCAAAAACCTTCGTATCGCCACTGGAAACGCTATCGAAACGATTAAGTCAGAGCCAGCGAAACTGGGAACTGCGGCACGCCGGGCTCGTCGCTTCGGCGGAACAGCAAGAAGCGGCGAAGGTGCTTAGGACACCTTCCCCCGGGTGTCGCCACTACGGTACACCCATGACCGACTCAGACACACCGTCACAAGAGCGTGACGGACAGGCAGACGCACAGCAGTCAGACAGCGACGCAGTCGACACGGCGGTTCCGAGCGACAGCGTCCCTCCAGTCGACGACGAGGACCCTGCAGTCGCCGCCGCGATGGACGAGGCAGACGACGCGCTGACTCGCGCAGCGGAGGCACACGACGACTACCGCGAGGCGATCACGGACGCCGTCGCGGCGCTGGACGAGGTGGACCGACTCCACGGCCGCGACGTGCCCGACGAGAGCGTCGACACCCCCGAGGCGGTCTCGGAGGCGGAGCTCGACACCGCGGTAGCACCGGAGCACACAGACGGCACCGGGCACCTCGAACTGTACCACGCGGGACAGGTGCTCGTTCGCGCCGCCCGGACGCTGAAACGCTCCCGTGCGTTCCCGCAGTCCCGTGCTGCCGGGCTGGTGCAGACGAGCGCTCGCGCGTCGATCCACCTCTGTCACGAGGACGTGCCCGAGGACGCGCTCGCGGATGTCGCCACCGAGGCAGTCGAAGGTGTCGGTGATCTCGCGGATCTCGCCCGCGACAGCGACGCGACAGACGAGCAGGTCGCCGCGGCGGCGACGGAGCTGTTCGAGATCCTCTCGAAAGTCGAGGAGGTGAGAGCCGCCAACGACGCGCGCGGTGAGCGCGCCGAGTAGGGGCGACGGCGAGCACATCTCGACAGACGAGGCGCTCACGCACCATTTCTTTCTAGTAAAAAATAATAATGCTAGTAGTGCCGATACGCAACCGCCTCACTGAGTTCCACCAGGAAATTCCTCGCCACTGTCAACTACGCCAGCGCGGCCCCGTCCCGTCGGTGTCCTAGCGCGGTCGACTCCAGTTCGTACGTCTCGAAGGGGTCGAATAGTCGTCGGAGGAGCGCGACCACGGCAGCGAAGTCGCCGACGAGTGCGTGGAGCGTTGGCGGACTAGCGTCCACCATTCTGTCCGGCATCTCGTCGGGGAAGTCGAACCGTCCAAACTGAACTCCCCCGACGCACACGTCGAACTCGGAGACGAGCCCGTCTGTGAGCTCGAACGTGTACTCCGCGTCGTCGAGGTCGAACACGACGTGGAAGTCAGTCGCGTGGGCAGTGCCACGGTAGTCGATCAGCGTGACCGGTCGAGACAGCCGCGCGTCGTTGAGGCGGAACGTGACTCGTAGAGCGTACTCCTCGTCGGCGTCTCTGACAGTGGTTAGGTAGATCTCGCCTTGGCTTCCGTCTGGGTGGTCGTCGTAGTCGAGAATCCGACCTGTGATGTCTGATACACTCTCCAGACGCTCGCGGTACGTCAAGTCAGACAGCCCTCCACGCCGGATCTGCCACTCGTGCTGTGTGCCACCGAATAGCTCCTCTATTGTCGGAGGCTCATCCCACTCGGACGGAGGCCCACTCCAACCAGCTGGTGTCAGAATAGAGGTCCCCGTCTTCTTCTTCGTCTCAACACTCTCCCCGAGAATCTCTCTGAACGCCACTACTTCTTCCCGATACTTTCCATCGTAGTCAGCCGTCACTGCGAGAATCGTCGTTACCTCGTCCTCGCTCAAATTCGGCACTGACTCTACGCTCGACGTTCTCAGCTGAGAACTGCCACCACCACCGGAACCCGCCCCACCTTTCGTCGGGTGCAAACCGGCCTCGTAGAGCTTCCATACGAGCTCTGTTGGTATCTCAACGCCACTTTCTGTGCCTGCTCCATTTGGCTCGTGCTCCAGTGACTCGTAAATATCACGGGTAATGTCCGGGACCTGGAGTGTGATCGGGTGGCCTGCTGATTGAGCGTACACACGTACGTAGTAACGGTCCTCTGCGGTGCGCCGGTACAATTTGGCCATCTCTCAAACCTCTGTTCACACAGCACATAAATCTACTCTGTTATTTACATGATTGTCCAGAAGATGTCATACTAGGTCGAAAATAGATATCTGTGCGCGTCGAAGAGTGTCTGGAGCCAAACGTATCAGATTCTGTATATTAGAGTGGTGTCAGTACTAGAAGTAACCGGACCTGATCTAGACGGCGCTGAGCGTTCCGTTGCCCGACAGATCAGGTACGGAAACTCTCGCCACAGCCGCACTCACTCACGACGTTCGGGTTCTCGACGTGGAACCCGGCAGCTTGCAGTCCGTCTTCGTAGTCGAGCTTCGAGCCGCCGACGTACTCCAGCGACGCCGGGTCGACGAACACGCGGAGGCCGTGGTGTTCGGTCACACGGTCGTCGGCTTCCGGCTCGTGGTCGAACCGCATTCCGTAGGAGAGTCCGGCACAGCCGCCCTGCTGGACGTACAGCCGGAGGCCACCGACGTCGGCGTCCATCCCCTGAGACTCCATCAGCGAGAGCGCCTCCTCCGCGGCCGACTCCGTCACGACGACGGGATCGTCTCCAGTGGCACCCTCACTCGCTTGCGTACTCATACCCACCCGTTCGGCTGTCGTCGGCTTAGTCTTGACGCCGGGGTGTGACTGTGAACGGTTACACTCGCGGCAGCACGCGCCCACCTGTCGTTGCTCGAACGGCGACCGATCCGCCACTCGACTCGACTGGTCGACTATCGGGTTCTACCGACGGACGACAGTGCGGTTGTCGATGACGATGCCCGCCCCCGGTCGGACGGAGAAGTCGATCCGGTCGCGGACGGGGCCAGTCGCGCCGGCGAACCGTCGCACTTCGACACTCCGGCGTGCGCTGCTGCCGCCGGGGGTTCGGCTGAGTTCCAACACGCCGTCCGACAGCATCCGAAACGGCTCCATCACGGACTCGGGGAGGCCGACCGGGTCGACCGTGAGAACCACGGTGCGGCCGTTCGCGGTGATACTCGACAGGAAGGCGACCACACGGCGCGCCGCCCTCCGGCGGTCGTTCTCGCGGGTGAGTCGGTCGAACTCGCGGTCGAACCGGAGCACCTCGCCGAAGGAGTCCAACAGGATCACGTCCGCCTCCCACATCCGCGTGCTGCCGGTGAGTCGTGGCAACAGCTCCGGCGCTTGCTCACCCTCGCGGTCGAGCCCCGCCACGTCGCCGTACAGGTACAACAGGTCTCGGGTGCCGAGTGCCTCTTCGACCGGGTACGACAGCGCACGCATCTGTGAGCAGAACCGCTGGACGGGCCGTTCCGTCGACAGCAGTGTCACCGCGTGTGACTCCTCACACAGGCCGTAGGCGAACCGGCCCGAGAACACACTCTTCCCCGAGCCGTAGCCCCCCTCCAGCAGGATCAGACTCCCTCGGGGGAGCCCCCCGCCGAACGCGCGGTTCACCTCGTCCCGTCTGTGGAGCCCCAGCGAGTACGGCCCACCACCTGCCCACTGTCTGACTGCCGACCGGCGTGGCATCGAGGGACTGTCCGTGTCTCGAAGGTGTAACTGTTTGGCCTTCACCCCGACAACTCGCGTCTCGGCTGGCGGGTGTCGACGCGTCGGTGTCCCCGACTCTCCGACTCGCCTCCACGGGTCGGTCTCCGTGACGCTACGACTCGTCGTCCGTCCGTTCACGCACACTCGCGGCGTGTCCCTCCAGTCCTTCCGCCTCGGCGAGCGTCGTAATCGTCTCCGAGAGGTCGGCGAGTCCGGTCTCGGAGAGTCGTTGGACAGTCGACGAGCGGAGGAAGGTGTCGACAGAGAGGCCGCCGAACGCCTTCGCGCCGCCGTTCGTCGGGAGGACGTGGTTCGTGCCGGCGGCGTAGTCGCCGGCGGCGACGGGGCTGTGCGGACCGAGGAACGCGCTGCCGACGTTGCTGATGCGGTCTAACAGCGCCTCGGGGTCGGCTGTCTGGATCGAGAGGTGTTCTGCGGCGTACTCCTCGGCGAACAGCACGGCTTCCGACATCGACCGGGCGTACAGCACGCCACTCGCGTCGTTGGCGAGCGCGCCGCGGATCGTCTCTGCCCGCTCGCGCTCCGGGAGTCGTCGTTCGACGGCGGCGACGATCTCCTCTGCGACCGCCTCCGCGTCCGTGACGGCGACGACGGAGGCGTTCTCGTCGTGTTCCGCCTGCGCGAGCAGGTCCGCAGCGACGTAGCCCGGGTCCGCTGTGTCGTCTGCGAGCACGAGAATCTCCGAGGGGCCGGCGAGAAAGTCGATCTCGACCGTCCCGCGGACGTCGGCTTTCGCGGCCGTCACCCAGCGGTTGCCCGGACCGACGATCTTCTGGACGGCGTCGACCGTCTCCGTGCCGTACGCCAGCGCGCCGACAGCCTGTGCGCCGCCGACGGAGTAGACCGCGTCCGCGCCAGCCTCGTGGATCGCCGCCAGTGTCGCTGGATTCATCTCCTCTGCCGGCGGGGTAGCGACGGCGACGTGTTCGACACCGGCGACCGTCGCGGGAATCACACCCATCAGCCCGGAGGATGGGTACGCTGCCGCACCGCCGGGAACGTACACGCCCACGCGGTCGAGCGGACGGAACCGACGCCCGAGTTCCCGTCCGTCGGCGAACGTCTCCCGCCAGTCGTCTGGTAGCTGTCGCTCGTGGAACGCACGGACGTTTGCGGCGGCGTCTCGAATCGCCGCCAGCACGTCGTCGTCGACGCGGTCGACCGCCCGCTCGGCCTCGTCGGTCACGTCGATGTTCGCCACGTCTACGTCGTCGAACTCCGCGGAGAACTCTCGGAGGGCCACGTCACCTTCCGCGCGGACGCGGTCGAGAATCTCCCCGACGTCTCCCCGGACGGCGTCGACCCCCGCGTCCCGCTCGAAGAACGCCCGACGCTCACCGGGCGAGAGGTCCGCGACCGCTCGCGGCTCGATACTGTCTGTCATCGCTCGTTGGTCGGACGGTGAGGCGAATAGTCGTTCCGACTCCCGAACGCGACCGCGACGACGCTTCACAGCGTCGGTCACGAGAACGACAACCCGACGCGTGAAGTCGGTGCCAGTCGTTCGGCACAACAGTGATTGTGACCGACCGACACGTCACAGTGTGACACACGACTCCACAGGGACGACGTACCAGTCGACAGAGATCGACACGTTCCTGACAGCAGTCGCGTCGGAACAGCTCACGCCCGCTGGCGGGACGTGTGCGGCAGTCGTCGGGGCGACGGGGACTGCACTGTGCGAGATGGCGTGTACCCACACCGTCGAGAACGGCCCAGACGACACGCCGCTCGCGGAGACGAGCGGATCGCCCGCCGAACGGCGACAGCAACTCGCCGAACGGCGACAGCAACTCGCCAGACGACGGCAGCAGCTCCTCCGCCTCGGCGAGACGGACGCGGCAGTCGTCGAGGAGCTGTTCGACGAACCCGCCAGCGACCGGCGAGCGGCACAGAAACGCGCGACTGGTGTGCCGTTGACCGTCGCCGAGGCGTGTCGAGCGGTGTTGGAGACTGCCGTCGTGGTGACGAGCCACAGCGCGCCGGCAGTCCGACCGGACGCGGTCAGTGGAGCGACCTTCGTCGACGCCGCCCTCCGCTCGGCGGTTCACACGGTCCGGACGAACACGGCGACGATCGACGAGGCGTCGTTCGTCGAGACCGTGGAACGCCGTGCTGCCGAGGTCGTGGCGGCTGCGGCCGACGCGCGCGAGGAGATCGGTATCGCCGAGTAGTACTGTGTCAGGGACCGTGACACGAACTGGGAACTTTTCTGGGAGCCCGAGCTACCCGTTTCGGAGACGATGAGCATCACTGTCACGCTGTTGTTCCTCCTCGTTGCGGGTCTCAGCGGCTGGTACGGCCGGCAGCTCCACCGTCGACAGTCGGTCGTCGCAGAGGCCTCGACGACCGACGTCGAGGGCATCTCCGAGGAAGGAGTCGTGGAACTGTACGGTCAGATCGCCGACGGGGAGTCGTTCGACTCGCCAATCGAGGCCGAGGAGTGTACCCTCGCGGTGTGGGAGATCGACGAGTGGGACAACGGAAACTGGGAGTCGCGTGCGTCGGGCGTGTACACAACGCCGTTCGTCCTCGACGACGGGACAGGTCGGGTACGAGTCGAACTCGGCGACCACGTCAGAAGCGAGTTCGAGGACGCCACGTGGGAGATCAGCGCCCCCGGGATCGACGTCGACCGGGCGCTGTCCGTTGGCGTCGCGGCCGACGGCGTGTACGTCGTGTCGGACGCGTTCTCCGGCGAGCCGTCGCTCGCGCCGGACGGTGACCCGCCCGAGCGAATCGAGACGTTCGAAGCGAGCGAGCCCGACATCCCAGAACGCCAAACGTCGCCGATCAGTATCGGTGAGGAGAACGCCGCCCGGCGACGCTACTACGAACAGACGTTCTCGCTGGGAGACGAGCTGTACCTCATCGGTGAGGCGACCGCGACCGACGACGCGACGTACCCGCTCGGGCCGGACGACCTCGTCGTACAGCCACGAACGAGCGCGGAATCGACCGTTCTCTCCGACAGGCCGGCGTCGGCGGTTCTCGACGATCTCGGCCGGTACCGGTGGGCGTACGCGGTTGCCAGTGTTGCGGCTGCCGCTGCCGCGTGGACGGTCCTCGTGTGACGCGACAGTCGTGTAGCCGACGGGCGTGTGACGCGACAGTCG
>CAKZQY010000358.1 GCA_937142015.1 uncultured Halobacteria archaeon
CATTGTCGACTCTACTACGCCTATTGGTAAATAGCTTGCTTAATCACTATGAGAGGGACGGGAGTCGCGGCAGTCACGATGGGGCTCGCGGGCTGCAGCGGCGGGCAGGAGACGACGGCGACAGAGTCGGCGACACCGACGGACTCGCCGACCCCGACAGAGGACCGGACGCCGACGGAGCGGTCGGAGACACAGGAGATCCCAGAGGGCGGGACGTACACGTTCGGGATGAGCGAGCCGGTAGACAGTCTGAACGTGTTGGCGACGAACACCGCCTACGCCGACATCGCGTTCGGGCAGGTGTACGAGGGCGGGACGGCAGTCGATCCGGTGAACTTCGAGGTTCACCCGAACGCCTTCACCGACTGGACGTTCGAGGAGGTCGAAGACACGGGCGAGGACGAGAACGACCAGCCGGACGTGTTGATCAAATTCGACGTTCGGGAGGGGCTGACGTTCAACGACGGGGAGTCGTTCGGCGTCGAGGACGTGATCTTCTCGTACAACTTCCTGCTGGACGCCAACCCGGGGAAGTACGCGGGCACACTCAGCCCAATCTCGTCGGTCACGGAGGCGTCGGGCGACTGGGACGTGCAGATGCGTCTCGACAAGCCAATCGGGACGTACGCTTCCAGTCAGCTCTCGCTGCCGCTGTTGCCGAAACACAAGTGGGGAGACGTCGATCCCGGCACGTTCCAGCAGTACGAGCCGTTCGACAACGGCGGGCCCGTGGGACTCGGTCCGGGCGTCGTCACGAGGTACCAGCCGGACACGGCGACGGCGATCAGCTACGCGGAGCGTGGCGGCGAGTACACGCTCAACGATCTGGACTGGTACGACGAGGTGAACGGGATGATCCGCGGTGGGCCGTTCCTCGACGAAGTCCGGATCAAGGTGTTCGGGAGTCAGGCCGCACTCGAACAGGCGCTCCTCCAAGGGGAGATCGACACGCTGTACTCGGCGATTCGCGCCTCGAAGATCCCGCAGGTGAAAGACAAACAGGGGTACGAACTCGTCAAGGGGACGGCGACGGGCTACGACCACTACTCGTTCAACCTCCGGACCCAGCCGTTCGACGACCTCACGTTCCGGCAGGTGTTCGGCTTCGTGTTCGACGACGTGTTCTGGACGGAGCGGCTGCGTCGCGGGTTCGCCATCGAGGGGGACTTCGTGATGCCGCCGGGCTACGTCGCCGTTCGCCCGGAGAGCGCCGTCGAGGACGCGGCAATCTCCGATCACCCCGCGACGCAGGCGTTCACCTTCCGTCAACAGACGGCCGGCGTCCCAGACGTGGAGGGGATTCGAACGTTCCTCTCGGAGGGGAAGGCGATCACCGGTGAGGGCGGCACCTACGTCGGTCAGGAGTACCCCGGCAGTCTCACCGGCGTCACCGCCAGCGGCTCCGGCGGCAGCTACGACTACACGTTCGGCGAGATCGAATCGGAGGTGTTGAAACAGAACCCGGAGGCCGACAAGGAGATCCGCGTCGACGGGCAGACGATCACGGAGCTCAACGGCGGGCCACTCACGATGTACCAAGACCCCGCCAAGGACGCCCCACAGGAGGCGAAGATGATCGACAACTTCCTCGGCGCGCTCCAGTCCGTCGGTATCCCGATCAACCGGCAGGTGATGTCGTTCAACACGATGGTCGGCAAGGTGTACAACAACGAGGACTTCGACCTGTTCCCGATGGGGTGGGTGAACCTCTCCTCGTTCGCGTTCCCGACGCTGTACAGCCTGTTCCACTCCGACAACGCCGACGACCTCTCGAAGGTCGACGTGGGCGAGAACAAGAACACGGACACGTTCCTCTCGAACGCGATGGGGTACGGACTGTTCGAGGACGCGACCGCAGACGAACTGATCAGTCGAGCACGGACGGAACTGGAGACGGAGACGCGAAACAGCCTCGCACAGCAGGCAGTCGAGCGGATCTACCTCGACTTCCCGACGATGATCACCAGCTACGACGTGATCAACTGGCCGGCGAACACCGCCGACTGGAGCGGCTACATCGCCAACATCCCCGGCCCCGGCAGCACCTACCTCGGCACGCAGTTCCAACAGATCCACCAGCGACAGTGAGGTGCCGACCGCGGGTCGGCGGCGAGCGCAGTCCCAGACAGGGAGTTGTGACCCGTCGGCCGCGCACCGCCGTCCGACCAGCGACGCCGACACACGATTTATACAGACGGTCTACCAACGCCGGGTATGGTTTCCCCGACACGAGTCGCACTCGCGGTCATGGGTGTCTCCGTCCTGACGGTCGGTGTCGTCCTCCACCGGCGAGGATCGGAGGCCGCGGGGTTCGGGCTGTTCGCCGTCGGATTCCTCCTCTCGGGCGGGTGGGCAGGAATCGGGATGGTCCGCGCACAACAGGGACTGTCCGACGTGCCACCGGAGACGTACCTCTCTGCCGGCGCGACTGCCGTTGCGATGGCGCTGTACTTCGGGATTCAGTCTCACCGAACCATGTTCGGCCGGGAGTGACCCGTTCGTCCCTGCAGCTAGTCGTCTGCCGGGGTGAGTTCGCCGTCTGTCGCCGTCTCACTGTTCGGTTTCACGGCGCTGTCTGTCGCCGTCTCACTCGTCGTTGCACCTTCGTCGTTCGGCGTCGTCTTCCGCGCAGTCAGCGGCTGCCGAGCGGCGAGTTCACAGTCGAACGCGGGGTGTTCCGCGAGGTGACGGACGAGGAGGTGCCGTCGGCCGCCAGTGGCAGTGTCTTCGTCCACGTCCGTCGCGGTGAACTCTCGGGGGAGTTCCGCGAACAGAGTCCGTAACTCCCCGAACCGCTCGAACACCTTCCGGTGGCCGGCAGAGTCGGCGGCGCGTCGCTCGACGACGTAGCTCCCGTCGGCGCGGTGCTCACCGGCCGTGTGGAGGTACTCCTCTCGGCCGACCAACGCGTCGGTGAGTGCGTCTCTGAGGCTCTGTGCCGTCGCTCGGTCGAGCCGGTGGGTCTCGCCGTCGACTGCCACGACGACGGCAGAATCGTCACTCGACGCGTCGACACTGGCAGACGGTGCGTCGCTGGCAGACGGTGCGTCGCTGGCAGACGGTGCATCGCTGGTGGACGGTGCGTCGTCGACAGGACGTGGTGGTGAAGCGTCGTCGTTCTCGTCGTCGACGGGACGTGGTCGTGGAGGGCTGTCGTTCTCGGCTTCTGAGTCACGACCGGAGAATTTCCCGACCAGCCGCCGTCCGGCGGCTTCGGGTATCCTCCGTGTCGGTATCGGCGTGTTCGACCGACATGGTAACCGCTACTGGTGGCTGACCACAAGTAAAACCACCGGGGACGCAGGTCGACTGCAACAGCGGGGGAGACCGACCGCGAGCGAGACGACGACGTGGAAGTGAGGAGTCCGCCTCGCGGCGTAGCGGTGAGGAGTCCGCCTCGCGGCGTAGCGGTGAGGAGTTCGCCTCGCGGCGTAGCGGTGAGGAGTCCGCCTCGCGGCGTAGCGGTGACGCGTCGACTCATAGTGATTACTGCGAACGGTTCCACGGAGGGCATCGAAAACCGGCGGCTCAGATGCTCTACTCACCGGCACGAGTCGCCGCGGCGGTTAAGACTCGCAGTAATCACTATCAGTGCACCCCTACGACGCTCTGGTGAGCAAGGTCCAAGCGGCTCTGCGACACTACAGCTCTGCGACACGACCAATGTATTTACCAGCAGCTCGTGTAGAGCCGGCGTATGCGACGGCGTACGTACTTGTCGCTGCTCTCGGGGTCGACCGCTGTCGGGGTAGCGGGGTGTCTCGGGGGCACGTCCAGTAGCGGGGGAGAGTCGCAGCGAGCCGAGAGCGCTTGGGAGCCGGTGGAGGCCGGGCTGCCGGAGAAGCCCGCGTTTCAGGGACTAGTTGCCAGTGGGACGACGGTGTACGCGAGTGTCGAGGGAGAAGCGGAGAGCGGTGTGTTCGAGATCGAGGCGGGGGATTCGGAGTGGGAGCGGGTGGCTGGAGCACCGGACAAGTACGGGACCGGGTCGCTCTGTGCGAGTGAGTCCGGGCGGTTGTTCGTGCACCGGAAGCACCACGGACTCGCCGAACTCGTGGCGACGGGCGAAGAGGGTACGTGGGAGTGTGTGAGCTGTGGAGACAGTTCGGTCACGCCCGGCGAGGCGTCGTGGCCGGACTACGTTGCTGCGGGAGACGGTCGACTGGTGGCTGGCGCTGGAACGTCGAACCCCGAGATGTACGAGTACGACTTGGCGTCGGAGACGTGGACGGATCTGGAGTTCCCGTTCGACGAACTAGACGGGAAACCCCACGTCGACCTGGTGATCGACGGGAGAGGGCGAGTCTGGTACAAGTCGAACTACTCCGGGGTGTACACGTACGACGGCGAGTCGTGGACGCAGACGAGTTCACACAGCGGTGCGGTGAGTACAGACGGCGACGGGGACGTGTACCTGTCCTACGAGCGGGCAGACGGAACACAGCTCGCGGGGACCTTCCGGTACGTCGGTGACGGGAACTGGGAGTTGGTACACGAGACCAAGGGGTACAGTGTCGGTGGCTCGGCGCTGAACGACGGGTCGCGGATGGTCTTCACGAGCGGACGGTTCGGGTCGGTGGCGACCGAGGCGGAGAAGCTGTGGCGGATTCCGTCCCACGTCGCGGATGTCGAGGTCGGGCTCGGTGACAAGGCGCTTCGTTCACACCACCAGGCGGCCGCCGACGACGGGACGGTGTACGTCACTCGGTCGCTGGACGACTACCACAGCGACGAGAGCTTCGACCGGCGACTCCTGCGGCTCCGTCCCGAACTCGACGACGAGCCGTTCTACAGCACTGACCTGTCACTCGACACCGGCACGTACGTGGGAACGGAGTCGCCCGTGGGTGTCAACATCCTCGCCGACGGAGACATTCTGATCGCGGTGAACACTGACAGGCGCTACTCGTCTGCGTCGACGACGACAATCGGGACAGCAGGGGACGGCGACGGGCGGCTTCTCCGGCTCTCGCCAGACGGGCGCTCGCTCGAGCGGGTGTATCGGCTCGACTCGTCGGTGCTGGACGCAGCGGTCGGTGGCGAGGGCGAACTCGCGGTTGCGACAGAGCACGCGGTCACGGGCGTCGACCTAGCGAGCGGCGCAACGACGTGGCGGCTCCAGAGCGACGCCGACTCGAAGGTGGTCGCCTACGGCGCGTCGGGCCACCACGTTCTCAAACTCGACACCACAGTCCGTGTGTTCTCGCCCGACCACGAGGAGGTACACGCCGACGAGGTCGAGACCAGCTACCTCACAGATGTCGAGGTAGACGGTGCCACGGAGTCGTACTACCTGACCGGCTTCGACAACAAAACCCTCCCGAGCGGGAACCCAGTACAGGTGGCGTACCTCCACGCCTACGGATTCGACGGCGAGCAACAGTGGATGAAGTTCGGATTCGACGGCGGGAACCTCGCGGACAACGTCGCCGACACACGGCTGTACCACGTCACGCACCACGACGGCGAGATCTTCGTCGCCGGGGAGAGTGCGGGCACTCAGACCGTGTTCCGGTACGACGGCGACCGGTACGACGGCGAGGTCAGCGTCCGAACCATCGACCACTACAACGACCTCTGGGACTCGGGGTCTGCACACGTCGCGTACCACGCGCGGTTCGACGCCGAATCCGGCGGGCACCGAGCGTCACAGCTGACGATGACGCGGCAGTCAGACGGGAAGTCCAATACGTTCCGGGTCAACGATCTGGCGGTCGACGACGAGAGCCGAGTGTACGTCGGCGGACAGGCTGCGGCGCGGATCGCCGCCCGGCCGGCTCAGACGGTCGACGGTCGGTCAGTCGGGGAGTACCACGGCCCAGAGCCGTCGGTGCTCGTCGTGACACCCGAGTTCGACCAGCGACGGACCTGGACGACGTTCAACGAGCGAGCGGCGACCGGAGCCGTCACCGGGGTCGACGCGAGAGACGGCAAGACGGCGGTCGTCGCCGACGTGGACAGTGGATCTGCGTTCACCGCGGGACCGCAGGTAGTTTCGGCAGACGACGCGCAGAGCTACCTCGCCGTGTTCGATCAGGCAGAGAACTACAGCTACGACGCGACGGACTCGTGAACAGCGTCCGCGAACGGCACCGCTCGGTGGCTGGAGAGTCACGACGCACGGTTCGATCCGTGTCCATCGGAGAGTCACGA
The DNA here is from genome assembly GCA_937142015.1 of uncultured Halobacteria archaeon. Taxonomy (GTDB): domain Archaea; phylum Halobacteriota; class Halobacteria; order Halobacteriales; family Haloferacaceae; genus JAHENP01. The sequence continues at coordinate 6,154 of CAKZQY010000358.1, forward strand.
CGCACGGTTCGACTCGTGTGCGTCGCCACTGGTCTGTTCGCCGTCAGTCGCCTCCTCACTCGCTCCACCCTCGCCACCAGCGGCAGAGCCGGAGTTCGCAGTCGTCTCGTCGCCGCCGCGCACCCACGTCGTGTCGTCGCCCTCGATCCACTCGGCGTCCACCGGGAGTTCGTCGAAGTCGAGTCGGTCGGCCTCGGCGGGCGACCACCGGAACTCGACGGTGACCCCCGACGAGAGGATCGACCGTCCACGGTCGACGGCGACAGACTGTGGTGCGGGGAAGGAGACGCTGTTGTCCTTCGTGTCGACGGTGAACGACTGCGGATCGTCGAACAGCCGCTCTAAGCTGCCGATGCGGGCCTCGATCAGTTCACGCGGGGCGCGTGCCGGTCCCTCGGACACCCCGCCGAACACGGGTTGAACGGAGACGTCCGCGCTGCGGTTCGAGAGCACGGCGTTGATCACCGCGCCGATCAGGACGACGAACCCGGAGACGTACAGCCACGTCAGGAACACGAGAATCGCGGCGAGCACGCTCTCCTCCGGCTGTTCGCCGCTCCACTGGACGTACAGCCCGAACAGCGAGACGAACAGCGTCAACCCGACCGCCGCGACGACAGTCCCCGGCAACACCTCCTTCACCGTCACGTCAGTGTCGGGGAACACGTAGTACATCGGCAGCATCGTCAGCGTCAGCCCACCGACGAGGGCGAGTCGGTTGAACACGAGCCACAGCGTGCCAGCCCCGTCGTCCGGGACGGCGGCGTGGAACGTCGCGCCGACGACGACCGCCAGCGCGAACACGACGAACACCATCGCGCCGTCGAACAGCTGATCGAAGAATCCGTTGTTGTGCTCCGTCTCGTACACGTCCGAGAACGCGGTGTCCAGTCCCCGGAACACGCGGAGTGTCCCCCAGACGAGCACCACACCGCCGAACACGGAGAGCTGTCTCGACTGACTCGCCCGGCGGAGTTCGGAGAGCAGCACGTCCGCGGCACCCTCTGTGAGCGCCGCGCCGATCAGCGCCAACACGGCCTCCGTCGGCGCGAGGTCACCCAGCGCGGACAGCACCAACACGAGCAGCAACAACAACGGCAGCAGAGAGACGAACGCGTGGTAGGCGATGCTGCCCGCGAGAAACGTCAGCTGCTCTGCACGCATCTCGTGGACGATGGCCCGCAACAGCGTCTCGACTCTGTCTGCGTCTGGGAACACGCAGACCGATACGTCACCCCGTGGCAAAAACACGAGGGGTCGAAACGGAGGTGTGATCGACAGTGTGAACGGGATACGCGAGCGACACACGGCCAGTGACGTGCGAGCGAACACTGCTGGTCACCCTCGCCACCGCGCTCCGACATTGGCCTCCCAGTCCAGTACTTCGAGCGGAACCAGTCGCCGAGTGTCATTCGCCCCTGATACTCTACTGTCGGTCACAAGTGTTGATAGATTGT